>NZ_CP085442.1:723035-1036071 GCF_023824195.1 Priestia megaterium
AATAAGGAGAGTCAGAGTGTTTAGGAACAGCTGGTTTTAAGCGAAAAGCAGGAACACTTGAAAAAGGTGCGGAAGACCTCCATGTCGCTTTCTCTTTTACAGTTGAACTTTTCTCACCAATAGCTCGTCCTTTAGGAATACGAAATCCATTGGTTTCTCTGTATTCAGCCGGATTTTCTTTTATTTGTTGTACAGCTGTTGTTTCTGATAGTGTGTCTGAACACTCTTCTCTTTCATGGGGAACTTGAGCATGATAAAAGTAAGGAGAATGCTCAATCCCCAGATATAATTTAACTGGTTCTCCGCAGTGAGCACATGTCATTTCTCCTCGGAGACTAGCTTCATATAAATATTGAAATCGGTCTCTAGCCGTTATAGCGAGATTAAGTATCTGATTTTGATAAAGTGCACGTTGCAAAAAACATGGCCTCCTTTTTAAAACATGAATAATCAATAGTAAATAAGAGGGAGTTAAAGCAAGAAGCCGCTCTCGTTCTACATCGATATAGATGTGTGTATACGCACAGTTTTTGTTTTATAGTCAAAGTCTATCATATCAAAATCATCTTTTTTTAAAAAGAGCACGGATATTTTTGGAGGGATAGGATGTAAAAAAGGGTATATATTGAATAAGACATCACATATGTTCAAAAAAGGCGGTATAGATACAAGGTGCCATCTGTTTTGAACAAGTCTAAAGTAGAGGGTTTAAGTGAGCTGTTTTAATGTCGATAATTCTTGAGAAAAATACTGAGGTCTGGGAGTAGAAGGTATCTTGAAAAAGAGGAGGGTCCATATGGGATATATACTGCCCGTCACACCTTATCAATCTATTCAATATGCAAATCGCCTTCAAAAAAATAATGCTTCTTTTTCAAATCGTATTTGGCCTATTGAGAAAAAAAGCTTTGACGAAGAGTTTGAATCGCGTTCTCACTCACTGGAATTGACGCCAAGTTCATTACAAAAGCGAAAAAAGCTTCAAGCAGCAGAGCGTGTATACAGCAAGCTAACAAATAAGGGCCTAGTGATTAATACACGTGTCTAATAGAAAAAATCGTGAACGCAGCAGAATGAATGCGCTCACGATTTTCTAACAAAGTAATGAACAAGTAAAAAACATCTTAGTAAGATTCAATAAAAAGTGTACTGCCCTCCTGCCATTCAGCATAAAGCACCTGTTTATAGTCGGTAAATCCCTGTTTTTTCAACTGTGTCTTTAACCAGTCTTCATCAAAACCTGACTGAATCAAGTTTTTCAAAAGCAAACGTCCATCACTGACGAAGGCGATAGATAAAACAGGTTCAGAAGGAGGCAGCTGTAGATCGCTTCTTGTTGGCTTAGCATAATCAGATTTTGGCAATACGCTTAGTGATCCATTTGTTTCTAAAATCGCATATTCAACTTCACGAATGGAAAATATGTCTTTTGAACGAAGCATATGAAGAAGCTGATCGATATCTAATCGATTTTTGCTAAGTTCTTTGTACGAAATTTTCCCTTTTCGAATAATAATAGATGGCCGTCCTTCTAAAAACAAACGCAGGCGAATATTTTTTTGAGTAATAACTTCGGTGACATAAATAAGCGCTCCCCAAAAGATAACAGAAAATAAAATTTTGCCTATTCCTACTTCTGAGTCATATAACGCATTTCCTACTAACTCTCCTAATACAAGAGCAGAGATAAAATCAAAAGTGGTAAGCTGAGTGATCGTCGCTCTACCTAAAAATTTAGTTAAAATAAACAAGCAGATAAATCCGATAAAGAGTTCTAATGCAATTCCGATAAGTTCATCCATATTTTCACCTAATTCACATGATTAGGTATTAGTATAAGCGAAGCAAAGGTTCTTATCCTTTAAAAAAGCAAAAACACCAGGTTCAATTCCTAGTGTTTTTTACTTAGTTTCTTTACCATCTCTACATGTGGAATTCCAGCATCCATAAATTCACCTGAAACCGTTACGTAGCCTAGCTTTTTATAAAATCCTTCCGCATGCGTTTGAGCATGCAGCTTAATCTTTTCAATCTCATGCTCTGCTGCGAGCGCTTCTAACTTATCCATCAAAAGCTTTCCTACACCGTCTTTTCGATAAGAAGAAAGAACGCAGATTCGTTCGGCTTTTCCATAGTCCTCTACCATACGGAAGCGTCCTGCCCCAATTGGTGCAGTTCCTTTGTATACAACTAAATGCAGGGCTTCGGAATCGTATTCATCGATTTCTTGCTCTACATCAACCTGCTGTTCTTCTACAAATACTTTTTGACGTACGAAGTAAGCATCAGAATGATCTTGCTTGTTCGTTAGTACTTTGATGTTCACGTATCTTATCCCTTTCCAAGACGAAATGTTTCAAACACAGTCCATGTTTCATTTTCAAGCTGGTACATTAAATGAAAGCGATCCACTGTTTCTTCATGAGCGACATCTACAAGCTTCAACTGGCTATACACGTCTAAGTGCTCATCATCTGAAAGGCGTTGACCAATAGTGATGTGCGGAATAAATGAATACTCAGTTGGCTGTTCGAGATTGCCTTCATGAAGTTTATTGTAAAGTGACGTCAGTTCTGGTTTTTGTTCCACTTTTAAGTAAATAACGTTATTGGCTGGTGAAAATGAGCTTACTTTCGTTACATTTAATGTAAATGGATTTGTTTCTTCGGCAATTTTACGCAAGTTAGCCGCAATTTCATCAATTTGGTCTTCTGTAGCTTCAAAGACTTCTTTTAATGTAAGATGAGGCGGAATTAATGAATAGTGAGAATCATAGCGCTTTCGATAAGAATTCGCTACATCTTGCAATTTTTTAGATGGAAAAAGTACAACGCCAAATTTCATAAAAAATCCCTCCAAAGTAAGATCATAAAATATGTATAAAGCGAGCTTATTATAACAAATTTTCAAAAAATATGATATCTTTCTACTTCAACATATATTGAAGCGAACGCTTTACGTCTTTTTGCCAGTATTTCCACGTATGATTTCCATTAAATTCTTCGTAGAAAACAGAATATCCACGCTGCTTCATTTGTTCGTGCAACAGGCGGTTAGGCTCAATAAAATTCAATATACCATCTTGTGTTGTTTTTACATCCGTTTCTTCAGTTCCAATAACATGATACAAATCCAGAAGTGAAGGAGAAGCAAATGAGTTGACCGTTTGTAATACAGCATCGTTCACGAAAGGAGAATGCATAATTACTTTCCCGAACGTGTGAGGATACGCAATTGCCGTCAGCAGGGAAACTGTAGCAGCAAGCGAATCACCAATTAGAACACGCGATTTTCCCATTTGATATGTAGGATATGTTTTGTCCAAAAATGGCACAAGTTCATGTGCTAAAAAGCGAATGTAAGCATCTACTTGATTTCCTTCTGGATGATACTTATCGCGTCTGTCTTCCACGCTTTTATATGGAATTCCAACAAAAATAGTACGATCGATTTCCGACTCGTTCATTAAATCATCAATTAAACGAGGTGTCCGTCCGTACATAACATAATCTTTTCCGTCTTGGGCAATAAGTAAGGAATACTTATAGAGCGTAGAATAGTTTGACGGCAAATAGACTAGTAACGTGACATCTTCTTGCAGTGCGTCACTATAAAAAGAAATTTCTTCTAACTTCCGCTTACTTTCTGACATGAATAATCGACTCCTATGCATTTGAATGAAAGCGTTACCTTTATTGTAACACATTTTCTAATAACCGTTCTTTATTTTATTGTAACGAATTTTTTAGCGAATGACGAGAAAGAGGCATGCATCATTAAAAAAGCGCTTCAGAATCGACTGAAGCGCTTTTGGTTAGTCTAATTTTTTCATTTTTTTAAACATAGCTTTTTCTGCTTGGCTGGCTTTTTCTAGCGGCTTCTTCGTATATTCCTCTTCTTTTTCATCAATCGAAACCAATTCTGTGTCATTTTTTACATAGCTTCGGATATTGCGAGCACCGAAATAGCCGTTTACATCTTCTAAAATAGGCTTGTTTTCTTTTTGATCATAAAGAGTATATGAATTCTCTTCCTTAACGATAGCGTAGTGATTCCCTGCTAGCAGAGCTACGGCTTCTTTTTCGCTTTTTCCAAAAGTAGACATGAGAAACAGAACGATTAAGACGATAAAGAAAAGGGCTGTTGCGCCAATGAAAAATAATAATAAGCCTCTGCTAAATTTACTTTGTTTTTCTTCCACAGTAGACAAACCTCCTGATTAGATAATTTCATTATAGCAAGTAAATGTAATGAGCGCCTAAAGAGATATGTGACGAGTTTATGAATTCAGGTGGATGAAACAAAAAAGGTTTTTAGCTCCTCTCATCGAATTTAATATAAAGAGAGACAACAACTTGAAAAGGAGAGAGAGACATGACAGCGAAAAAAATCCCAACGAGCAAAGAAGTAGCAAAGGCAACATTTGATTTGCTAGAAGAGCGTGGCGTAACAGTTTTGGATATTGCTGAAATTGTGTATGATTTACAGCTTCCTTATCATCCAGCTCTAACCATTCAGGAATGCGCTGAAAGCGTAGAAAGAGTACTGCAAAAGAGAGAAATTCAGCATGCGCTTCTAGTTGGAATCGAACTTGATAAGTTAGCTGAGCAAAATAAATTATCAGAACCTCTTCAAAGTATTGTAGAACAAGACGAAGGGTTGTTTGGTGTTGATGAAACGATTGCTTTAGGTGCCGTTTTAACCTATGGCAGTATCGCTGTTACGACCTTTGGCTATTTAGATAAAGTAAAAGTAGGCATTATTGAAAAGCTGGACTGTAAAAAAGAAAAAGGAGTTAATACCTTTTTAGATGATTTAGTAGCGAGCGTAGCTTCTAGTGCGGCAAGTCGTTTAGCTCACCGTCAGCGTGATGAACAAGAACAGCTGCAAGAAGGCAATCCGGCTACGTAATAAACTTCTTTTAGTATGTATATAAGCTGCGTAAATTAACACGTCGAAATGATTTAGTCTTTTATTTGAATAACGGAGACTAGGCACGTATCACCTACGTGTCTAGTCTCCGTTAACGGAACGATTTATGACTGTAGTGAAGTAGTCATAAGGTAGCTTAAGTTTTTCAGCCCAAGACTTTCATAAAAAGCACGTGCTTTCTCGTTAAATGCCCATACGGTAAGCTGGAGGTCATTTGCTCCTTTTTGTACAGCCCACTGTTTCGTAGCAGAAAAAAGACCTTTTCCTACGCCATAATTTTGAAAGCCTTTCTTAACGCCAAAATATTGGATGTACGCTGTGTAGGAAAGAGGAGCTAATGTGGTGGGAGGGTTATATTTTAATTCAACAACAGACGCCCCAATAATTTGATTTCGATATTGAGCTACAAGAATATCAATGGTTGCATAATAAAGAGTAGCTTGATATTGTTCAGGAGATAAAACAGCCATTTGATTATCAAACATAGAAGGAAGCGCATTTGCGTGGAGTTCTAGTGATTCCCCTAATATTTTATTTACTTCTGTATAATCATCTAGTTTTGCAGTGCGATAGATAATATCCATACACACTTCACCTACTTTTTAAAAGTTGTGCTTTATCATATGTAGCAACTTAGAAAATGTTAAATGAGAATTGAAACCTGAAAATTTTAAGCGAAGAACTGCACTAAACAGAGCATATATTCTATGCTCTGTTTGATGTTATAGTTGAAGAATATATAAGGGCGAAACATTAAATTCTAGTTTCAGCAATGGCATCGCGTACTTTTTCAAGTGAGTGTTTAGAGGCGTCTTTATTCGCAATCATCACATTAACGTACAAAGCATCAATGAGGCTTAGCTGTCCAATTCTCGAGGCAAGAGCTTCAGATCGATATTCTGTTTCTTCTGAACTCGTATAAAGAGAAACATCGACATTTTGGCTTAATGGAGATTTAGGAAAACCCGTAATACCGATCGTTTTGGCACCGTTCGCTTTTGCTGTATTTAAAATGTTCATCGTGTCTTTATTTGTTCCAGAATGAGAAATCACTACCGCTACATCTTGTTTCGTTAATTGAGAAGCGGACATAAGCTGGAAGTGGGAATCAATAAATGCAAACGTTTTAATTCCTGTTCGAACAAATTTATGAAAAGCGTCCATAGCCACCACTGAAGAGCCTCCCGTGCCATAAAACTGAACTTTATCCGCCTTCATAAGAAGTTTGACGGCTTTTTCAATAGCGTTGCTTTCTAGTATTTGTAATGTATTTTCAAGCGTTCGCACATTAGAACGAAAGATTTTTTCAGCAATCGTTTTTTCATTATCCGTTTCAGCAATTTCCTCGTGAATCTGCTGAATAGGCGTCATAATTTCAGCAGCCAGCGCTATTTTCATCGCTTGATAGCCCTTGAAGCCAATTCGTTTACAAAAGCGAAAGACTGTTGCATCAGCTACATTTAAATCATCTGCCACTTCGTTAATGGTACTGTGAATAATTTGTTCCGGCTGTTCTAAAATATAATTTGCTATTTTTTTCTCTTTTTCACTGAATCTAGCATAGTGAGAACGAATTTTTCCTAAGCAATTTTGCGTCATAACTGATGTTCCTTTCCACGAATTTAGTAGTAAAAAGAGTATAGCACAAAAATATGAGTGAAAAAAATTTTCTTGTAAACGATTGCAAAATGAAAAATAATTCGTATAATAGAGGTAATGTGAAATTTTTTTTCAAAGGGAGTTTGTAAAATGAAAATTGGATTAATCGGTTTAGGAAAAATGGGATATAATTTATCATTAAATTTAATGGACAACCATCATGAAGTAGTAGCTTATGATGTAAATAAAGAAGCGGTAGAAAAACTTTCAAATGAAGGAGCAGCTGGTGCCTTTACTGTTGAAGAGTTAGTCAATGAACTGCCCCCTTCACCTAAAGTTGTATGGATTATGGTTCCGGCTGGAGAAGTAACGGAAAATGTTATTACAGAACTAAAAGAACTTCTGTCAGAAGGAGATATTATAATAGATGGAGGAAACTCTAATTATAAAGAATCCGTTCGACGTGCTCATGATCTTCAGGAAAAAGGTATTTACTTCTTTGATGTAGGGACAAGCGGCGGAATGGAAGGCGCAAGAAACGGAGCGTGTACAATGATCGGCGGAGATGCGGAAGTATTCCGTACAATTGAACCGATTTTTAATGATATTTGCGTAGAAAATGGATTTATGTACGCAGGTAAAAGCGGAAGCGGTCACTTTTTAAAAATGGTTCACAATGGTGTAGAATATGGAATGATGCAATCCATTGCTGAAGGATTTGAAGTTCTGGAAAAAAGTCAGTTTGATTTCGACTATGAAGCCGTAGCGCGCGTTTGGAATAACGGATCTGTTGTTCGTTCTTGGTTAATGGAACTAACGGAAAATGCGTTTTCAAAAGATCCTAAACTAGATAGTATTAAAGGAGTCATGCAGTCTTCTGGTGAAGGGAAATGGACCGTAGAGACTGCTCTTGATCTTCAAACGGCAACTCCTGTTATTGCTTTATCGCTAATGATGCGCTATCGTTCATTAGAGGAAGATACATTTACAGGAAAAGTTGTAGCAGCACTTCGAAATGAATTCGGCGGTCACGGTGTTGTAAATAAGTAAAGTAGTAAAGTAGGGGGACAGCAGCATGAGCAAAAAATATGCAATAGGTGTAGATATCGGAACAACGAGTACAAAGTCTGTATTGTTTTCAGTAGACGGTACAGTCATTGCGAATCATGGGATTGAGTATCCATTATACTCGCCGACGCCCGCGATGGCTGAGCAAGATCCTGAAGAAATTTTTCAAGCAGTTGTACGTACAATTCAAACGGTTGTAAAAACGAGCGATGTAAAACCTGAGGATATTTTATGCGTTTCATTCAGCTCAGCTATGCACAGTGTTATTGCCGTTGATCAGCAGGGAAAACCGCTGACAAAATGTATCACGTGGGCGGATAATAGAAGTGCAGAATGGACGGAAAAAATTAAAAATGAATACAACGGTCATGAGATTTATTTACGTACGGGTACGCCTATTCATCCGATGTCGCCGCTTTCCAAGCTAACATGGCTTTCTAATGAACAGCCTGAATTAGTGAAGGGAACACATAAATTTATTTCGATTAAAGAATATGTATTCTTTAAGTTGTTTAACGAATATGTTATCGACTATTCGATTGCATCAGCAACGGGTTTGTTTAATCTGAAAAATCTTGCGTGGGATGAAGAAGCACTTAAAGTAGCAGGTGTTACAACTGATCAGTTATCCACTCCTGTTTCAACAATGCATCAGTTAAAAGGGTTAAACCCAGAACTTGCAGTTGACATGCATTTACTTCCAGATACGCCCTTTATTGTAGGTGCAAGTGACGGTGTATTATCAAATTTAGGCGTAAATGCAATTGAACCAGGCGTTGTTGCTGTGACAATCGGGACAAGTGGAGCTATTCGAGCAGTGACTGACAAGCCAGTAGTCGATCCTAAAGGTCGTATTTTCTGTTATGCGTTAACAGAAGACCACTGGGTAATTGGCGGCCCTGTAAATAACGGAGGCATGATTTTCAGATGGGCTCGCGATCAGTTTGGAGCGTCCGAAATAGAAACAGCTAAACGCCTTGGAAAAGATCCGTATGAAGTATTAACGGATATTGCGGCTTTAGTGAAACCAGGAGCAGACGGCTTATTGTTTCATCCATACCTTTCAGGAGAGCGTGCGCCGCTTTGGGATGCAAATGCTAAAGGCTCATTTTTTGGCCTAGGTTTGCATCATAAAAAAGAACATATGATTCGTGCCGTACTAGAAGGCGTTATTTTTAACTTATATACGGTGTTATTGGCACTTGAAGAGTTAATTGGAGAGCCTACAAAAATCCAGGCAACAGGCGGATTTGCACGTTCTGCACTTTGGCGTCAAATGATGGCAGATATTTTTAACCAAGAAGTGTCCGTGCCGGAAAGTTTTGAAAGTTCATGTCTAGGAGCAGTTATCCTTGGCTTATATAGCCTTGGCGAAGTTGACTCATTAAACGTTGTTTCTGATATGGTTGGAGCGACTAATCATCATTATCCAATCAAAGAAAACAGTGAAGTATATAAAGAGTTAACGGCTATCTATATTCGTTTGGCTCGCTTATTTAAAGAAGAATACGAAAGCATTACGGCTTTTCAAAAAAAATACGTACATTAAGTTCAAAGATCATCGCTTGAAGCTTTCAGGCGATGATTTTTTGTGTGTTAGGTTATCTAACAACCAAAAGAGTTGACACTACACAATATATAAAAGTTCCCTCAAATAATGTTACAATTTGTCCAGTGTATCCCCGTTTCTCATTAAATATAATAAGGGATAACGTTAGTATTTATCACATACTAGAAGGAATCGTCACAAACGCCTTTATATTTCAGAAAATTCAAACAAAATTTGTTTTTTGGAATGAACTTATTTTATGAAAAGGGGTTTTATGGATGAAAACACAAATCGAGCAAGATGGAATTGTGACGCTCACAGATGAGACGCACAATCAGCTGAGCGGCAGTGACCTTTGGAATGAGGATTTACGTCCGACTACGATGAAAGAGCATTCTTGGAAAGGAGTTAACTTTGCCACGCTTTGGATTGGGATGTGTCTGTGTATTCCAGCTTACACAATGGCGAGCGGAATGATGACGCTTGGAATGAACTGGTGGCAAGCAATTGGTACAATCTTTTTAGGAAATGTTATTGTTCTTATTCCTATTTTGCTTAATTCTCACGCTGGAACCAAGTTTGGCATTCCTTATCCAGTATTTGCACGCCTGTGGTTTGGAGATAAAGGAGCACATATCCCAGCACTGGCTAGGGCCATTGTGGCTGCTGGGTGGTTTGGAATTAATACATGGATTGGAACGGAAGCAATTGATACACTGCTAAGCGCTTCGTTTTCGTCTTGGAATGGTTTAGCTGGTCATACAGCCATTGTATTTGCTCTCTTTTGGCTTTTAAATGTAGGAGTGGCATATAAAGGACCGCAAGCGATTAAAGTATTAGGAGCGATTGCTGCTCCGGTTATTGGTATTTCAGCTATTATTCTTTTTATATGGGCTTATACAAACTCGGGAGGGTGGGGCCCCATTTTATCTACGCCTTCTAAATTTACATCAACCGGAGAATTTCTAGCTGTATTTTTCCCTGCTTTAACCGGAGTCATTGCATTTTGGGCGACGCTCGCTTTGAACATTCCTGATTTTTGTCGATATGCTAGAAGTCAGAAATCTCAAATGGTTGCGCAAACCTTCTCTTTGCCATTGACGATGAGTATTTTTTCATTTATTGGAATTGCTGTTACCTCAGCAACAATTGTTATATTTGGAGAAGCTATTTGGGATCCAGTGGCGTTAGTAGCTAAATTCCCTCCGTTTATCATTTTCTTAGGAACAATCGTTATCGTGCTTTCTTCTTTAACGATTAATGTGGGAGCAAATATTGTCGCGCCAGCCCGTGCAATTGAGAATCTGAATCCAAAGAAAATCACGTTTGCGATGGGGGCGCTAGTGACCGGTATTTTTGCTATTTTACTTCAGCCATGGTACATTATGTCTAATTTCGGGAACTATATCTTCGGCTGGCTTGGAACATACGGAGCGCTGCTTGGTCCTATAGACGGCATCGCCATTGCTGACTACTGGCTTGTAAGAAGGAGACAAATGGCATTAAAGGATTTATATGAGGTAAACGGTCGCTACAGTTATTCAACAGGTTTTAATAAAAATGGTATTTATGCATTAGTAATTGGCGTGGCCATACCCGTTTTAGGCTTACTGATTCCCGGACTGCGCTTTTTATGGGATAATGCCTGGACATTTGGTCTATTCATTTCTATCATTGCTTATACGTATCTCATGAGAGGAGATAAAAGTGTATTAGCGCCGGGGGAATATGAAGAAATAACGTTAAAAACAAGCGAAAAACCGATTATCGACAGTCAAACGGCTGATCCAACCATCACCAAATAAATAAGGTGAATCCAATCATTAACATGATTGGATTTTTTTATGTGTTAAAACTGTATGGAAGAAAATTGATAAAATTTTTTTGAGTTTTTTTATTGATTTAAGAATTTTTTTTTCATATAATTTAAGTAATAAAAAAATGAAATCGTTTTCTAAATTAATTAATGTAAACGATTTCGATAATTGGAACTTATTTTTAAAAAATTCACAGGGTGTAGAGCTTTTTTGCTACATAGAGAAAGCGTTTACTTAAAGGGAAGGTGGAAAGCAAGATGGATGCATACTTATTAGCTATTACAGTTGCCGCAATTGTTATTGTTATTGTAGGTGTTTCAGTTTTTAAATGGCATGCGTTTATTAGTTTAACGGTTGCGAGTTTGTTTTTGGCAATTGCTTCTGGGTTATCAATGGATAAAATTGTTGCCGCTTACGAAACGGGAGTGGGCGGTGTTTTAGGCCACTTAGTAGGAATTTTAGCGCTGGGAACAATTTTAGGTAAGCTGATGGCCGATTCAGGTGCTGGCATGCAGGTAGCGGATTATTTCGTAAGAATATTCGGTGTGAAAAGACTGCCATGGGCGATGCTAGTAGCAGGTTTCATTATTGGTATTCCTGTTTTCTTTGAAGTAGGAATTTTAATTCTACTGCCTTTAGTTATTTCCATTCATAAAACAACAAAACAAAATATATTATTGATTGCTCTGCCGGTTATTGCAGGATTATCAATTGTTCACGGTCTCGTTCCTCCTCATCCAGGAGCGATGGCAGCTATTAGTATTTACGGAGCAAATACGGGGAAAGTGCTTTTATACGCATTAATCATTTCAATTCCAGCTGCAGTTATCGCTGGACCAGTTTTTGCAAAATGGGTTCACAAACGAGTGATTCCAGAAGGAGAACCTGATCTAATTCGTATTACGACAACATCAAAAGATCTTCCTGGTACAGGCGTTTCATTCTTTGTCATTTTACTGCCCGTTCTATTAATGGTCTTAGCAGCTATAGCACCTGTTATTAGCGGATTGCCAAGCGGCGTAGTGAAGTTTGTAGAATTAATAGGAAGTCCATTAATTGCACTTTTAATTGCTTGTTTTGCAGCGTTTTACCTGCTTGGAAAACGTCAAGGTATGACAAAAGATGTGATTAAAAAACTAACGGAAGAATGTTTGCTTCCTGTAGGATCTATTGTCTTAATTATTGGTGCAGGCGGTGGCTTCAAACAAGTATTAATCGATAGCGGAGTAGGTACAACGATTGGTCAAATGTCTGAACATCTATCTCTATCACCACTTGTACTTGCATTTTTAATTGCTGGATTAATCCGTATTGCTACAGGTTCAGCAACAGTTGCATTAACAACAGCGGCTGGTATTGTCTCACCAATCATTGAGCACATGTCCGGTGTTAACTTAGAACTGCTTGTTATCGTTACGGGTGCGGGTTCACTAATGTTCTCTCACGTTAATGATGCTGGCTTCTGGATGGTGAAGGAGTACTTAGGGTTAACAGTAAAAGAAACGTTCAAAACATGGACCGTTCTGGAAACGCTTCTATCCTTTATTGCTTTTGCAGGAGCACTTATTCTAAATGCATTAATTTAAAAATAAGACTCTTTTACTCTATGTAAAAGAGTCTTATTTTTTATGAAAGAAAAGAATTTACTAGAAAATAATCAAAATATTTTATTTATTCGTTAAATTATGGCAAAATAGAAATAGAAGAATAATAGCTTCTAAGAAGGGAATGACAGAGAGTGAGTAATCAACTAGTATTTTTCACAAACTTTTCAGAAGGAAAATTAGATTCAGAAGTTTCTTGGTATTGTCCACCAGCTCAATTTCAAATTGATACAGAAACGAATCGATTAGTGATTAAAACAGACGCTAAAACAGATTTTTGGCAGCGTACTCATTATGGCTTTGAAGCGGACAATGGACACTTTCTTTACCGTGAAGTAGAAGGCGACTTTGAAATCATGACAAAGGTGCATACATATCCAGTTAATCGCTACGATCAAGCAGGTCTCATGATTCGTGTATCAAAAGATACGTGGATCAAAACGTCAGTTGAATACAATCCCGATGGTCCTAACCAATTAGGAGCAGTCGTAACCAACCAGGGCTTCTCAGATTGGTCCAGCCAAAATTTTACTCAAAACAAATCAGCGCTTTACTTTAAAATCCAGCGCAAAAACGATGATTACACCGTGTGTTATTCAAGTGATGGAGATTCTTGGACTCAGCTCCGACTCACTCACTTATTGCACTCAACCAAAGAACCTGTTCAAGTTGGCATTTATGCTTGTAGTCCTCAAGGAGAAGGATATGAAGCCCAATTTGATTTTATAAAAGTAGAAAAAATGTAAATAAAAAACACGATTTAGCCACAGCTAAATCGTGTTTTTTTATTTAGAAAGTACATTATCTAAAGGCTGTGTCGCAGAAGCGTATGTCGGTTGATTGTGTAAAGCAATCTTTTGCTTGAAATAGCTGATGACAAACCCTGTAATCGCAATGGACATAACCGAGAAAATTCCTTTTGAAAGTCCAATTGAATACATGCTCGACAGCACGACAAGGAAATCAAATGAAAAATTCACTTTTCCAGGGTCCCAACCGAATTTTCGCTGCGCGAATAATGCGAGAATATTAGCACCGCCGAGAGAAGCTCCGTTCATAAATAAAATGGATAAGCCAAGGCCGGCAATTAGTCCGCCCGTAACAGCACCCATCAGGCTGGGAAGTGTAAAAGAAGGAAGCAAGTGATCGAGTGAAGTGAGAAGTGATAGCAAAGACACTGACCCTATAGTTGTGGCGGTAAATTTCCATCCCATTTGAAAGAAGGAAAAGAGATAAAAAGGAATATTAATTAGAAAAAAGATCACCGCAAACGATAAGGGAAGGGCATATGACAAGCTAAGAGACAGACCAGCTGTTCCCCCCGTCACTACGTGAGAGTGCCGCAAGATAAGAACACCAATACTTGCAATCGTACATCCAAGAATAATCCATAAAACTTTTCGCATAAATAAACCCCTTTGTTTGTTTTTTCGGAATTTTCATTTTCAATCATCTACTTTAATGATAGGATATTAAATAAAGAAAACACATGTATAAATGAAGGAAATAATACTTGTTCTGTTATCAACTTGAATAAAGATTTTATTTATTATATTCATTTTGAAAGGAAAGGTTTGTATGGATCAAATCGATGCACAATTATTGTCTATTTTGCAAAGGGACGGGCGTATGACGATTAGTGATTTATCAAAAAAGCTGGCTCTTAGCCGTCCAAGCGTATCAGAAAGGCTGCAGCGTCTTCAGGAACGAGGAGTGATCCAGCGTTTCAGCGCTACGGTGTCTCCGAAAGCTTTAGGAAGAGATACACAGCTGTTTATTCAAGTAAGCGAATTAAAAAGAAAACCAGAGGAATTTGAAGACTTTATTGAGCAAAATGAAGATGTACTTGAATGTCATCGCGTAACGGGGCCGGTTTCTTATTTTATCAAAGCAGCCGTGTCTGGAATGGATGGACTTAGAATGCTAGTGGATGAACTGATTCCTTATGGAAATGTGAATACCTCAATTATTTTAAAGTCGCCTGTAGAAAACAGGATGATTACTCCTGTGCAAAAACCGACCCCATAAGAGGCCGGTTTTTCGTGTAAGGACATATTAATAAAATCCTTTAATAATATAAAAATGATTTTGTAAAATATCAGGTATTTCTTCTTCTGAAACGTTCCTTTTCGTCTTTTTTTCGCCATCTGTGACAGTTAGCGTTTCACCAGAGAGGGTAATGCGCCCTGTAGGTGTTGCAATCGTAACAAGACGTTTGTGTACAAACGGAGAATCGGCTGACGTTTGATTGAACTCACACATGGGAGTAAAGTCAGTCAGTTTCTTAGGAAGCGTAGACACACGGTACAACGTTTTCCATACATCATCTTCCCATCGCTGCAAATCATACGTATGTTCAGCAACGTTTGTCATACGATAAGAGCCGCTTACATCTTTCACTACTTCGCCATTTAGAGGCATTGGTTTGCGAACAGAATCCCCAAATCCAACGTCTACGATGTAAGACTGATTTTCAATCGTCACCAGGTTTGTAGCGTGACTTCCTTCAATGGTCCACGTGCCGTCGGGTTTTTTGACGGTAGCTGAAACGTAAGAGACTTTATATCCGCTTTCTTTTAACAGCCAGCCAAATAGACCGTTTAATTCGTAGCAGAATCCTCCACGCAAATTTACAATTACTTTTTGAAAAATTCGTTCTAAATCAATTATAATAGGGGTTTGAGACAGAACATCTAAGTTCTCAAAAGGAACATGAAGCATGTGTTTGTTCTGTAAAGCAGCTAAGCTTTCATACGTTGGGCTATCCGGTTTCTTAGCTAAAAACCGACTAAAATAATAATTAATATTCATCAAATGCACCTCTTAGTAAATCATTTCTCTCTGTCTTTAGCAGAACGTTCATGTAACAGCGCTTTTTCGATTGTCTCTTTGGAAGCGAATCCTTGAAGTACACGGCTGCCAATTTTTAAAGTTGGTACTTTCGTTACATGAGCATCTTCATACGCATGAACTAAGCTATCTTTATGAACTTGTTCGAACGTCCGGTCTTTTAAGATACGTGTAAATATTTCTTTATCTAAATGCAAGGAATCAGCGATTTCTGCTAAGACTTCAATCTGGCTAATATCTTTTTCATCTTCCCAATAAGCTTTAAAAACAGCATCTACATAGGCACTTTCTTGACCATGTTTTTTAGCAAAATGAAAGCCTTCATGCGCTAAATGAGTGCGCGGGACTGAGGACATGTCCGGCATATTTATTTCTATGTGTAGCTGTTGTGCTAAGGGAGCTATCGATTGATTCCAAGGTCTCTCTAAAAAATCTTCTATTTGCTCCATCTGCTGGGCTGGCTCAGGACAAAGTTCAAAAGGCTTCCATTTAATCTCAGCTTTTTGTTCTTTAATGACTTCTCTTAAAGGCTTAGTGGCTAGAAAACATAGTGGACAGACAAAATCAAAATAAAATTCAATATGCGCTTTCATACCGTCACGCTCCTTTATGGCATGTTCTTATTTTATCAAAACTAAAGACGATCCTTCCAACTTGGGAACTGTGGAAAAATAGTTGACAAAATTGGATAACTCTTTCTATAATATAGTCAATACATATCACGAGCGATTAGTTCAGTGGGAGAATACATCCTTGACAGGGATGGGGTCGGGGGTTCGAATCCCTCATCGCTCATACCAAAGCCGTTTTCTTATTAATAAGAGAGCGGCTTTTCTCTTTCGTTTGACAAACCAATGCTATATTAAATCTTGAGCGCGTATAGAAGAATTAAAGTATAATGAAACATAGTGCATCAGGTCATGATAAAGATAATCACTAATTTAAAATAAATGAGGGTACAAAATGAATCAAAGAAGTTTTAGTCAATATGGTCTTAGTGACAAGGTAGCTAAGGCGCTTTCTAGCCTGCAATACAACCATCCTACGGAAGTACAGAGCAAGGTGCTTCCCATTGCGCTAGAAGAAAGAGATGTTGTCGTGAAGTCTCAAACAGGAAGTGGAAAAACGGCTTCCTTTGGCATTCCACTGTGTGAATTAGTTAACTGGGAAGAAAATAAGCCCCAAGCCTTAGTGTTAACACCTACACGAGAGCTGGCTGCGCAGGTAAAAGAAGACATTACAAATATCGGCCGTTTTAAGCGAATTAAAGCAGCAGCTGTCTACGGAAAATCACCATTTGCCAAGCAAAAAGTAGAATTAAAGCAAAAAACACATATTGTTGTAGGTACGCCTGGACGAGTGCTTGATCATATAGAAAAAGAAACGCTTGCATTAGAGAAAATTCGTTATTTGGTTATTGATGAAGCAGATGAAATGCTAAATATGGGTTTTATTGACCAAGTGGAAGCAATTATTCAACATCTTCCTAGTGAGCGTGTAACGATGCTTTTCTCCGCTACGCTTCCTGAAGATATTGAAGAGCTTTCTCGCAAATATATGAAGAAGCCGGTGGATATTGAAATCAAAGCGAATGGATTGACGACAAGCACGATTGACCATTCTGTTATATCAGTAGAAAATGAACGTAAATTTGAACTGCTGAAAGACGTAACCACAGTAGAAAACCCGGACAGCTGCATCATTTTTTGCCGCACGCAAGAGCAGGTAAATACGCTGTTAGATGATTTAGATGATCTTGGGTATCCTTGTGATAAAATTCACGGGGCAATGGTGCAAGAAGACCGTTTTGAGGTTATGAATGATTTCAAAAAAGGTAAATTCCGCTATTTAGTGGCGACAGATGTAGCTGCGAGAGGCATTGATATTGATAATATCACACATGTTATTAACTACGACCTTCCGTTAGAAAAAGAAAGCTACGTTCACCGTACAGGAAGAACGGGACGTGCCGGTAAAAAAGGAAAAGCTATCACATTTGTAACGCCTTATGAAGAGAGAATGCTATCGGAAATTGAAGAATATATTGGTTTTTCGATTCCCGCATCTACTCCTCCTTCTAAAGAAGAAGTACAGCAGGCAGCATCCGCTTTTAACGAAAAAATCAATGAGCGTCCAGAAGTTAAAAAAGATAAAAGCGAGTCATTAAATAAAGACATTATGAAGCTGTATTTTAACGGAGGAAAGAAAAAGAAAATTCGAGCAGTCGATTTTGTAGGAACAATTGCGAAATTAGACGGAGTAACCGCAGACGATATTGGAATTATTACAATCCAAGAAAATGTCTCGTATGTAGAGATTCTGAATGGAAAAGGTCCCAAAGTGTTACAAGCAATGAAGAACAAAACAATTAAAGGAAAGAAATTAAAAGTTCATAAAGCGATTAAATAGCAGAAGGAAGTCCATCTTTTTAAAGATGGGCTTTATTTATACAGCCAATAAAGGAGTTGAGAGTATGAAGTACATAAAAGAAGCGTGTGTAGAAGGGTATGAGCAGGCAAAAAAAGCAGAAAAGCTAGGAGTAGACCGCATTGAATTATGTGACAATCTCAGTCAAGGAGGCACTACGCCAAGTTACGGCACCATTCAATATGCAAGCGAACATCTTGATACAGATATCAACGTGATTATTCGCCCAAGAAGCGGCAACTTTGTATATTCGGAAGCAGAATTTCAAATTATGAAAAAAGACGTTAAAGCATGTAAAGACCTTGGAGTAAATGGAGTAGTATTCGGCATATTAACAGAAAAAAGTGAAATCGACTACGGGCGTACTAAAGAGTTAATAACAGAAGCTCGTCCTTTAAGCATTACGTTTCATATGGCATTTGATGAGATTAAAGATAAATACAAAGCCATTGATATACTTAGTGAATTGGGAGCAGACCGTATTTTGACAAAAGGAGGGAAAGGATCTGCTTTGCAAAATCTGCATATGATCCGAGAATTGATTACATATGCTAATGACCGTATTATTATTTTGCCCGGCGGAGGAATTCATGAAGGCAACGCAGAGCGGGTTATGAAAGAAACAAAAGCAACTGAATTACACGGAACAAAAATTGTAGGAGATTTATCCTGTTAAATAAAAAAGCTGTTCCAAAAGGAACAGTTTTTTTATTTTGATGTATTTTCTTTTGCTGCTAAGCTGCTCGTCACTTTTGTACGTTGAAAGAAAAAAGAACCTACGACGAGTACAGCAATTAAAAGAGTTAAGAAGAACTGAGAACGTAATGAATCAATAAATGCCATGGCAATAAAAATACTAGTGATGGCAAGGATTGTAGCGTAAGTTAAGTAAGGAAATAACCACATTTTAATTTTTAATGCTTCGGGATTTTCTTTTTCATATTTTTTTCTCATTTTAATCTGTGAAAATGCAATAACAAGATATACAAGAAGCGCTACGCCGCCTGATGCATTGACTAAGAACAAAAAGATTTTGTCCGGTGAAATGTAGTTAAAGATGACGCTAACGTACGAGATAACTGTACATGCTAATATCGCGCTAACCGGCACGCCTTTTTTATTTAATTTTGAAAAGCTTTTTGGCGCATCACCGTTTTGAGACATGGAAAACAGCATGCGAGAACTTGTATACAGACCAGAATTCAGACAGGAAAGAACGGCTGTTAAAATAATAAAGTTCATAATTTGAGCTGCGGCCGGTATATTCACTAATTCAAGAATAGATACAAATGGGCTTTTCATTAGGTTTGACGAATTCCATGGAAGAACCGTTACTAAAATAAAAATAGATCCTAAATAGAAAAACAAAATGCGATAAATAACGGTATTGGTCGCAATGGTAATGGCTTTTTCAGGCTGAGACGATTCACCTGCTGCGGTTGCGACAATTTCTGTTCCCATAAAGGAGAACATGACAAGGGCAATTCCTAAAAATACAGAGCTAATTCCATTCGGTAAAAAGCCGCCTTTGTGCAAAAGGTTGGAAGTACCGGGAGAATCAATTCCTGGAATGAATCCACAAATAATAGCTATACCTAAAAGTAAAAAAAGAACGATACTGACGACTTTAATGAGGGAAAACCAATATTCAAATTCTCCGAAAGATTTAACAGAGTACAGATTGGTCATCGTTAATAAAAAAGTAAGAGCCAGGCTTACTCCCCAAGACGGTAAAGACGGGAACCAGTATTGAATAATATTTGCACCTGCAATGGCTTCAACAGCAATAACGATAACCCAGAAAAACCAGTAGAGCCAGCCAATCGTGTAGCCGGCCCAAGGACCTAATGCCTCTTTTGCATAAGTGGAAAAAGAACCGCTCGAAGGATTTGCAGTAGACATTTCGCCAAGCATTCGCATAACTAAAATAACGAGCAAACCGGCAAATGCGTACGAAAAAATAGAGCCCGGTCCAGCGGTGTTAATGAGTGATCCGCTTCCGATAAACAATCCAGCCCCAATAATTCCTCCAAGAGAAATCATGGTGATGTGCCTGATCTTTAACTCTTTTTTTAACTGTGGCTGTGTATCGCTGTTCAATCGTAAAACCCCCTAATGTAATCTGAATTTTTAGTTAATATAGAGAATTATAGTATGTTGTCAGGCATAAGGACAGGATATTGTTAGAAGTTCTTTCATATAAAAAACCGGATATGAATTGTTGCATTCATATCCGGCTTACTCTGACACAGACATTCATTATGCGTATAAAGTACCTGATTAGCGTCTTTTTTCTTTACTATGATAAGCAATCTAGATGAATGTCTTATGAATGTTAGCTGAAAATCAGCTGAATGATCGTTTTAGATATTTTAATCGAAAGAGGTATAAATCCAAGTAAAGGATACTGCAGAATAAGTTTCAAACTCTCTGCAAAGCGTTAAATGCGGGTTTCCCTTTCTGAAAACGGGTATATATAGTAGTAAGAAGTTTATTCTTTTGCTAAGTATAAAAGAAAGATGTGCGATAGAAACAGGAGGTTATAAATAATGAAACATGTTGAAGTAGTAGAAAACGGAGCGAATATTAACGAAGCAGTTAATCAATTTGCAGATAAAGGTTTTGAGAAAAATGAAGTATACGTGTTTACCTATGACAAGGAAAATTCTAAAAATTTAACAGAAGTAACGGACACAAATATTATTCGACTGTCTGAAGAAGGTCCTTTACATTCAGCAGCGAGTTTATTTTTAACAAGAGAAGATGAGCTTCGAACAAAAATGGCTTCACTAGGCTTATCAAAAGCCGAAACAAAAAAATATGAAGAAGAGTTAAAGAAAGGCAGTGCGATTGTAGTGGCTGCTACAGGAGAAAGAAAAGACGTTTAATTTTAATAGAGGCTAGGGCAAAAGTAGTTTAGTTGAAGGAAGATCCGAACGCGTTTGATTCTTGATGGAGAATCAAACGTGTTCGGATTTTTTTATGGGGACGGTGTAACAAGTGATCTATACGAGCTCCTTTATCCCATTTGTTCGTCTTTAGATTCAATTGATTTCGTTATGTCTCACACTCTTTTTTGTTTTTTCCAATATATGATTGATAAAACTAATGGTATTAGTTAAAATGAAAACTAATACCATTAGTTTTTATTTTGATAATAGGGGATGAGGAAATGAGAATAGTTCGTGAGAGAATGTTGTATCAACTGACGTTTTTGCCTCGCTTTTTTCCAGTGAATTGTTATTTAGTCGAAGAGAAAAACAGTCTTACATTAATTGATGCAGCTCTTCCTTACAGCGCGTCAGGTATTTTGAAAGCTGCAGATCAAATTGGAAAACCGATTACTCGAATTGTTTTTACACATACTCATGAAGATCACATCGGAGCGATTGATAATTTGAAGAAAAGTTTGCCGAATGCTTCTGTTTATATGTCGCAAAGAGATTATCGATTATTTTCAGGAGATTTCACACTCGATTCTGAAGAACCTCAAAACCCAATCCGTGGAGGAATACCAAAACTAGGAAAGATTTCAACTAAAATTGATCATTTCATCGAAGAAGAGTCTTATATAGGCTCACTTGCTCCTATTTTTACACCTGGACATACACCTGGGTCTATGTCTTTTTTAGACCAGAGAACGAACGCATTAATTGCCGGAGATTCTTTCCAAGTGCGAGGAGGAATTGCGGTATCAGGTCAGTTAAAACCGCTGTTTCCGTTTCCTGCCTTTGGAACGTGGAGCAAAGAGCTAGCGCTTAAAAGTGCAGAAAAGCTATATGAACTAAACCCGTCACTTCTTGCTGTTGGACACGGAAGAATTCTTTCTCAGCCGCTAAAATTGATGGAAAAAGCAATACAACAAGCAAAAGTAAAAATAGAAAAAAGGAGATGAAGGGATGTCGCCACGACAAGGACTAGATTTCAAAAAGGTTATTCAAACAGGTGAAAATTTAGCCAATCGTGAAGGATTTTATGCTGTTACAATTGCTTCATTAGCCAAAGAATTAAATGTTCGTCCACCGTCTTTATATAACCATATAAAAGGGTTAGAAGAGCTGCGCAAAGAACTGGCTTTAAGTGGACTGCAGCAGCTATATCATCTTTTAAAAAGTGCTGTTGAACATGCTTCTGCAGAAGACGCTGTTTATCAGCTAAGTAAAGCGTACGTTTCATTTGTAAGAAAGTCTCCGGGAATATACGAAGCAACGGCAACGGTAGCACCAAGGATACAGGATGAAGAAGTACAAAAAGCATCTGATAACATTGTGCTTTTAGTGCTGGATGTGTTGAAACCGTATCATCTTCCGGAAAATGAAGCCCTTCATGCTGTTAGAAGTCTTCGCAGCATTTTACATGGGTTTTCTTCTTTGGAGCAGAAAGGGGGATTTGGAATGTCATTAAGTACTGATGAGACACTAGATTTTTTAACCCGTACGTTTGTATTAGGGCTACATCGGTATAAACAGACCACATAAATTTCATTAATGCCACTAAGCCTAATGCTTTAGTTGAAATTGAAAAAAAAGAGAAAGAATGATAGATTACAAATAAAGACATTTATTCCTATCGTTTTAGGGTTGTTACTGATGAAGCAGGCAAAACCTAAGCTGCAAGGACAGAAAAAGGTAGTTTCTGTTTGTTGCTGTTTAGGTATTTTTTGTTTTTATTTAAAATAACCAGCCCTTTTCATTTGTTTTATAAGGGGGAAATCTTCTGAGAATGGAGAGAAGCAAACATGCTTAATTCAAGAATGATCGTCATATTAAGAGAACTAATGTCCGTACAGTCTACATTATCAACCGTTACGAGTGAATATTTAGCAACAGTAAATCAAGTATCTTCTCGAACTATTCGAACGGATATAAAACAGCTAGATGACATTTTGTCTCAGTACGGAGCTAAAATTAAATCAGCTCGAGGGACAGGATATGAACTTAGCGTTTTAGATGAAAAACAGTTCCATCACCTATTAAAAGAACTTTCGGCTAATCAATTATTTGATGCAACTTCTATTCCAACCGTTCCTGATGACCGCGTGCAGTATTTAATCAAAAGATTGCTGCTAGCAGACGAATATTTGAAGCTTGAAGATTTAGCAGACGAGTTGTATATTAGCAAGTCAACGGTTCAAAACGATTTAAGAGACGTTAAAAAACAGCTGTGTAAGTATGATATTCTTTTAGAAAAACGTCCTAACTATGGCTTGAAAGCTAAAGGGGACGAAATGAAAATGAGATTTTGTATGTCTGAGTACATATTCAACCGAAAAGATAAAGAAATAGATATGGTATACAATAAAATCTCTATCCTGCCCCAAGAATCAATCTTAACGATTAAAGCCCACATTTTAAATCAAATAAAACGATACAATATTATGGTTTCAGATATTGGATTAAACAATTTAATCATTCATTTAGCTATAGCTTGTAAGCGAATACAAGAAGAAAATTTTATCTCTTTGTATTCAGAAGATCTGCTCGAGATTATGGAGCACAAAGAATATGAAGTAGCAGCTGAAATTGTGCGAGAGATTGAAAATGCATTCAACATTCGTTTTCCGAAGTCAGAAACGGCATATATCGCCATTCATTTGTTAGGTACAAAAATGCTCAACAATAGCAATCATGAAGAAAAAGAAGTGAAGCAGTTTATTGACACAAATATTTATGAATTAACAGCAGCTATATTAGAAGCAATTGAAAAAGAGCTTCATTTAGGAATTAGTGAAGATTCAGAGCTGATCTTTGGCATGAGCTTGCATTTGAAACCGGCTATCAACCGCTATAAATATGGAATGAATCTGCGAAACCCGATGCTTGAAGGAATTAAGAGTCATTACCCTCTAGCTTTTGAAGCTGGGATTATAGCTGGGAAGGTTTTGAAAAATTGCCTTGAAATCGACATGCATGAAACGGAAATTGGCTATTTAGCTTTACATATTGGAGGGGCCATTGAACGTCGGAAAATTATCAATCAGCCTAAGCGCTGTTTGATTGTATGCGCATCGGGAGTAGGGAGTGCCAAGCTATTATCGTATAAGCTGCAGGCTACTTTTGGATTAAATCTGACTATTTTAGGAACAACGCAGTATTATAAGCTTCACCAAATGTCGCTGCACTCTTTAGATTTTATTGTTAGTACCATTCCAATTCCAGATCATCTTCCTGTTCCTGTAGTACAAGTAAGTACTATTCTAGGAAACAGTGATTTTAAAAAAATTGATTGTTTAATGAAGAACAAACCGCAGCCTTCATTAGAATACACAAAAAAAGAATTGGTATATTTACAGCAAGAATTTCAAACGAGAGAAGAAGTGCTTCATTTTTTAGGAGAGAAATTAACTCATCTAGGACTAGTTCCTTCTCAATTTATAGAATCTGTTTTTGAAAGAGAAGCTGCATCACCAACAAGTTTTGGCAATCTCGTTGCGATTCCTCATCCTATGGTTCCTCAAACGGATACGACGTTTTGGGCCATTTGTACGTTAAAAAAACCGATTATGTGGGAAGGAAACCTCGTACAATTTATTTGCCTTTTAAGTGTAAAAGCGAATAATCAAGGCGATTTGCAGAAGATGTACAGTTTGTTAGTCCGCGTTGTGGATGATAAGCAGGTCGTGCAGCGCTTAGTAAAGTGCAAGGATTATGAGGAATTTATAGAGGTGTTTATGAAAAATATTAGATAAAAAAAGAAGTCTAAGAGAGGGGCTTCTTTTTTATCTGAATGTTCAAACATAATTTTTCCGTTAGTAGCGGAAAAAGGTTGTGTATAAATGTAAGCGCTTTTATTTTAAGATAAAACTATCAACAAAACAGATAGCAAAATAAAAAACGGGGGAATGACAAATGAATATTCTATTATGTTGTGCAGCTGGAATGTCTACAAGTTTACTAGTAACAAAAATGGAAAAAAGCGCTCAGGAGCAAAGCACGGAGTATAAAATTTGGGCGGTTCCTGGTGACTCTGTTCGCAACCATATTGATCAAGCAGATGTACTTTTATTAGGACCTCAAGTGCGCTACTTATTGCCGCAGTTTAAGAAGCTAGGTGAAGAAAAAGGAGTGCCAGTTGACGTTATAAATCCTGTTCACTACGGAACGTGTAATGGAGAACAAGTGTTAAAATTTGCGGTTCAACTAGTTTCAAAATAGGAGTGTGGACTACATGAGCAAATTTAATAGTATGCTTGAAAGCAAAGTAATGCCTATCGCGGGAAAAATGGCGGGTCAACGCCATTTACAAGCACTTCGAGACGGTATTGTTCTGACAATGCCGCTCATTATTATCGGTTCAGTATTTTTAATACTGTCGAATTTACCGATACCAGGTTACAACGACTTTATGGCAGGGATTTTCGGAAAAGAATGGGCAACAAAAATGGCCTATCCAGTTGGAGCTACATTCGATATTATGGCGCTGCTTGCTTGTTTCGGAATAGCCTATCGGTTAGCTGAAAAATACGGAGTAGATGCTTTGTCCGCAGGGGCTATTTCACTTGCTGCTTTTTTACTTGCTACTCCGTATAAAGTGTCCTTTCTCCCAAGTGGAGCCAAAGAAGCTATTTTAGTAGACGGCGGAATTCCAACCGCTTTAATGGGAAGTAAAGGACTCTTTGTAGCAATGATTGTCGCGATTCTCTCTACGGAAATTTACAGATGGTTTATTCAAAAAGACATTGTCATTAAGATGCCTGATGGAGTTCCTCCCGCTGTTGGAAAATCGTTTGCTGCTCTTATTCCTGGCTTTACGGTAATAGCATTTATTTGGATTTTACGTTTGTTAGTAGAACAAACGCATTTTGGAAGTCTGCATAATATCGTTGGAGAATTGCTCGGAAAGCCTTTAGGTGTGTTAGGCGGCAGTTTAGGCGGTACGCTAGTTGCCGAGCTTGTTATTATGCTCATGTGGTCTTGTGGACTTCATGGAGCGAATATTGTCGGTGGAATTATGGCTCCCATTTGGTATGGAGCTATGGATGAAAACCGAATTGCATTTGCTAATCATGAAGCATTACCAAATATTTTTACACAGCAGTTCTTTGATATTTGGATCAATATCGGAGGCAGCGGAGCAACGTTAGCTCTAGTTGTAGCTATGATTTTAAAAGCACGCAGTCAACAAATGAAGCAGCTTGGTAAGTTAGGGATAGGGCCAGCTCTTTTTAATATCAATGAGCCGATCATCTTTGGACTTCCGATGGTGATGAATCCAATGATGCTTATTCCGTTTATTATTACCCCTCTTGTGACGGTAGTAGCAACCTATATTGCAATGTCGACAGGACTGGTAGCAAAACCAGCAGGTATTGCGGTTCCTTGGACAATGCCTCCGATTATTTCTGGTTATTTGGCAACAGGAGGGAAATTATCGGGTGCAGTTATGCAAGCTATTAACATCGGAATTTCTGTTTGTATTTATTATCCTTTCTTTAGAATGTGGGATAAACAAAAATTTGCCGAAGAAAATGGGACACAGCCTACAGTTGAAGAGGTACCAAGTGATACACAGAAAGATATTGTGTGAGGAGGGATAAAGAATGGAAAGCGTTCAAGAATATATTTTTAAATTAATCTTACACGGTGGAAACGGGAGAAGTTCAGCAATGGAAGCGATAGCAGCTGCCAAAAGCGGAAATTTTTCAGAAGCACGTGAAAAGCTTACACAAGCTGCGGAAGAATTAAATGCTGCTCATCATATCCAAACGTCGTTAATTCAAGGTGAAATTAGAGGGGAAAGCACAGAAATTTCTCTGCTCATGATTCATGCTCAAGATCATTTAATGAATGCGATGACAGTAAAAGAAATGGCTACTGAATTTGTAGATTTATATGAGGCAATCAAAATTTCCGGGGGGATTACATTATGACAAAAGGTATTAAGATTGTAACGATTGGCGGAGGTTCAAGCTATACGCCTGAACTAATAGAAGGGTTTATTAAACGATATTATGAACTTCCAGTTCGAGAACTGTGGCTAGTAGACGTGGAAGAAGGAAAAGAAAAATTGGAGATTGTTGGGAATTTAGCGAAGCGAATGGTGAAAAAATCAGGTTTGCCAATTGAGGTTCATTTAACGTTAGATCGAAGAGAAGCACTAAAAGATGCGGATTTCGTAACGACTCAATTTCGCGTTGGTTTGTTAGATGCACGAGCGAAAGATGAAAGAATCCCGCTTAAATACGGGGTGCTTGGTCAAGAAACAAATGGACCGGGCGGACTATTTAAAGGACTTCGCACGATCCCCGTTATTTTAGATATCTGCCGTGACATTGAAGAGTTATGTCCAGAAGCTTGGCTGATTAACTTCACAAATCCTGCAGGCATGGTAACAGAAGCTGTGCTCCGCTATAGTAACATTAAAAAGATTGTAGGGCTTTGTAATGTACCAATCGGAATGGAAATGGGGATTGCTAAGCTGCTTGATGTAGATCACTCTCGCATTCGAATTGATTTTGCTGGTTTAAATCACATGGTCTACGGATTAGATGTATATGTAGATGGTGTAAGTGTCAAAGATCAAGTTATTGATTTATTGAGTGATCCAACTAACAGCAGCTTTGTGAAAAATGTAGCGGGACTTGGATGGGAACCAGAATTTACAAAAGCGCTAAATGCGTTAACTTGTCCATATCACATGTACTATTATAAAACGCGTGAAATGATAGAAAAAGAGCTTGTTAATTATGAAAAAGGTGAAACGAGAGCAGAAGTCGTAAAACAGTTGGAAAAAGAGCTGTTCGAACTGTATAAAGATCCTAATCTAGACATTAAACCGCCTCAATTAGAACAGCGTGGCGGAGCCTATTATAGTGATGCAGCCGTTCGATTAATTACATCCATTTATACGGATAAAGGCGATATTCAGCCTGTAAATACTATCAATAATGGTGCCATAGCAAGCATTCCTGCTGATTCCGCCGTAGAAGTAAGCTGTATTATTACAAAAGATGGTCCAAAGCCAATTTCAGTGGGTGACCTTCCCGTACCTGTCCGCGGTCTTGTTCAAACAATTAAGTCTTTTGAGCGGATTGCAGCTGAAGCAGCAGTGACAGGAGATTATGACAAAGCTATTTTAGCATTAACCATTAATCCTCTTGTGGCTTCTGATAAACTAGCTAAGCAAATTGTTGATGAGATGCTAGAAGCTCATAAAGATTACTTGCCTCAATTTTTTAAAACTGTTCAAGCCTGAGAAAGAGCTGTTCGAATACGTTATGTATTCGAACAGCTCTCTTTTTTCTGTTTGTACAGCTAGATTTCTGGCATCATCAATGTAACAATATAAAATAGAAACAGACAGCAAAGGGTGGCTAGAAATGATTCATTTATTAATTATGATGGTAGAACGAGTCGGAGTTATTGTCATCTTAGGTTTTTTGCTGGCACATACAAAAGTTTTTCGGCAATTTCTCCGCAAACAGCAAGGTTATAAAGGAAAAGCTGTACTTATTTTTATTTTTTCTCTTTTTAGCATTATTAGTAACTACACGGGAATTGAAATTCAAGGAACAATTATTCGAAATGAAGATTTATTATTAAAAGTAGATCCATCAAGCTCGATTGCAAATACGCGAATTATGGGTGTGGAAATGGGCGGTCTGCTTGGCGGTCCTTTTGTTGGTTTAGGAGTAGGACTACTTGCTGGCGTTCATCGCTTTATGTTAGGAGGGAGTACGGCGTTTAGCTGTGCAGTTTCGTCCGTTTTAGCAGGGGTGTTAACTGGATATATCGGCTATGCCTACCGGAAACAACATCGAACGATTACACCGCGCTTTGCTGCACTTGTAGGCATAGCGATGGAAACGCTTCAGATGCTGATTATTTTGTTATTTGCTAAACCGTTTGATTCGGCATGGACGCTAGTGAGTATTATTGCTATTCCAATGATTATTGTAAATGGCACGGGAAGCTATATTTTCTTATCTATTATTCAGTCCATTTTACGGCAAGAAGAACAAATGAGAGCGCTTCAGACACACAAAGTATTATTAATCGCGGATCAAACTCTTCCACATTTTCGTCAGGGGCTCACTAGTGAATCATGTGAAAATGTTGCAAATATTATTCATCGCTTCACGGGTACGGATGCTGTTTCACTAACTGATACGCACAAAATTTTAGCTCATGTAGGGGAAGGAATTGATCACCACGTTCCTTCGCATAGTTTAATTACCGGGCTGTCTCACGAAGTGCTGAAGACAGGAAAAATTATGAAAGCAAAATCGAGAGAACAAATTGATTGTCAGCATAAAGACTGCCCGCTTCATGCCGCTATTGTGATGCCGCTTACTTCTCATGGTACTACCATTGGAACGCTAAAAATGTACTTTAAAGATGCAAGCGGGTTAAGCCGGGTGGAGGAAGAGCTGGCAGAAGGATTGGCTAAACTTTTTTCAACTCAGCTAGAGCTCGGGGAAGCAGAGCTTCGAAGTAAATTGCTAAAAGATGCGGAGATTAAAGCTTTACAGGCACAGGTGAATCCTCACTTTTTATTTAATGCCATTAATACGATATCGGCGCTGTGCAGACAGGACGTAGAAAAAGCCAGAAAGCTGCTTTTGCAGCTAAGCATTTATTTTCGTTCCAATTTGCAAGGTGCAAGGCAGCTGTTGATTCCGTTATCAAAAGAGCTTGATCATGTTCACGCGTACTTATCGCTTGAACAAGCCAGGTTCCCTAATAAATACGAAATTGACATGTATATTGAAGAAGGACTAGATGATGTCTTGCTTCCGCCGTTTATTCTTCAAGTGCTTGTGGAAAATGCCATTCGGCACGCGTTTCCGCGTAAACAAAAGCACTGTCGCGTAGAAGTTTATATTGAGACAAAAGATAAATATGTATACGTAAAGGTAAAAGACAATGGACAAGGTATAGACACAAAACGATTGCAAATGCTTGGCAATCAGCCCGTTTTTTCAGAAAAAGGAACGGGGACGGCTCTTTATAATATTAAACAACGTTTGCATGGATTGTTTGGAAAAGAAACAACACTGGAGTTTGACGTAACAGAAGGAACAGCGGTTTCGTTTGTTATACCAATTGAATTAAAAAGCGAGGATATGTAATATGCTGCGAGTATTAATAGTAGATGATGAAATGTTAGCGCGAGATGAATTAAAATATTTATTGCATCGAACAAAAGAAGTAGACTTCATTGAAGAGGCTGAAAGTATCGAAGAGGCGTTGGATAAAATGATGGATGAAAAGCCGGATTTATTATTCTTAGATATACAATTGTCAGATGACAGCGGTTTTGATATTGCTAAAAGGCTTAAAAAAATGAAAAATCCGCCAGCTATTATATTTGCAACCGCGTACGACCAGTACGCTTTACAAGCCTTTGAAGTAGATGCAATTGATTACATTTTGAAGCCTTTTGATGAAGAAAGAGTGGTGCAGGCCATTCATAAATATAAAAAAATGCGTGTTCCTCATCACGCTGTGAAAGAAGAAGACTCGATAGGAGAGTCTTCTTCTCAAACTGGAAAGTTAGCGATTTCTGTAGACGATTCGATTGTGTTAGTGAATATAAAGGACATCTTGTTTGTAGGATTAATAGAAGGAGAAGTCACCATTCAGACCATAACAGAATCCTACCATGCTGCTGATACGCTGGCTATGCTAGAAAAAAAGCTCCCTTCTCAGTCGTTTATTCGTGTGCACCGGGGGTATATCGTCAACGTACATCATATTTCCGAAGTACAGCCTTGGTTTAATTCTACGTATAATTTAGTAATGAAAAACGATGAGCGAGTTCCTGTCAGCCGTACATATGCTAAAGAATTGAAGAAACGTTTAGGAATTTAAGGGAAAAACAGCTTGCGTATGCATTTTGGCAAGCTGTTTTTTGCATTTCAAGGCTCGATTTTTGTAAGTGAGCACAAATATTTGACTCTTTAATTTGAAAACGCTTTCTTGTTGATTTTCATTTTATATAATGAAGTCAACAAACAGAGAGAGGTGAAAGAAATGAGTGCTAAAAAAGTGTATGGCTTTTTAACACAAGCATTTATTTTTTCCGTAATTATGTTGATTTCAGATTTTATTGCAGAGCATTTGCCTTTTCCAATGCCAGCTTCAGTCATTGGACTCGTGCTGTTATTTCTTGCGCTGTGCTTGAAAATTATTAAACTAGAGCAAGTTGAATCACTGGGAACGGCTTTAACTTCTTTGATCGGATTTTTATTTGTACCAGCAGGTATTTCTGTCATGAATTCATTAGGTGTTATGCAGCAGTATGGCATTCAAATTTGTTTAGTTATCATCGTAGCAACGATTATTTTGTTAGGCGTTACAGGCTTATTTTCACAGCTTATACTTGGCATGACAAAAGATAATAAAGTAAAAGAAGAAAGAAAAGATGTAGATATGAGTGAAAAAACGAAAAAACAAGGTATTGCTTAACATCAATTATAAAGAGACAAGGTGGTTGGAAAGATGAATCCGTATTTTGGAATCGTGGTTTCTTTAGCTGCGTACGGCATTGGAACGTATTTATTTAAAAAGTCAAAAGGTTTTTTCTTATTTACTCCTTTATTTGTGGCAATGGTACTCGGAATTGCTTTTTTGAAAATTGGTCACTTTTCTTATGAGGAATATAGCAGCGGTGGGAAGATTATCAGCTTCTTTTTAGAACCGGCAACAATTGCTTTTGCCATCCCTTTATATAAGCAAGCTGATAAATTAAAAAAGTACTGGTGGCAAATTCTTTCTTCTATTGCGGTAGGGTCAGTTTGTTCGGTAGCGATTATTTTTGCGATTGCTAAAGGTATTCATATGGATGAAGTCGTGATGAAATCAATGCTTCCACAAGCAGCTACAACAGCGATTGCGCTGCCATTGTCTCAAGATATTGGAGGGATTCCTGCTATTACTTCCTTTGCTGTTATTTTTAATGCAGTCATCGTATATGCGCTGGGCGCTTTATTTTTAAAAGTATTCAAGGTGAAAAACCCAATTTCAAAAGGATTAGCTCTTGGAACTTCTGGACATGCGCTAGGGGTAGCCGTAGGGATTGAAATGGGAGAAGTAGAGGCAGCCATGGCAAGTATTGCCGTTGTTATTGTAGGCGTCGTCACAGTTGCCGTTATTCCACTTTTTGTTCAGCTAGTCATGTAACAAAAGCCTGAAGAAGTCAGTGATTTCCTGACATCTTCAGGCTTTTGTTTGTTAATACACCACTCCAAAATGTCGTGATGCGCAGTTTTGACAGGTTGTATGGTCAAAAAGACTCTCAGGAATGATAAATTCAAAACAAAATTGACATTGTTTGAATTGACTTTGTCTATAAAACATTGTCTCTAAGAAAATAGCTGTAATATGTTCGGTTATGTGCTTATGGGAACGTTGTTCTAAAGTGGACCATGGAATAGACTGATGCTCTATGTAAATCGGACAGGAAGTATAGGGTGTATCCCATTGAATGGCTTGATATCCAAACGTAAGGCCATGATGAGCTGCTGATGTAAATATGATCAGGTTTTGATGGAATTCTGGCAGAGGTAATTCTAGTTTTTGATCTTTAAGCGATCTCGTTTTGGAATGAAGGTTATACAATTTAATTTGAAAATGAATCCACTGAGTGGCGTGAACAGTTATTGACATGTTTTAAACCTCCAATTCAGAATCTTTCTTTTATCATAATTGATTTCAAAATAAATAAATAGTAGGCAAAAAGAAGATAACAAAATTTTATATAGATTACTTATAAGGCGTAGGGAAAGGCGATATAAGCACAGCATCCTTTTTTCTACCCCTTTTTAAAGCATATTAATCTTCTATATAAAAGCTTGCTTTCAACGAATGGTATGGACGTACTCATACGCTTTAAACAGATTTTAATGTTAGAAGTTATAACAAGGTTCATTTCTTTTAGAGAAGTTTATGAAATAATAAAAAATGTATATTTTACGGTCTGAATCTATGTGTTGGAGGTTTTTATATGACGAAACAAAAGCTGATATTAATCGGAAATGGAATGGCGGGAATGCGCTGTATTGAAGAAATTCTTATTCATTCTCCAGATTGTTTTGATATTACTGTTTTTGGAAGTGAGCCTCACGTTAACTATAATCGAATTTTATTATCAACCGTTTTACAAGGCAGTACAAAGCTTGAAGATATCAATATTCATTCTTTTGCATGGTATGAGGAAAATAATATAACTTTATTTAAAGGAGAAAGCGTTACGCACATAGACACCAAGAGAAAAATAATAAAAACAGATAAAAACAGAGAGACGATGTACGACAAGCTTATTATTGCTACTGGTTCGAGCCCGTATATGCTCCCCGTTAAAGGGTCTGACAAAGAAGGTGTCCTCGGTTTTCGTACCATCGAAGACTGTCAGGAAATGATTAAAATTTCTAAACAGTACAAAAAAGCAGCGGTTATTGGAGGAGGTCTGTTAGGGCTGGAAGCTGCTAGGGGACTATTAAATTTGGGAATGGATGTTCAAGTCATTCATCATTCGAGTTTCTTAATGGAGCGACAGTTAGACAGAGCAGCATCTGCTATGTTAAGAGAAGAATTGGAAAAGCAAGGCATGAGTTTTCTATTAAACAAACATACGGATGAGATTATAGGGAAAAACCGAGCAGAAGGCGTCCGATTTAATGATAGCAGTAAAATTGCAGCTGATTTAGTTGTAATGGCTACAGGAGTGAGGCCAAATGTTAATCTAGCTAAAAAAAGCGGAATAGAAACAAATAGAGCAATCATCGTAAATGATTATTTAGAAACGAGCATCCCGGATATCTATGCAGTAGGTGAATGCGCTGAACATCGAGGGATGACATACGGACTTGTTGCTCCTCTTTACGAACAAGGAAAAGTCTTAGCGCGACACCTTTGCCAAATAAAAAACGATGGTTATCGGGGGTCCGTTCTTTCCACTCAATTAAAAATATCAGGAATAGACGTTTACTCAGTCGGAGAGTTTAAGGAAAATCAAGGTGCAAAAGCCATTACGATTTCCAATATGTTAGATGGTATATACAAAAAAGTAGTTTTTCGCGAAGGGAAAATAGTGGGAGCTGTTCTTTTTGGAGATACCAGTGAGGCTATAAAGCTATCACAAATGATTAATGAAAAAAAGGATTTGTCGCAAGCGGAAAAAGTACAATTATTTCCTTCTCAACATGAAAAAGAAAATGCGGTAACTTCTATGCCACTTACAGATATCGTATGCAACTGTAACGGAGTAACAAAGGGAGCCATTATTGAAGCAGTACAGAAAAATGATTTAGCGACAGTAGATGAAATAAAAAATTGCACGAAAGCTTCTGGTTCATGCGGAGGATGCAAACCCCTTGTAACAGACCTTTTAACATATATTCGAAGCGATGAGTTTGATGAAATCATTAAACAAAAAACCTTTTGTACATGTACACATTTATCAGAAGATGAGCTGGTAAGAGAAATGCAGCAATATCAATTTGAGACCGTTCAGCAAGTAAGAGAAATATTAAAGTTTAAAGACATGAAAGGCTGCTCGTTATGTGAAGGCGGTCTTCATTACTATTTAGATATGATGAATCCTCATTATGAAAACAATCGACATTCTTTATTTACTACGGAGAATGAACAGGCCGTTTTGCTTCACGATGGGACTTATGCAGTGGTACCGCAAATTCACGGTGGTCTGACAAATGTACAGGAATTAAGGAACATAGCAAATGTAGCTGAAAGGTACAACATCTCTAATATTCGTTTAACAAGTGATCAGCGCATTCAACTTATTGGAGTGAAAAAAGAATATCTTCCGTTGATAAGTGAGGAAATAGATAGAGGACTTCAGCAGCTATATGAACGTACAGTTAAAAATGTATCTGTTTATATAGGAAAAGGAACGTGTATTTGTCAGTATGAACCTGCTCTTGCTTTATCAAATGAATTAGATAAACAGCTTGAATATGTAAAGACCCCATGTGATATCAAAATCAGTATTGCTTCGTGTTCTCACATTGCAGAGAGTGTAACAACAAGTGATATAGGATTAAGAAGAATAGACAGAGGATGGGAAATATATGCTGGCGGAAGCAGCGCAGAAGCCAGAAGCGGGGAGCTGTTTTATGTGGCCGAAACGAACGAAGAAGCAGTAGAAATCAGCTGTTCTTTGATTCAATATTACCGTGAAACGGGGAACTATTTAGAAACTGTCGGGAGCTGGATCGAGCGAGTAGGAATTGTTCATGTCAGAGAAGTTTTGTTTGAGGTAGACAATCGAGAGTATTTAATGAAGCAGCTCAGCTCAGAGCGCTCTCGTGCAATCACATATTTATTATAGGAAAGAAGGGTGACCTACGATGACTGAGATGCTATTGAAATATTTTCGTGAGCAGCAAAAGCAAGTTGAAACCGAGCGTATCTATAATACTCAGTGTCCTTACTGCAGCATGCAGTGCAAAATGCAGTTAGTTGAACAAACACATGTGAAAAGGAAAACGTATAAAACAATTGGAACAGACAACCCTACTTCTCAAGGAAGGTTATGTATCAAAGGAATGAATGCGCATCAGCATCCTTTGCATAAAGATCGGATTCAATATCCTTTATTAAAAGTAAACGGAGAGTTTGTAAAGATTTCTTGGAAAGAAGCTCTTCACTATATTAAAGAAAACGTTACAGAGATTCAAGAGAAGAATGGAGCAGATGCGCTAGGTGTTTATGGAAGTGCCTCTATTACAAATGAAGAAGCTTATTTATTAGGGAAATTTGCTCGAGTTGCGTTAAAAACAAAGTATATTGATTACAATGGACGCTTATGTATGTCGGCTGCTGCTTCTGCTGCTAGTAAAACATTTGGCATGGACCGAGGATTTACGAATAGCTTGCAAGAGATTCCGTTTACTGAATGTATTATGTTAGCTGGAACAAATATTGCGGAATGTCAGCCAACGATTATGCCTTATTTTGAGAAAGCAAAAGAAAACGGAGCTTTTATTATTGCAATTGATCCAAGAGAAACAGCTACAACTAAAATAGCTGATTTACACTTGAAACTTAAACCGGGGAGCGACGCGGCACTAGCCAATGGAATCTTGAAGATCCTTATAGAAGAAAATTATCTAGATGAACGATTTCTACAAGAACGTGTCAATGGATTTGAAGAAGTAATTCAATATGTGGAGTCTCTGGAATTTAATGTCATTGAAGAAATAACGGGAGTGCCACTTGAGGAAATGTACCAAGCTGCCCGTATGTTTGGTCAAAGAAAAACGGGAATGATTTTTACTGCTAGAGGGGTAGAGCAGCAAACAGACGGAAGTGCTGCGGTGCGAAATTTTTTGAATATTCTACTTTCCGTTGGGAAAATCGGTAAACCTCGCTGCGGATATGGGGCCATTACTGGTCAAGGAAATGGGCAAGGAGCCCGAGAGCATGGTCAAAAAGCGGATCAGCTTCCTGGCTACCGTTCCATCGAAAATCATGAGCACCGGATGTATATAGCAGATGTGTGGAACATAGAGGAGAAAGATCTTCCTAGAAAAGGCGTTTCTGCATATGAGATGATTGAAAAAATTCATGACGGTGAAATTAAAGGGCTGTTTTTGATGTGTTCAAATCCAACAGTTTCAAATCCAAACGCTAATTTTGTTAAGAAGGCTTTTGAAAAGCTTGAATTTCTAGTGGTAGCAGATATGTTTGAATCAGAAACGGCAAAATTAGCAAACTTAATCTTACCAGCATCTTCCTACTTGGAAGATGAAGGAACCATGACAAATGTAGAGGGAAGAGTTACATTACGCGAAGCTAGCTTTCCATGCCGTGGCGAAATCAAACACGACTGGGAAATACTATGTGAAATTGCTACAGCTTTAGGGAAAGAGGAACATTTTTCGTTTTCATCAGCTGAAGAAATATTTAATGAACTGCGAATAGCAAGTAAAGGAGGGATCGCGGATTACTCCGGTATTACGTACGAACGATTACGAGCGGAAAAAGGAATTTTATGGCCATGCAGAAGCTTAACAGATAAAGGAACCGAGCGCCTGTTTGAAACGCGTTTTGCTCATAGTGATGGAAAAGCGATGATGGTCCCTGTCTCGAATCAAGCTATTGTTCCTAAAGCAAAAATAACGGAAAAATATCCTCTCTATTTAACAACGGGGAGAGTGATGTCGCACTATTTAACGGGTGTACAAACGCGAAAAAGTGCGTCTTTATCTGCGAGAAATTTCGAATCATTTATGGAAATCCACCCTTCAACAGCGAAAAAATATGAAATTTCGAATCAAGAATTAGTACAAATTGAATCTTCATATGGAAGTATTGTGGTAAGAAGCAAATTTTCAGAGGGCATTCGGCCAGATACCGTATTTGTTCCTTTTCACTGGGCGGATTCTCAAAATGTTAATAACCTTGTCTCTGAGAAATTAGATCCCGCCTGTAAGATGCCAGGGTTTAAAGTAAGTGCTGTGAAGATTACCCCTTCTGTAAAAAGAAGCAGCTATTAAAAATGCTGATGCAAAAAGCCTCTTGAAAAAAAGAGGCTTTTTACATGGAATCAGGCAAGGTGCTTTTGGTTAATACGTACATCTTGTTTTTTGAATCCAGAATAATTCAGTAAGAGACAGAATAGGGCAAAAAGCGCTAGTAAGGAAAAACCGACAACGTAATCTCCGCTTGTATCTTTTATAAAGCCTAGCACAATAGGGGGAAAGAAGCCGCCTACTCCTCCGAATGCTCCTACGATCCCGGTAACAGCTCCAATATTTCCTGTTGAAACAGATGGAACCATTTTAAAAACAGCTCCATTTCCGATGCCAAGAGTAATGGCTGCAAGTAAACAACCTACGCTAAATAGGGAGAAGGCAGTGATGGTAAATGCAATAAATACCCCTATTAGTAGCATTCCGGTAAAGACGAAGGTGAGTACTTTTTTTGCTCCGAATACATCCGATAAATATCCTCCAAGAGGCCGTACAAACGTTGCTAGTACGACAAAAACAGCTGTTTTCAGCCCACTGTCTACAGTTGAAGCATTAAATTGATCATGCAAAATGGTAGGGAGATAGATGCTGAACGTTACAAATCCACCAAATGTTAAAAAATAGAAAACGGATAAAAACCACGTTTCTTTAAATTTTAATACCGATAAAGATTCCTGCAGCGTTTTGGGGGAAGCAGCAGAAGGGTGGTCTGAAGTTCCTACCCATAATAAAAGAGCCATTAAGGCTACCGCAATTGCTAAACTCCAAAATACCCAAGGCAAGCCAAAAGAAGAAAAGATAAGTGGAATACTAAAGCTTGCTACCGCCGATCCTAAGTTGCCCATCCCGGCAATTCCTAAAATAAAACCTTGCTTTTGAGGTGAATACCATTTAGAGACATATGTAATGGAAATAGCAAATGTTGTTCCAGCCATGCCGATAAAAAATGCCCAAAAGAGCAGCATGGAATAAGAATGAGTAAAGCCTGCACAAATGGTAGGGAGTAAAAGAGCCAGCATAGTCAAAGAATACACTTTTCTTCCCCCGAAGCGATCTGTTAAAATCCCCATCGGAATTCGCATGAGGGAACCTAATAAGACGGGAGTGGCAATTAAGATACTTTTTTCAGCATTGGTTAACGAATACATCACTTGAATATCTGCAGCGATAGGTGCGAAGACAGACCATACTGAAAAAGCAATAATCATAGATAAAGTCGAGATAAGAAGTACAGATAAGGGCCGTTTAGAAAACATTGCTTAAAAACCTCCTTTTTTATATGCAGCGTAAAGCTGTTGCAATATGGTAATTATGATACTACGCTTTCTTTCTTATGTATCATTCTGTGTTAGGTTTTCTTCCGTACTTTTGCTGAAAAACGGATGCAGATAAAGGTGGAGAGATAACTTAGACTTACACTCTATCTAAGTGCTGATGAAGAAACGGTTAAAAAGCTTTGAAAGAACAGTAAGTAGAAATATTGTCGAAAGAATGGAAGGAAAATTGAAATTAGAAGAGATTAATAGAGTAAGCACCTATAAATTTGTGCTATCGAATTATAGCGAAATAAAAAATAATTCATATTTTATATAGAACACAAATTTTTGAAATAGAAGGTGGAAAAAGTGACAGAAAAGCATCCTCTTTCAGGTTATAAAAAGGATGATAATGGAGTTCTCTGGATATGGAGTTACGTGGGACAGGCTAGAGTGAAAATGGGGTATAAAGTAAAAAGTCTACTTCACTATGAGCAATCTTCCTATCAACAAATCAGTATTGTGGATACAAAATGGTATGGGAAAATGTTGGTGCTAGATGGTACTCCACAAATTTCAACAGGAGAAGGGTTTATTTATAATGAAATGATTAGCCATGTGCCAATTATAACGCATTCAAATCCCCAAAAAGTTGCGATGATTGGCGGAGGAGACTGCGGTCCTGCCCGGGAGGCAATGAAGTATGACGGAATTCAACAAATTGATGTAGTCGAAATCGATCCAAAAGTTACAGAAATCTGCCGCACATGGCTAACTCCGGCTTCTTGTTACGATGGTGAAACCAGGCTCAATATGATACATCGCGATGGAATAGATTGGATTCAAGAACAAAAGGGAGTTTATGATGTTCTCATAATTGATCGGCCTGACCCTGTTGGACCGGGAAAAAAACTATTTCAACCTGATTTTTATCAATATGTCTACAACAGCCTTAAGGATGATGGCGTGGTTGTTTTTCAATCAGGATCTCCTTACTACAATACTTCTACGTTACAAGGCACAATTAAAAATTTAAAGGAGCTATTTCCAATTGTCCGCACATATTTAGTGACTATACCTCTTTTCCCTTGCGGCATTTGGAGTTTTACGATTGCTTCTAAAAAAATGGATCCTCTTCAGGCCGATTTGACGAAGTTACAGCATACACATACTCAATATGTTGATCCTGAAATTTTCCGTGCATCATTTGTTTTACCTAAATATATAAAAGAAATAGTAGACGGAAAAGATTCCTAAAAACTAAGTAGCGACGAATGTTTGTTGAAAGTCATGAATAATCTCGGAAAATATATTTGCTATAGTAGTTCTGTGTTTGCTGCGCAGGGTCCGGGATAATTCAATTTGAAACGTATTAAAATTATGACTGTAACCTAGATAGCCGCTATTGTCACCTTGTCTGTGAAAGGCAATTGATTCGTTTCCAACAAATTTATTATCAAATATTACATGGATTTTCGGGAACGAATCTTCAGATTTTTTAGTCAGCGCTTGTTGAAACCAATCTTTAACTTCCTTTGAGCAAGATTGTCCATATAAAGTCCCCACTTCAATTGCATAAGGTCCGTAATGTGTATCCTTCATTCCATGAAAAGATAAATGCAAATAGGGCGTTAGAAGGCGATTATTACTATCTACTATCTTTAAAGATTTAACAATTTCTTGGATTGTTCTTCTATATTCATGTATCCCCTCATGGTTTGTTTCATTTAGATTTCTATTTAAATCTGCTACGGTTCTGGAAACCGTACTAACGATTCCTGCACATCCTGTTCTCTTTACTAAATTCTCTACAATTTTATCTGTAAACAAATCAGCAGCAGGTGGTTCTGCATGAAGTGCATCCACGTGACAGCTTATAAAACCAGTTCCTTTGTTGTATTTTAAGTAGTTTCCATGAATGAATTTTAATGTCATTGACTATTTCTCCTTTTATATCGTTTGAAATTTATTCTTTCTATAATAAATGCAGTAAAAATAAAATCGGTGAATTATTACACGAGTTAAATACATACATAAAAAGTTTTTAGAGATGGTGGGAATAAATAGATAAATGTACAGGATTATTTTGTATAGTTACATACTATATGAGTAGCTGATTATTGTTATAGGGCATTAAAGTAACAAAATACGATAGAAAGTTCTAATTAGGAGGCTTCAAAATGGATCCAATGAGAGAAGAGTTAGGGATATTATCTGATAAAGAAATGACGTTGCAAACTCTTAATCTGAATAATATACCGTCTGTTGAATTAGTTGACCCCAAAACCTGTTCATATCCAGTGATAGGGAGGAAGTATGGTCACCATAGCGGAAGAGATATTGTTATCGTAAATACAAAGGACCAAGCAATATATGAAGGATATGATTATTTTACGAAAATATATGCAATAGACAAAGAATATTGTCTAGAAGTAGAAGGACTGAGCGTAAAAACAGTACAAGTAGTGACCAGTGAACATGTTGTATTTAATGAAATACCCATTCGAACGCAAGCCTTCGGTTGGAAATTAGAACAGATAAACAGCATGGATGTACCGGAAATGCTGATGAACGTAGCCATTCGAGCGCTCTACGTAACGGGAGCTAAAAGCGGCTTTGTCAAAATGGGGGTATTAGAAAATGGAGAGTGTATCGTCACAGATATTAACTCATCAGAAAGTGAATGGATAGAAAATCCATTAAAGCCTAGTGTTCCTTTTAGCATGGGTGCTGATGTTGAGTTTATGTTAAGTTGTGATGGAGAGCTTCTACCAGCTTCTACTTTTTTTTCTGTTGAAGGTCCGGTAGGTTGTGATGAAAGACAAATAGAGCAAGATAGCGGTGAGTATGCATTAGTAGAAGTTAGGCCTGAAAAAGCGAATTCATCAACAGAGCTATTTGAGAATATCCAAAAATTAATAGAAAAAGCATCTGCACAGGTACCATATGAAAATGTTCATTTTCGGGCAGGCAGCATGCCGTTTTCAGGGTATCAATGTGGAGGACATATTCATTTTGGCATCCCGCTTTCTTTATCTTTATTAAGAGCTCTTGACCACTACCTTGCTATTCCAGTAGCGCTGATAGAAGAATCTAAGACCGCTAAACTTAGACGGAAAACGAACCATGGAGGTCTTGGACGCTATCGTGAGAAACCGTATGGATTTGAGTATTTAACTTTAAGCTCTTGGATTATCGACCCTAGAATTACTCTCTCCACTTTAGCTCTTGCTCAGCTAGTTGCTACCCATCATCATGAATTAAAAAGCGAATTTTTATTTCATCCACTTACGCAGCGTGCCTACTATCAAGGGAATAAAATCTTTCTTAAACGGATGTGGAAAGATATCAAGGCAAATCTTATAAAAACATCCAGCTATCCACACTATCAAAATGAACTATCTTTTCTATTTGAAATGATAGAAAAAGAAATTCCTTGTGATGAATCAAATGATATTCGCAGGAATTGGAATGTAAAGATTTCTAAAGAAGTCTATGACCGCGGACATATTATCCAAATCCCCAAAAAGCTCCGTTTAAAATACGGCCTCAAAGAGGGGCAGTCTACAATTGTTAGTGCAGGAAAGGCAATATCAACTGCAACTGTGCATTCTTATCCTTTTTCATTTCGCCATCCAAATATGGTTCAACTTTCTAAATCTCTCCGTGATAAACTATCTCTCCCAAAAGATTGGTGCCCCAAGCTATCAGCTTCAGAAGGCATCATAACTTTAGGTCCTATTATTGGCATTCTTGCTAACCGTCCTTTTGAAAGACAAACAACTTATTTCCACCATCTATGTCGCTTAGCAAATGAAAAGCGAATGCTTGTATATGTGTTTGAACCTGAAGATATTGATTGGGAGAAAAAATTGGTTAAAGGAACAACTATTAACGGTGAAGGGCTTTTTCCTTTTCCTGCTGTTATTTATGACCGTTATTTCATAGATGGTAGAAAAAATATTTTAATAGATGAAGTAAGGGCAAAACTTCAGGCGATTTATAAAATTCCTTTTGTTAATTCTTCAAACTTGTTTCAGCTTACGGGAGATAAGTGGGCAACATATGAACTTCTTATGAAAGAATATGAAGAATTTCTTCCAGAGTCACGTCTCGTACAAAATCCTGCTGACATTGCAGAAATGCTTGATAGCTACGGAGAAGTTTATTTAAAACCGCTTGGCGGGGCCTTAAGTAAAGGAGTCATGCGCATCGTTCGCCGACCAACAGGCATCTTTTGGTTTGATCTTAATAAAAAAGAGCTGCATCAATTCAGTAATATGGAAGAATTATTTACTTTGCTTTCTCCTTTGATGAAAAACAATCCTTATCTTGTTCAAGAAGGAATTCGCAGAAAACAGTACAAAGATAAAAATTTAGAAATACGGGTTTATATGCAAAAAAATGAAAAGCAAATTTGGCTTCGAACGGGGATGGTTGCGCGTCTCACCGGTGAAGATGTGCTAACGGAAGATTCTGAAACGAATATGCGCCTCAGTAAAATATTAAACAGTTTATATCCCGATCCAACAGACAGAAGGCTCATTATAAACCAATTAGCTAAAATATCTAAAAATATTGTTGCAACAGTAGAGGAAAAAGTGGGTCCTTTTGGGGAGCTGGCGGTAGATTTATGTATAGATCAGTACGGTTCCATAAAGTTACTTGAAATAAATGCAAAACCAGATAGTCTATTTTCACAAATTAGAGCCTACAAGCTGCGTACTTTGGCGGGGATTCGTCTGCTCAATTATGCGTCTTCACTGGCTGGTTACGAAGAAGAAAAGGAGGATTTAACATGAAGCACTTCACATTAAATGAAATCCTTAAACAAACGGGGGGAGACCTTTGTTATGGATCAGGAAATCCTGTTATTAAACACGCTATAAACTACGCTAAAAAAGATATAGAGGATCATACACTCATCTTTCATTTAGATAGAGAACCGATTAGAGGGAAGTATTGGAAAGAAAATCATTCAATTGTCGTTATAACAGATCACCCTGAGCTGTGCACGAACTTAGAAGGAAATATTATTCTTGTTAAAACAACTCAATTAGAAGAGGCTTATTGGAAATTTATCGAATACTATCGAGGGCTTTTTGATCTTCCTGTTATTGGTGTTACAGGAACTTGTGGAAAAACGACCACGAAAGAGATGATCCGACAAATATTAATTGAAGATTATAAAGTGAAAGCTACGTGGATGAGTATGAATTCTATGTCTGTAAATTTACGTTATTTAACAAGTATTGATGATACGACAGAAGTAGCTGTTTTTGAGATGCCGGTCGCTTATCCGGGCTATTTAAAAGTTGCGTGCCGCTACTTTCAGCCACAAATACGAATTCTATTAAATATAGGCGTGCACCATCTCGCTGATTGTGAAACACCTGAAGAATATATGAAAGCAAAAGCCGAAATTGTAGAAGGCCTAGATCCAGACAGCGGCATTTTGATTTTAAACGCAGATGACGAAAATATTAAGAGAGTGCTTGATGTGAGGCATCTTCAAAATATTGTATATATAGGGAAAAATGATGATTCCCAATTTCAAGCAAAAGATATTAAATATGCTAACGGAGGAATGGCTTTTACTTTAAAGTACCAAAACAAAGAGTACGATGCCTTTATTCCTGGATATGGTGAACATAATGTGTATAATGCACTTGCTGCCATTGCTGCTGTATTTTATGTGGGCGTTGATATTTCCGTTGCCATACAAAGACTTAGCTTATTTGAACAAGTAGAAGAACATTTGGAATTTAAAAGAGGAATGAATGAATGTACGGTAATTAATGATACATGGAACTCTTCGCCTTTATCGATGGCTACAGCTCTTGGAGTTCTCAGTGATATGTCAAAAGAGAAACAGTCTATCGCTTTATTAGGTTACATGCCTCAGCTAGGAGAAGGGCATCATGCAATTAAACAATATGAAGAGATGGGGAAAAAAGCAGCGGAATCAAAGATTGATATTTTATTGGTAGTAGGAGAAGAAGCAAAAGCTATTGGGACAGGAGCTTTAAAATGTGGAATGGATCCTAACAAGGTCTATTTTTGTAAGACCGGTGATGAAGTATACAATGTGCTAGCTCCATATTTAAATGAAAATACAATAATTTTATTAAAAGTAACGCATCGTGTTATGACAAAACCTACTTTTAAAGAATTAAGAAACAAACTTATTCCAGACAATGAAGAGTAAAAGGAGGATAGACATGAAGAAGACTAAACAGCTAAGAGAGTTGATAGAAAGTAAACAGCTAGAGTTTATTATGGAGGCTCACAGTGCGCTATCTGCAAAGATTGTAGAAGAAGCCGGATTCAAAGGGATATGGGCCAGTGGACTGTCTTTATCCGCAGCACTGGGTGTAAGAGATAATAACGAGGCTTCATGGACACAGGTATTAGACATCTTAGAGTTTATGAGTGACGCAACGTCCGTTCCAATTCTTCTTGATGGCGATACAGGCTATGGGAATTTTAATAATGCAAGAAGATTAGTTAAGAAATTGGAGCAGCGAGACATTCCAGGAGTGTGTATTGAAGATAAATTGTTTCCAAAAACAAACTCATTTATTAAAGGTGAAGCACAGCCGCTTGCAGATATTAATGAATTTTGCGGCAAAATTAAAGCAATGAAAGACAGTCAAAAAGATGAAGATTTTGTAGTGGTATCGCGCGTAGAAGCTTTTATTGCAGGGTGGGGGCTGAAAGAAGCTTTAAAGCGTGCAGAAGCTTATCGCCAAGCGGGAACTGACGCCGTTTTGATTCATAGTAAAAGGTCAGATATGACAGAGATTGAAGCTTTTATGAAAGAGTGGGGAAACAGGCTTCCGGTTATTATTGTTCCAACCAAATATTATTCGGTTCCAACTGATAAATTTAGTGATTTAGGAATTAGCTTGAGCATTTGGGCCAACCATAACTTAAGATCTTCCATTACAGCTATGCAAAAAACGTCCGCTCAGATTTATTACGATAAAAGTTTGATTAACGTAGAAAAAAATGTCTCTCCGCTTGAGGAAGTTTTCCGTCTTCAAAAAGCTGAAGAGCTCGATATTGCAGAGAAGCTTTATTTAAGCTCTGCCAATCATAGCACGAACGCTATGATTCTGGTAAAAGAATCAGCAAATGAAGCTTTAATAACTGAGCAGATAAATCAGTTAAAAAAAGTCGGCGTGACAAATAGTATAAAAGTAGATCGTAACAAAGCTATGGAAGATAAGGCGTTTCCTAATAAAGGAGAATTATATCATCTTTATGCTGCAAGAGATAAGCTAGGGACGGCTACTTTAATAAGCGATAGTAACATCGTGTATAAAACACATGTTTTTGAGGAGTTAATTCATGAAAGTGGCGATATCACTATCGTAGCAGGAGCTGATTATGAGCTAAAGGGGAATCAAACATCTTATGTAACTGCTAAACTTCCCTATTCCAAACAGCTGTATTCCAAAACAGTAGACTTGATTCAAATGTCGTGCAATCCAAACTTTAAAAACATTCATGGTGAATTCATTGGTCTTTGGAAAGTTTCCGGAAAAGGCACTGAGGTTGTAAAAAAAGCTTTGGAAGAACTGGCACAAAGAAAAGATTTTGCTCAGCTCACGTTTTCTGATTTCTTTAATTATATTAATCTAATTCACCCGGTTGCTGTTAAATATACGATGGGGTCATGGATAGATACCGAAACGTATACAAAGATTCAAAAAGATGGTGGGGAAAATGATTAGTACATCCGTATTTGGGACTCAATTAAAAAAACTAGGTTTTCAATTTTATAGCGGGGTTCCTTGTTCCTACCTTAAACATCTTATTAACTACGCTATCAACGAATGTGAATATGTTGCAGCAGCAAACGAAGGAGAAGCGGTAGCGATTGCTGCTGGCGCATCAATTGCTGGTAACAAAGCCGTTGTTTTAATGCAGAATTCCGGATTAGCAAATGCTGTTTCCCCTTTAACCTCTCTTATTCATCCGTTTAAAATTCCTGTCCTTGGATTTGTCAGTTTTCGCGGAGAACCTGGATGTCCAGATGAACCGCAGCATGAATTAATGGGAGAAATTACTCCTGCCCTGCTAAATACGATGAAAATAAAATGGGAATATTTATCTTTTGATTTTGCGGAAGTTAAAAAACAATTACAGCGGGCTAATCAAGCTGTTGAAAATAATGAAAGCTACTTCTTTATTGTAAAAAAAGGAACGTTTGAGCCAGTTAAGCTTTTAGAAAAATCGATGAAAAACGTTACTCCTAAAATGAAAAGTGAACAGATAACAGCCGACGAGTTACCTTCAAGGTATGAGGCATTACAAGTAGTTAATTCACTAAAGGACAATGATACCATTCAGGTGGCTGCTACAGGAAAAACGGGAAGAGAGCTTTACGAAATAGAAGACGCAAGAAATAATTTTTATATGGTTGGATCTATGGGGTGCGTTAGTTCCATTGGTTTAGGCTTAGCTTTGAGCAGAAATGAAAAGAACGTCATTACGATTGATGGAGACGGAGCTTTGCTTATGCGCATGGGAAATCTAGCAACCAACGGATACTATTGTCCAGCAAATTTATTACACATTCTTTTAGACAATCAAACCCATGATTCTACAGGGGGACAACATACAGTCTCTCATAACATTAATTTTGTAGATATTGCTTCTTCCTGTGGGTATCAAAATTCCATTCATGTTCATAACTTAAATGAGTTAGAGACGTATATAAAACAGTGGAAAAGTGATAAAAAATTAACGTTTTTATATCTTAAAATAGCGAAAGGATCTAAAAAGAACCTGGGGCGTCCTGAAATGAAGCCTTATGAAGTCAGAGAAAGACTGCAGGTGTTTTTAGATGATTAAAACAGCTGTTATTCTAGCTGCAGGGATGGGGAGCAGGATTCGTAAAAGAGCTGGAAACCGCCCTAAAGGTTTTTTGATGATTGATGAAAAATCGATTATTGAACATTCTATTTCGAAGTTAATAGAAGCAGGAGTTAAGACGATTTTTATTGGAACAGGCTATATGAAAGAAGAATATGAAAAGCTAATGGTTAGATACCCTCAAATAAAATGTGTTTATAATTCTAGATACGAAACAACGGGAAGTCTGTTTACGCTGTATCAATTTAAAAATTATATTAAAGAAGATTTTTTACTATTGGAATCAGATGTAATTTATGAAAAGAATGCGTTGAAAACATTAGTAACCCATTCGAGATCAGATGTCATACTAGCGAGTAAATTGAACGGTGCTGGCGATGAAGTTTATATTGAAGCTGATGAAAATAATAACCTTAAGAATATGTCAAAACAAAAAGAAGAGTTGAATAGTATCTATGCAGAACTAGTTGGTTTAACCAAACTCTCTTATGCTACATTTCAGAGACTTTGTGATGAAGCAAATACGCTGTTTCAGTTTAATCAAACGATCGATTATGAATATGGCCTCGTTAAAATTTCCGAAAAAGCAAATGTGTATGTTCATAAACTGGATAATTTGGCATGGTGTGAAGTAGATGATGAAGATCACTGGGCAAGAGCAACCACTATTGTTTATCCGATTATTAAAGCTCGAGAAGGTATTCCACATACTGTTAAGAGAAATATACTCCTAAACCCCGGACCGGCAACTACAACAGATACCGTCAAATATGCTCAAATAGTGGAAGACATTTGCCCGAGAGAAAAAGAATTTGGAGAGACGATGGAATTTATCTCTACTGAACTAACAAAATTTGTTGGGAATCCAGAGAAGTATACTACGGTATTATTCGGCGGATCTGGAACAGCGGCAGTGGAATCGATTTTAAGTTCAGTAATTGATAACGGTACGGTTGTTATTATCAATAATGGTCCATACGGTGAGAGAATGTGTAAAATCGCTGAAATTTATGGACTGAATTATTTAGAATATAAAAGCTCCGCCGAGCAGGCTATTGATATGAACGACTTAGAAATTTTTATAAAAAAGATTTCAACGAACGTTTCTTATCTGGCGCTTGTTCACTGTGAAACTTCCACGGGGCTTCTTAATGATATTGAACAAATTGGGGAATTTTGTGCAGTGAAAAATATCGAAATGATTGTGGATGCAATGAGTTCGTATGCAGCTGTTCCAATTGACATGCGAAAAATGAATATAAGCTATCTGGCCGCAAGTGCAAACAAGAACCTTCAAGGAATGGCAGGCGTGTCGTTTGTTATAGCAAATAAAGACCGGTTAGAAAAAACGGAGCAAATAAAGCCTCGTAACCTTTATCTTCATTTATATGATCAGTATCGATATTTCCAAATGAATAAACAAATGCGTTTTACTCCTCCTGTTCAGACTATGTATGCCTTAAAGCAGGCAATTATAGAAACTCAGTGGGAAGGAATTGAGAAACGATATGAACGCTACTCAAAATCATGGACTACTTTAACTCATGGAATTAATCGGCTTGGGTTAACCTATTTGGTTCCTGAAACACATCATTCTAAAATTATTACCTCTATCATCGAGCCTTCCGATAAAAAGTATAATTTTGATATTATGCATGATTTTTTTTATAAACAAGGATTTACCATTTATCCTGGTAAAATTGATAAATTAGAAACGTTTCGAATAGCAAATATTGGTGATATCACATATAGAGATATAGAAAGATTTCTTCACCTTCTTGAACAATATCTTAAAGCTTTAAAAGGAGAGTGAGAAAAAGTTGAATCAAAAATTAGCTGTAGCAGTTATGGTAATAAATCAAGATCATCACGTGCTTCTAGTCAAGAACCATAGACGGGGATGGGAATTTCCCGGTGGTTTTGTCGAAGTAGGTGAATCGATAAAAGATGCGGGTATACGAGAAGTTAAAGAAGAATCTGGAATTGTTATTGAAGTGACCAACTTTCTTGGAGTAGAACAAGATGTTAAAAGGTCTACTACTGTTATTTTATTAAAGGGAAAAGCGATTAGCGGAAAAATTTCTGTCTCCAATGAAACGCAGGATGTGGGATATTTTACGTTAGAAGAAGCAAAAAATATAATTAAATTAGATAACTTTAAGGATCGAATGGCTAGATGTCTAAAAGAGACTGAAACACCATTTTTCTATGTTTTAAAAGACACGGGCTCCTTTTACGTATAGGCGGAAGGTTTCTGTGTTGTGCTAGAAATGAAGCCTGAACTCGATTAAATAAAAAACTCTCATCGTCATGCGTGACGATGAGAGTTTTTTTATCAGTAAAAGTATCGTTGTTTATTCAGCCGTCGCAATTTCTTCTTCTACATCATGGTCTTCTAAATTAGCATTTAAAAATTCACTTGTTTCCGATAAATTGAGATTTAATTTCGTTTTTTTGCAGATTTGAATTGTAACATCCTGAACAGAGACATCTAAAACATGCCCCCCTTCTTTTTTATATTCATCAATAAAGTGCAGGTGGTAGCCGGGAACACCGATGCCTGAAGAATATTCTGGCGTGTAAAAACCTGCTAGTGTTCCATTTACATCTGAAGATGTAAATGTAGGCTGATCAGCAGCCGCATCTACCATAGAAGGATAGGGTTTCTCTTGCTTTGCAACAGTGCGAGTTTTTACTTCTTTAAACTTCCCGTCAATGCGAACTGCATAGAATAAATTCGGGCTAGGAATAAGCTCGTTCATTAAGGTTTCTAGTTGTTCACGATTCATGTCCTTTTCTACACGATAAGAGATATCTTCATAAAAGGTTGTCATAATGGCAAAAGGTGTTTTTGCATCTTCGCTAATAGGCGCGGCTTTCCCATCAGCAATATGATAAAATTCTCCGTCAAAGGCAATCATTTCACCATCCAATTGATTAAACGTACCGATGCCGAAATCACCTTTCTTAGCTAAATCCTTATATGTGACAACACCGTCAAATACTCCGTCTAATAAAGCGATCATAGTGGAAGTTTGGTGAATCGTTAATTTTTCTTTATTGCTCATTCTTTACTCAGTCCTTTCAGTTAATTTGATCTGGCAGTAGCTGTGTATTTAATTTTTCATTATCTTTATAATCTACAGGAACATCGATGATAACGGGGCCTTGTTCACGAAAAGCGTTTGCTAGAGTGTCCGAAAATTCTTCTGGTGAGTTAACTCTAAATCCTTTGGCACCAAAACTTTCAGCAAGCGTAACAAAGTCTACACTGCCAAACTCTACTGCAGATTTTCGGCCATATTTAATCTGCTGTTGAAAGCCAACCATATCGTAGGTTTGATCGTTCCAAATAATGTGAACAATTGGTAAGTTTAACCGAACGGCTGTCTCGAGCTCCATAGCTGAAAATAAAAACCCGCCGTCTCCAGACATGGACAGAACTTTTTTATGGGGGCGAACGAGTGCAGCTGAAATAGCCCAAGGCAAAGCAACACCTAGCGTCTGCATGCCGTTGCTGAATAGTAAATGCTGAGGTTCATAGGAACGAAAATAACGAGCCATCCATATGTAATGCGAACCAACGTCACATGTGATGGTAGTGTCATCTTCAACAAAGTTCTGCAGAGCTTCAATTAACTGTAGGGGATGAAGGTGAGTGTCATTAGAAAACTCGTACTGATCGTCAGGTTGTTCAAGTTTGCTTTTTAGCGTTTTTAAAAAAGAAGCACTTTCTTTTGAACGTATTAAATTTGGGAGTTTATCCGCTAATATGTCAATTGTGCTTGGAATATCCCCTACTAACTCAATTTCCGGCTGATAATGGTGGTCAGCTTGTGCTTGTAAATCATCTAAATGAATAATGCTTCTTTGACTTTCTGAGTTCCAAAGAGAAGGAGGGTATTCAACTGGGTCATATCCGATTGTTAAGACGACGTCAGCATGCTTCAATAAGACGTCTCCAGGCTGATTGCGAAAAAGACCTACTCGCCCAAAAAAGTGAGTTTCAAGCTCTCGTGAAACAGCTCCCGCACCTTGGAACGTTTCCACCACAGGAAGGTCATGTTCTGCTATAAGCTGACGGATTGATTCCACTGCTTTAGATTTACTTGCTCTCATACCTAAAAGTAAAACAGGTAGTTTTGCTGTGCGAATAGTGTGTATAGCTTGGGCAACAGCGTCTAAATTGGCAGTCCCAATCGTAGGAGTTTTTAAAACGGATAGAGTGGAAGCTGATGTTTCGCTATCCATTACATCCTGCGGCAAGCTGACAAAAGATGCTCCTGAAGGAGAAGAAACAGCTTCGCGAAAGGCGTCTGTTATCACTTCTGGAACGTTCGCAACGTCTTCTACCTCAACGCTGAATTTGGCGATAGATTTAAATAGTCCTTCATTATCCATTGATTGATGCGTCTTTTTTAATCGATCTGCTCTTGGAACTGCTCCTGCTAGGGCTACCACTGGATCACCTTCAGAAGTAGCAGTGACAAGGCCAGTGGCTAAATTAGCGGCACCTGGACCTGATGTGACAAGGCAAACGCCCGGCGTACCTGTCAGTCTTCCCATAGCAGCTGCCATAAACGCAGCATTTTGTTCGTGGCGGCAAACAATTACTTCTGGTCCTTTCTCTTTCAAAACATCAAATACGCCATCAATTTTGGCTCCTGGAATACCAAAAATATAAGGCACATTCTGACTTGCCAAACTTTCTACTAGTAAATCGGCGCCTTTTTTTGTTTCGGTAGTATCAGCATTACTCATCATGCATTCTCTCCTTTATGTTTCTTAGATAGGTTTTAAGGCCTACTGATTGAATACCCAATTTGTATGACAACTAACCAAAGGAAAGGAGAAGGTTTTAATTTTCTAAATAAAAAACTTCCCTATTAATTAGGGAAGCAGAGATGTACCTATTGCGAATAAAACATATCTGTTTTATTTGTAGGTTTATGGTACTTGAGGGATAGTAAGTGAAAGTCCTACGCGGCTCTTATTTGGTATGGTTAAAAAGCTTTTGGTAACTAACAATTTTTTGATCTAGCTTTTGACTTAATTTTAAAATCTCACCGTGAGAATAGCTGCTTGTTTTTTTAGCTAATTGATAAATATCTGATTGTAAGGCTCGAATTTCTTTTTCTAACTGAGGTTGCTTCATTGAAATCCTCTCCAAGTCAGAATACTTCTATCTTTTATCTAATAGTATGAAATTCCTTCATATTTGTAAAATGTTTTTTGTTTTGAAAAATATGAAATAGGTGAAGAGCTGCTGACAAGCTTTGTCGAACACTTTTTTTACCTGTTTTCAACAAATATGATATACTGAGGCTAGGAAAAATGACAATCTGGAGCGCACGTTCAGTTATTCTTAACAAGCGAATGAATTCTTAGCTTTGACAAGTTTAACTTGTAAGGTGAAGAAATTCATCACATAATCTTATTAGATCTGAACCTTGTTAGCCCGGATGAGGATTTGTCGAAAACGATTCACTAGAAAAAACCTTCGAGACCGCCAACTCGGAGGTTTTTTAATTTTTGTGTATGGGAAGTAAAAAAAGACATAGACTAATAAAGAAAAAGGTCCCGCACCCATAATCGGCCGTAGTTGATTACACCTTGTCCATTTCTGCAAGGAAGCTGTCTTTTTACTATAGGGAAGTGCCGCCAAACACCATTCCCTAAAGACAATCAGCACACGAGCCTTATGGATGAAGAACCTTTTAGACGATACTTATCGGTGATTACTTATTTTACTACTGGAAAAATAGCAAAATAAGAGCGACTATGGCTCCTAAAAGCTCCACGTAAGCCGTTAGGAGCTGAACATTCTCAGCATCTAGGAAAAATGACTTGAGGATTCGTCTCAGACTATCCACCACCTTTTTCATCCTTGCGTGAATTCCCAAGGGAAAGAAAGGGGACGACAGTGCTTCTTTATTTTAACAAAAGTAGGAAATGATAAGTAGATTTATTTGAAGTGTAAATTAAAAAAGCATGTAGAATACATGCTTTTTTAATTTGGGTAAATTTCTTTTATGCGTCCGACTTGTCCATCTGTTAAACGGACTTTGATGCCGTGTGGGTGAAAGCTTGAATTGGTCAGAATGTCTTTGACCGTTCCATGTGTAAGTTTTCCAGAACGCTGATCTGCTTTTAAAACAATGTCGACTTCAATTCCAGGAGCTACGTCTTTTCTATTTTGTCCGTTCATTATACACCTGTTCTCTTTCGCTGATTATTCGTTTTTTTTGTTTGTTGACTCGTCAGCTTTTTGGTTGCTTGATTCGTGCTGCTATTTTGAGCTTTACTTGAAGATTGATTTTTCTTATTAGCAAGCTGCTGTTTGATAGCATCTTGAAGACTAATTTTCTTTTTAAGTTGTTCTGTCATATGGGTTCCTCCTGAATACGTACATTGTCTGAAAAAACAAAGAAAGTAAGGGAATGAAAAAGCTGACTATCTAGTCAGCTTTTTTTAATTAGTGACTTCTTCTACAGGCTGCATAAGTACAGCTTCTTTATCAGGATACGTTTTTTCAATATGATGTTCTCCCCAAGAGCATAATGAATCAAGAATGCTTTTTAAAGACCATCCGTAATCTGTTAAAGAGTATTCTACTCGAGGCGGCATTTCATTGTACATTTTTCTAACAATGATGCCGTCTGCTTCAAGTTCGCGAAGCTGCTGCGTTAATACTTTTTGTGTAACGCGCGGCATAATTCTTTTTAATTCTCCAGGGCGCTTTGTCCCTTTAATTAAGTGGCAAAGAATAACGACTTTCCACTTGCCTCCAATGACTTCTAGTGCCGCTTCCACTGGAATGTTATATTTTTTCACGTTAACAACTCTCCTTGTTCTAGAGATAACGGTCAAATGCATGTTTTCGCATTTTTTCAGATGTTTATCATATCACTATAGAGCAAAATTTTCTAGGTGTAAGCATTTTTTTAGAATACTCAATAGTTCATGACTTTAGTATTTACGCTTATTGTAACCTCCAGGTGCCTATATCACTTGAAAGTGCGTACTTTTTCTTTGGTTTTACATCGCTCATAATAACAATTGTTGATGGCGAGTTAGCGAATATATGAAAGGTACCTAAGCTAATCAGCCGTAAGAGAAATTATTATAAAGAAGTTATTATAACGAACAGGAGGCGTTAAGAAGTGAACACACTTTCACAAACACAACAAAGTAAAAAAAGCGGTGCTTTGCCGCTATTAGCGCTAGCTATTAGCGCCTTTGGAATCGGGACTACAGAGTTTGTTCCAGTAGGTTTATTATCATCGCTTGCAGATGATTTAAATATTTCCATTACACTAGCAGGGTTATTAATTTCAGGATACGCAATGGGAGTTGCATTTGGAGCTCCCGTATTAACAGCTTTAACAAGTAAAATGAGCAGAAAATCATTGTTGATGCTATTAATGGTTATTTTTATCATAGGAAACTCAGTAGCAGCTTTATCAACAAGCTTTGGGCTGCTGCTTATAGCACGAATTATTACTGCATTTTCACACGGGATTTTCTTTTCCATCGGTGCGACTATCGCTGCTGATTTGGTGCCGGAAGATAAGCGAGCAAGTGCCATTGCTTTAATGTTTACAGGTTTGACAGTTGCAACTGTTACAGGTGTTCCGCTTGGTACATTTATCGGACAAGCTTTCGGCTGGAGAGCAACATTTTGGGGAGTAGCGTTACTTGGGGTTATTGCCATTATTGCAAGTGCTCTTTTAGTGCCTAAAAACTTAAAAGAAGCGCCGCCGGCAAAGTTTAGTGATCAATTGAAAATTTTGAAAAACGGGCCGCTTTTACTATCGTTTGCTATTACCGCCTTAGGATATGGCGGAACGTTTGTAGCTTATACGTATTTAGCACCTATTCTTGAAAAACTAACAGGATACGCACCAAGCGCGGTTAGTATCTTGCTACTGGTATACGGTGTAGCGGTAGCCATCGGAAATACGATTGGAGGAAAAGCTGCGAATAAAAACCCGTTAAAAGCATTATTTTGGATGTTTTTAATTCAAGCAGTTATCTTAGTTATTTTATCGTTTACTGCATCGTTTAAAGTAGCGGGAACAATTACGATTTTTGCCATGGGCTTATTGGCATTTATGAACGTACCTGGACTGCAAGTGCTGGTCGTGAACTTAGCTGAAAAGTATGTCCCTTCAGCAGTGAACGTAGCCTCTGCGCTTAATATTGCTGCATTTAACGTTGGAATTGCCATTGGTTCTTTTGTAGGCGGCCTGATTGTTGATTCGATTGGTCTTGTTCATACTCCTTGGATTGGAGGAGTAATGGTTCTAGGAGCGGTTTTATTAACGGCATGGAGCCGCTCAATAGAAGCAAAAGCAAAATAAAACAAGAGATCATCGCCTTTTGCGATGATCTCTTAGTTATAAAAGGAGAGGAAACAAATGACTACATTTCAACATCATAAGGCGTATCGTCGCATGTACAAGGAGAATGAGTTAACGTTAGGTTTGCATATGCCGCTTGAAAATTATCAATATGCCACGCCTACGATGGAGAAACAAGTAGAGCTCACGCAGCTTGCAGAACAATATGGATTTACAAGCTTATGGTTCCGCGATGTCCTTCTTCAAGATCCATCATTTGGCGATCCAGCAACGGGTCAAATTTATGATATGCTTATTTATTTGACTTATCTTGCCAGTCAAACAAAAGAAATTGCTCTTAGTACATCTGCTATTGTGCTGCCTTTACGCCATCCGCTTCGCGTAGCTAAAGAAATGGCAACCATTGATCAGCTTTTTCCTGAGCGTTTGATTATGGGCGTATCTTCTGGAGACCGTCAAGCAGATTTTCGAGGGTTAGGTATTCCTCATGAAGAAAGAGGAAAGCGATTTGCAGAGGCTTTTCATTATTTAGAAGAAGCGTTAAATAAAGAATTTCCATCTATCCAGTCTGCCTTGGGATCCATTCAAGGAGCAAATGTTGTTCCTAAGCCAACGAAACGTATTCCAACGATGATAACGGGATACAGTCAGCAAAATATGGAGTGGTTTGCACAGTATGGAGACGGCTGGATGTATTATCCTCGTCATCCCCATTTTCAAGCAGAAGCTATTACACAATGGAGGAAACTGGTTGACATCTATCATCCAGGCGTTTTTAAACCTTTTACACAACCTATGCATCTAGATTTGGCAGAAGATCCAAATGAAATGCCAACGCCGATTCGTTTAGGATTTCGAGCAGGACGCAATGCATTAGTTGAGCTTCTTTCTATTTATAAAGAAATAGGAGTTAATCACCTGTTTTTTGCTCTTTTTGATAGTAAGCGTCCGGCTGAAGAAGTCATACATGAGCTTGGTGAAGAAGTGCTTCCGCATTTTCCGTCTCATATGTAGCAAAAAGATGCTGGGACAAAAGTAGTTTAGTTAAAGGAAAATCCGAACGATTAATCGTTCGGATTTTTTCATTGTGTTGGTGAACGTAGGTTTCGCCTGTTTAGATCCTTCTAGCAGTTGATTGGAGCGCGAGCGACGAGGAGGCTCACCGGCCGCCCGCGGAAAGCGAAGTCTTGCACGGAAATCAACCGCGATGGAACAAGCGAGCCATATGAGCTCCTTTATCCAATTAGTTCGTCTTTAGATTCCATTGATTTAGTTATGTCCCAATCTCTTTTTATATAGATTTCAAGTTATAGGATATATAAGAAATATGTATTAGAGTTATTGATCCTATGTTCTTTATAATAAAATTATCCATTATCTCCTTGGATGATATAAAGTCGAAAGGAGAAACACGATGAGTGTTGCATTTCTATTTCCAGGACAAGGCGCACAATATGCTGGTATGCTTCATGATATAAAAAATAAATGGGGATTAGCGCCTACGTTTGAAGAAGCAAGTGAGGTTTTAAATCAAGACGTATTATCGTTAGATTCGTCAGAAAAATTAAAATATAATAAAAATGTTCAGATATGTCTTTTTATTGCAGGAGTGGCTACGGCTAGGTCGTTTAAAACCAAAGGATACTCGCCAGACGTGGTAGGAGGGCATTCAATAGGGGCGTTTGGAGCAGCAGTTACATCTGAAGTGTTATCTTTTAAAGAAGCTCTTCTTCTTGTGAAAAAAAGAGGGGAACTGATGGAAAATGCTTATCCTGATGGTTATGGTATGGGGGTTGTAATGGGACTGCGCGAACATCAGCTTCTCTCTATTGTACATGAACTATCAACTGATGCCGCTCCTGTGTACGTAGCGAATCTAAATGCTCCTGATCAAATAACGATTTCCGGCACCTTAAAAGCAATTGAGAAAGTTCTTGAAAAAGCATCTAAAAAAGGGGCTAGAAAAACTAAAATGCTTCATGTAACGGTGCCTTCTCACTGTCCTCTTATGGAAGGAGTTTCGAGTGAATTACGAGAAACAATAACGGAAGTGAAAGGAAAGGACCCGGTCGTTCCTTTTATAGGTAATTGTAAAGCTCGGAAATTATGGAAAGCTGCTGATATTAAGGAAGATCTGGCAGCGAGTGTTGCCCTGCCCGTTCGTTGGCATGATGCTACGGAAGTTATGTATGAAATGGGTACAAGATTATATATTGAAATGGCTCCAGGAAGAGTACTAACGGATTTGACTGCTAAGAGCTTTCCGGAAGCAAGGGCTATTTCTGCAGCCGAATCTACCATGAAGTCTGTGTTAATTTTAATGGAAAATGAAAAAATGTAAGCGCCTTAATTTAGAAGTAGAAGAAAGGAGCTAGAACATGAGTGGCATAAAAAAAACTTCAAAATCATGGACAACTCGCCGAGATCAAAAAGCAGCTCGCCTTGTGAAAATAGACCATCTTCTTAAAGGAAAGTTATTGGGTAATGAACACATTATTGAAGCGTTAGAATTGCTTATATCACCCGGAGATAAAGTAGTGCTTGAAGGAGACAATCAAAAGCAAGCATCTTTTTTATCAAAGGCGCTGAATGAAGTAAGCGCTGATAAAATAAACGGTCTTCATATGATTATGTCTAGTATTTCACGTCCGGAACATCTCGACATATTTGAAAAAGGAATTGCTGAAAAAATTGACTTTTCGTATGCCGGTGCTCAAAGCCTTCGCGTGTCTCAAATGATTGAAGATGGCACGTTGAAAATGGGAGAAATTCATACATATCTAGAGCTTTACGGACGCCTTTTCATTGATTTAATTCCGAACATTGCCTTAGTGGCTGCTGACAAAGCGGATGCACAAGGTAATTTATATACAGGAGCAAATACGGAAGAAACACCGACCATTATCGAAGCAACCGCGTTTAAGGATGGAATTGTTATTGTGCAGGTAAATGAACTTGTTGAAGAACTTCCGCGAGTTGATATTCCGGCTTCTTGGATTGATTGTATCGTCGTGGCGGATCAGCCCTATCAATTGGAAGCTTTATTTACGCGAGATCCTCGTCATATTACAGAGCTCCAAATTTTAATGGCTATGATGACGATTCGAGGTATCTATGAACGCCACAGCGTACAATCCTTAAATCATGGCATTGGCTTTAATACAGCTGCAATTGAGCTTTTGCTGCCTACTTATGGAGAAAAGTTAGGACTGAAAGGTAAAATATGCAAGCACTGGGCTCTGAACCCTCACCCTACGTTAATTCCGGCTATTGAAAGCGGATGGATTGAGAGCATACACTGCTTTGGCGGAGAAGTAGGAATGGAACAATACACAGCATCGCGTCCAGATGTGTTTTTTACAGGACGCGATGGCAGCCTGCGCTCAAACCGTGCGATGTGTCAAGTGGCTGGTCAATATGCGGTAGATGCTTTTGTAGGATCAACTTTGCAAATAGATGGAGAAGGAAATTCTTCTACCGTCACATCCGGACGTTTGTCAGGGTTTGGCGGAGCGCCTAATATGGGGCATGACCCTAGAGGCCGCCGACATTCTACGCCTGCTTGGTTGGATATGATAAACGAGCAGCACGAACTAGCAAGAGGCAGAAAGCTAGTTGTTCAAATGGTTGAAACCTTTCAATCAGGAAATGAGCCTGTTTTTGTGGAGTCTTTGGATGCGATAAAGGTAGCGAAACAAGCAAGCTTAACTACTGCTCCTGTCATGATTTACGGGGATGATGTGACGCATGTTGTGACGGAAGAAGGAATTGCTTATTTATATAAAGCACAAAGCTTGGACGAAAGAAAAGCAGCGCTTGAAGCAGTAGCAGGGGTAACACCTATAGGCCTGCGACACAGCCAAAATAAAGTGGAAAAGATGCGCAGAGATGGCCTAGTGGCTTTTCCGGAAGATTTACAGATTCGCCGTACAGAAGCAAAGCGTTCATTATTGGCAGCAAGAAGTGTCGAAGATTTAGTAGAATGGTCGGATGGCTTATATAATCCGCCTGCTAAATTTCGGAGCTGGTAAGGAATATGCTTATTCAGAGTATTCAAGAAGAGCCAAGACCAGCTGTGTTTTACTCATGTCTAATAGCTAAAATGGCAGTTACCGCTCTGGTTGATGAAGCGGTGCTTACACCTAAGCCTGGGCTTGTAGATGCAGCAACAACTGGATCTCATCAAGATATGAATATTGAGACGTTGTTAACTTCTGCTTATGCTTTACAACCGACCTTTTTACAGATTGCATTATATAGTCAAGGAAAGCAGCCAAGTCAGATGCTAAGGGAAGAAATTGCTCGAATTGGACGCGAGGGCGAACAAATTATGTACGCGGCTACGGATGGTATTAATACACACAAAGGAGCGATTTGGGCATTAGGTCTACTTGCGTCTGCAACAGCGGTTTGCGGCATTCAAGCATCACCTGCATCCATCGCAGAAGCTGCAGGACAAATTGCTCGTTATGCAGATCGTTTTTGTCCTCTGCATTCATCTAATGGACTTCGTGTGAAAAAGCAGTATGGCGCAAAAGGAGCAGCCGGAGAGGCGAAGGAAGGATTTCCCCATTTGATTCATATAGGCTTGCCTGCTTTACATAAGGCTCGCAAGCTAGGCATACATGAAACATCAGCGCGGATTGATACTTTAGTAACACTAATAGCCAATCTTGATGATACGTGTATTTTGCATCGTGCTGGTCCGGTAGTGTTAGAGGAGGTTAAAATGGCGGCATCCAATGTGTTAGAAGTTGGAGGGGTATCTACATCAATGGGAAAACAGCGGCTAAAAGCCTTAGATCATATTCTTCTATCATCTAACGCTTCTCCAGGTGGAAGTGCAGATTTGCTGGCTGCTGTATTATTTTTGGATCGAATATCTCTTTTTAAAGAATCGTAAACGTCTGCAAGGAGGAGTGGATAATGGAAACGTTAGTGTTTAAATACAAAGCCAATCGAAAGTTAACTCAGCGCGCACATGTAGGCGTTGTTGGTTCAGGGGATTTAGAAATTTTAATGGTTCCTTCTGATGAAGAACATGCTCACGTATCAGTACGAACAGGAAGTGAAGGGTTTAGTGAAACTTGGAAAGCCGTATTAGACCGGTTCTTTAGTGTTCATACGATTCAAGCGAAAATTGTAATTAATGATTTCGGTGCTACGCCTGGTGTAGTCGCCTTGCGTCTTGCACAGGCTTTGGAGGTGAGTGAAAATGGGAGTGAATAATCAAAGCTTTATTGAGTTAAATGGAAGAGAACGAGCGCAGGCAATCTTAGATCAAGGAACATTTCATGAGCTGCTCGGTCCTTTTGACGGGATCGAATCGCCTCATTTACCTAAGCAAAATATTGTCCCTCAAAGCGATGATGGTGTCATTATAGCAGGTGGGCTGATAGCCGGGGAGCCAGCCGTTGTCATTTCAATAGAAGGAGGGTTTCAAGGGGGAGGCATTGGTGAAGTATCGGGAGCTAAAATTGCAGGAGCTTTAGAACTAGCCCTTAATAATCACAAAAAGGGTGTTCCTGTTAGACCTGTTTTTCTATTCGATACAGGAGGGGTAAGGCTCCAAGAAGCGAATTATGGACTTTTGTCAATATCTGAAATCGGCTCAGCTGTGGTTGCTTTGCGTGAGCATACACCTGTTGTTGGAGTTATTTCAGGAAATGTAGGCTGCTTTGGAGGAATGTCTATCACTGCTTCACTCTTTAGTTATCTCATTATGACAAAAGAAGCAAGGTTTGGCCTTAACGGCCCTGAAGTAATCGAACAAGAAGCAGGGATTGAAGAGTTTGATGCAAGAGACCGAAGCTTAATCTGGAAAACGATTGGCGGTATTCAACGCTATGAAACCGGTTTTGCAGAGGCACTAGCGCCGGATGATGTTACTGCTATTCAAGAAGCAGTTCAAGAGACGTTTCAGAAGAAAGAAAAAGTAGCTAATAAAACAGAACAAGTAGATTTTTACAGACATTTGCTTAGTAAGGTTGATCCTTCAAAAAAAATGGCTCCTGATCAGTTTCAAGAATTGTATAAAGAAACCAAAAATGAAAATATCCCTTCAACAGTCTCTTACTCGCTGAATGAAGTTCAAGGTAACATGCCCAATAGCCGCGGTCGCGTGTGGATCAATGCTTTAATAAATAATGAAGAAGCAGATTTTGAAATTCCTTCCGTTCTTTATAAAGACGCGTTGCTAGGAAGAGAAAAGGTCCGGTATATATCGGTTGTACCTAACCCTTATAATCGTTTCTTGCGTGCGCGAAAAGGGGAAGTAGGGCTAGATGAAGGGTGGGCAATTGCCAAGCACGTTCGTGAAGTAATAAAAGAAGATCAAAATCAATCTCCGCGCCCTATAATTGCCATTGTCGATGTACCGAGCCAAGCGTATGGCTATCATGAAGAACTTCTAGGTATCCACTATGCTTGCGGTGCTGCAGCTGATGCTTATGCAGCAGCGCGCTTAGCAGGTCATCCAGTTATTACATTAATTGTCGGAAAAGCAATTTCAGGAGCATTCTTGGCTCATGGATACCAATCAAATCGGATATTGGCTTTGAAAGACGAAGGAGTAAATGTTCACGCTATGTCCAAACAGTCGGCAGCACGCATTACCAAAAGAAGTATCACAGAGCTTGAAGAAGCTTCAAAGAAAGTTCCTTCCATGGCCTATGATATTGAATCATTTGCCTCACTTGGCGCTTTATATGAGCTGATTAGCGGCATTCAAGCAGAGCAGCCCACAGAGCGCGACGTTCAAGCAATTCAAGATATTTTGACTGGAGCAGTAGAAGATGTACGCCGTGAAGGTGTATACGATTTAAGCACCCGGCTGCACAGTGAGCAAGCAAGAAAAGCAGGGCGAGAAGCTTCTTTATTAGTAAGGGCTGAGTTGGAAAAACAATGGAATATATAGCTCATGATCTGCTTCAGTTAAAAGAGAAAGCAAAGCTTATCAGTTATACACCTATCCCCGAGTGGGTGGAGCATTCTTTAGCTAAGGCTCCGTTTGTAGTTGTAAGGCGGGCTGTTCACCGAGATAGCCTGATACCTGTTGGAGTAAGAGGAGAAAGAAGAAATCAGCGTTTTGGAGCATTTGTATCTGAGCAGGCCGTTAAACAAAGAATTAGGCCGGAAGATCTCGTTTCTATTTTTCAAAACGGCCACTTTAGAAACATGCCAGCCATAGTTGCTTTAAAAGAAGTAGCTATTATTTTAAAAGATTTTGCGTGGGGACCAACTGGCAGTGTGGGATTCGAATTTGCAAGCGATGCCGAAGTTGTTACAACAACTAGTGATTTGGATATACTTATTCGCCTTTCTTCTTATTTGTCGGTGGAACAAGCGCAACTGATAGTTAATCAGTTAAAAGAGTATCCAGTTTCTGTAGATGTACAGGTAGAAACAGAAAAAGGAGCATTTTCTCTGGTGGAATATGCAAGGGGAGAAAAGACGCTGCTTCTGCGTACTGTATATGGACCTTCCTTAGTAAAACTGAATCAATTAGTATAAAAGACGGAAGAGGTATTTGCACCTTTTCCGTCTTTTCTGTCAATACCAGCTTTTTTCCTTGCTTAACAAGCGCTTTGCTTCAAAAAAGAATATTTGAATAAACTTTTTGGTGTTAATGCGAATCGGCAAAATTTTAGAATCTCCCTGTAATTCTTTCATTTTTTTACGAACAGCTGTAAAGTCAAAAAACTTAGAAGCATAATTTTCAAACTTTGGATTTGAAAAATCTGTTAATCCGATAGAAGCAAAGTGATTTAGTGAGTGAGTAACTGCTCGTCTTATTCGCTGTTCACAAGCTTTGGTTTCGCGATTAATTTCAATGGAAGACGCGTGAGCTCCTAATTTTTTTTCAGCAACATTCACAAAAATATTTTTTAGAGAAGGGAAATGTTTTTCCACACTTTCTCTTTGGTCATAAGTGTACAGAAACTGTAAAATATCCAGTAAATCTTTTGCACCATTTTCTCCTACAATACCCAATTCAGCTAATAAGAATTTACCCACATCGTATAGATGGGCTTGTTTCGTTACCGGCTGACTTGAAGAGAGGGGGTGATGAGCTGTCGCTAAACTATTCAAAGAGGTTTTAATATCATCGATTGATTTCTCAAGGGAGATTCGTTCGATTACTTTTCGAATAACCGTTAAAATTTCAATTCGATTAATTGGTTTTGTAATATAGTATTCAATTCCTAATGAATAGGCCTCTCCTATCAATTCTTTGGACTCTACCTGTGAAATCATAATCATTTTTCCTTTAAATGAATCTTTTAAATGACGGATCGTTTCGATTCCGTCTCGTCCTGGCATAAGTAAATCGATAAATAAAATATCAATTTGTTTTAAATTTAACATAGAAGCATCTAAAAAGCTTCCGTCGACGACTTCTTCTACAACTTCTCCTAAATCCTCATCTTCAACCAGCTGACTGAGCGTTGAACGAATAGCTGAATCGTCATCTGTAATACAAAATCGCATAAACTCATCCTTTCTGAATTAGATTACGAAGGGGGATTTGAATGATAAACGTCATTCCGCTGTCTTCTTGTGTAGCTTTAATCGTACCTTCAAGTTCTTGAACAATATCTTTTACATAAGAAAGACCAATGCCAGTAGAGGGGTTTCCAAACTGATCGTATTTTGAGGTGAAACCAGGTTCGAAAATAGCTTTTTCGTACTTTAAAGGTACTCCAGGACCGTTGTCTTGTACATGAAATTCTACATGTTCAGCTTGTCTATGTACCGATAAAACAATCCTTCCTTCATCTTTAATCGCTTCCACTGCATTTGCTACCAAGTTATTAATGATCGATAAAATGGTGTAAACGTGGTAGCTGAAATGTTCCCCGTTTACAGAGGAAAAAAAGGTAATTTGTTTGTGAAGAGAATCGGCATATTTTTTGTTGATACGTACGATCAGCTCGATTAATTCCTCTGCTTTCATATAATTTTGGAAACTTTCATTTGAAATTGTTTTAGATAAGCCCGCAAAAATACGCTGGTTGTCTTTTTTTACTTCGTGAATATCTCCGGCAATCCGAAGCGCTTTTTTACTGAGCGTTTGGTTTAGCACAGAATAATCTTTTTCCTGCTGATTTAATACACGGTATAAATCGTACGAAGCTTTTGTAATCGCTTCTGTATTATGAAGGGTCTTTTTTAAATGAACGGTTTCTTCATAAAGACTTGTAATGAGCATTAGCATGTGCTCATTTTGTTTGCGAATTTGACGTTCTCGTGACTGTGATTCATAAATCGTCATCATATTAAAAAAGCTAAGTACAATGAAGCTGTGAGCAAAAGCAATAACGGCCATGTCGGATAATGAATCGACATGGATTGTTGTGTGCAAAACTATATACTGCGCAGTTAGTTCCACTATATCAGCAGCAATTTCAATGATGAGTCCAATCAATCCAATTACAATAGCACTATAGTTCATGCGGCTTACTTTAAAAACAAAAAATAAAAGTGCATACGTAAAGTAGAAGAAAAACGTAGGGTAATGCGTATGTGCAGAAGCCGTAAATTGAAAATGATCGAGCATGATATAATCGAGCATGATGCGAAAGAGAACGACGCTTAAAGCGGTTAACAAGCCCCCGGCTAAAACGGTTTTCCGTTTTAAAAGCAACAGGAAAAAGAAAAATGTAGGAGCTCCGAATGTAATTCGAAATGTTTCATTTAACGGATAAAATTTTAACTCTCCCGCCAGCGGGACAGTAATGAGCATGAGCAATAAAATGTACGGATCTTTTCGAATGGAAGATTTAAAATTCAGATAATTCCACCTCCTGAAGTGATTCGTGAATTAGTATACATGGTGACAGCGTCCAGCACAATGGAGAAGAGTGCCAAAGATAAAAATATAATTCCAAAAAGTTTTGTAGGTTTTTGTATGCTCTCGTAGGTTGCATTGTACATTAAAAACGAAAATGAAATCGCGCTTTATGAAATCGCGCTTTATGAAAGCGCTTTAAAATAAAAAGTAAATTAAGTGATGAGGTGACTTTAATGAAAAGAGAAATAGAACAGGAAATGTCTTACTTACAGCTCACTGCAAAAGACCGATTACATGAGTGGGTGCAACAAACAAAAGAATTTTCGTCAGAAGGAAAAACGGCTGATTACATCCCCGCTCTGAAAGATATGGACTCGTCTCAATTAGGTATTTGTTTGATTGGTGCTGATGGAACAGTTATCCAATCTGGTGATTATGAAGCGGTATTCACTCTTCAAAGTATTTCTAAAGTCATTAGCTTTATAGCAGCTTGCTTATGCTGCGGCATTCCTTATGTGCTAGAGAGAGTGGATGTAGAGCCAACTGGAGATGCATTTAATTCTATTATAAGACTGGAAATGCATAAACCAGGAAAGCCGTTCAATCCTATGATTAACGCTGGTGCTTTAACGGTTTCATCTCTTTTATCTGGGGAGACGGCAAAAGAAAAATTAAGCTATTTGTTTGATGTGATAACAATGCTTACCGGGAAAACACCACTCATTAATGAAACGGTCTTTGAATCAGAATGGCAAACGTCTCATCGAAATCGTGCGCTTGCCTACTATTTAAAAGAAACGAACTACTTACAAGGAGAAGTAGAAGAAGTTCTAGAGGTTTACCTAAAGCAGTGCTCAATTGAAGTAACGACTGAAGATATTGCGCTGATCGGATTAATTCTGTCATTAGACGGATATCATCCAGTGTTTCACAAACAAGTAATTCCAAAAGAAGTAGCTAAATTAACAAAAGCGCTCATGCTTACATGCGGTATGTATAATGCTTCAGGAAAGTTTGCGGCATTTGTTGGTATGCCAGCTAAAAGCGGTGTATCGGGAGGAATCATGTCATTGGTGCCACCTAATACGAAAAAGCAGTCTCCATTTCCAGACGGATGCGGTATCGGAATATACAGTCCAGCTATTGATGAGTACGGGAATAGCGTAAAAGGCGTTACGCTGCTAAAAAAAATCGCAAAAGAATGGGATTTGAGTATTTTTTAGTCTATTTACGTACTCTTCATTCGCTTCAATAATATAAACACCAAGAGAAAAAACTTTCATGTTTTGCATTTGTTCTACCAAATTTTTTAATGAGGTGATAGGCATGCAACAGGCAATCGAAAGTGTAATTAGCGTCATCAATGATTTTTTTTGGTCGAATTTATTAATTATTTTACTTGTATCAATTGGTATTTATTTTACGATTCGCTCTCGTTTTTTTGCAGTTTCGCATGTTGAAAGAAATGGTGCTTGTTTTGAAAGAAGGACGAGCGGCTAAAGATGGAGGAGTCTCCCCGTTTCAAGCTTTTTGCATAAGCATGGCAGCTCGAGTAGGAACGGGAAATATTACCGGGATAGCGATTGCTATTGCACTCGGTGGCCCGGGTGCTGTGTTTTGGATGTGGATTATTGCCATTATCGGTTCAGTATCAAGTTTTGTAGAAAGTACACTCGCTCAAATTTATAAAGTAAAAGGATCAAACGGGTTTCGAGGAGGACCTGCTTATTATATGGAAAAAGGTTTAAATAAAAGGTGGATGGGCGGGCTATTTGCTGTACTCATTACCCTTTCATTTGGTCTTGTGTTTAACGCGGTGCAGTCTAATACGATTACGCTAGCATTTGAGAACTCTTTTGGGACGAGCCGTTTGTTGATTGGGATTATTATGACAGTTATATTTGCGGTAATTATTTTTGGCGGGATCAAACGCATCGCCAAGATATCGGAATACATCGTGGTCGTATTAGCCGTTTTATACATTGGAATGGCTCTGTTCATTATCTTTAAAAATATTGATCAAATGCCTGCGGTTCTATCTCTAATTGTGAAAAATGCATTTGGGTTTGAACAGGCGCTTGGGGGATCAATTGGTGCAACATTAATCAACGGAGTAAAGCGCGGACTGTTTTCCAATGAAGCAGGAATGGGAAGTGCTCCCAACGCCGCGGCAACTGCAGTGACGAGTCATCCAGTTAAACAAGGTCTTATCCAAGCATTTGGTGTCTTGACGGATACACTCGTGATTTGTACAAGCACAGCATTTATCGTTCTCTTATCCCCAGCCTATAAGCAGGGGCTAAGCGGCATTGAATTAACGCAAGCTTCTCTTAGTACCCATATCGGCTCTTGGGCATCAGGGTTTTTAGCTATCATGGTATTTCTATTTGCTTTTAGTACGTTAATTGGCAATTATTATTATGGAGAAACGAATATTGAATTTTTAAATTCAAATAAGATGTGGCTTTGGTCTTATCGTGTAGGTGTTTTAGCGATGGTTATTTTTGGATCGATCGCTCAGCTTCAGCTTGTATGGAATTTGGCAGACTTATTTATGGGGATGATGGTAGTCGTGAACTTGATTGCTATTTTTCTATTATCGAAAGTGGCATTTTCTGCCTTACATAACTATACTGAGCAGAAAAAGGAAGGGAAAAATCCAGTCTTTTATAGAGATGCGTTAGAAAACAATCAAAATATTGAATGTTGGGAAAGAGAATCTACTCCACCCCCTTCTGAAAAAGAGAATATTATCTAAAAAAAAGTTCAGCCAATTGGCTGAACTTTTTTATGCGTTTTTCTTTAATTCAGATTGCGCAGTGTCTTTAGAAAATAATGTTTCTTTCACACCGTTAGTTGCTGCTTTGGTTTTTGCAGCAAAGATTGGATTTAAAATAACAACTACCAGTAAGTTAGATAATAATCCCCAGAACCCTTCATAAAGACCAAATGAATTTCCTGTGGCATGGACGGTAAACGTTACAACCAGCCCTACTACTAATCCAGCAATCGTACTTTCTTTCGATTGATTTCTCCAAAACAGGCTGATAACGATAGCCGGGAAGATTTGTACCATACCGGATACCCCTAGTAACTGTAGGGAAACAAGTGCTTGAGGGAATAATAAACCGAATAAAAGTGCCAGTCCAATAACAACGAAAACCATAGAACGAGTAACCATTGTTAATGTTTTACCCTGTACATTTGGATTAATTAAATCTCTAAATATATTATTTGCAAATAAGTTAGACGCTCCGATAGCCATGATAGAACATGGAATTAATGAAGCAAGAGCAATCGTTGCATAAGCTAACCCTTGGCCAATGCCGCCATATGAATATTGAATTAAGGTTAATAATGCTAATCTAGGATCCGTTGTATCTTGAGGTAATACTTGATAAGCAATAAATCCTAAGAAGATGACTAGAATTAAAACAATATTGTAAAGCGGTAAGAAAATAGCATTTTTACGAAGCGAATCTGCACTTTTAGCAGTGAAAATACCTGTAGCAGCGTGGGCCCACATGAATAAAGCTAAAGCAGATACGAGTGATGCTGTAATAAACCATGGAATGCCTTTAGGTCCTTGTGTTGGGATCGTTAATAGCTGAGGTGCATCCTTTGCAACATTGTCGATCATGTTGCCCCAGCTTCCAAAATGCATAATTGGCAGAGAAACAACCATAAATAACATAATCGCCCATACTAAAATATCTTTAATAATTGCCGTATAAGTGGGACCTTTAATTCCGCTGAAAAAGGTATAAAGAGCCACAAGAAAGAATGAAAGAATAACGACAGCTTTTACGTTAATGTAGCCAGTTCCTGCAACGCGAAGAGTATCTTGAATACCGCTAAGCTGAAGATCAATATATGGAATGAGCATCAATACACCTACTATGGCAATTAAAGAGGAGAGAAATTTACTGCTAAAACGTTCTCTGGCATAATCAGCAAGCGTAGTAAGTTTGTGCTTTTTAGCAACAGTCCAAAGCTTTGGAAGAAAAAAGTATGAAATTAAAAAGGCTAAAACAGAGTAAGGAATCGCAAAAAATGCAATGCTTCCTCCTTGATAGGCTGTACTTGTAAGACCTAGGAATGTATAAGCAGTATATAAATCTGCTCCTACTAAAAGCCAGACGAGCAGGCTTCCAAAACGTCTTCCACCTACAGCCCACTCTTCAACTGAGCTTCTAGATGATTTGTCACGTCCTGCTATAAAGCCAATCGCGATAACGACAAGAACAATTGCTGATGTGATTAAAAGTGCGGTTAAATTTCCTTGCATTATTCAATGTCCCCCCAAGATTTTTGTAAACGATAAATGATAAAAGTACACACAGGTGTTAAGAAGACCCATAAAAATAACCATAAATGCAAAAGCGGTAACCCAAAAATAATTGGATGAATGTTATTTACAAAAGGTAAAAAAGCGAATTGAGCAATAAATGGAATAATGAATAAAATAAATATTATGAATTTTCTATTCAATTTTTACTCCTCCTACTAAAAATTTATCTAACAATGTTCACTATGATAGCAAGTCTGACATAGTAAAGCAATAAGTTTTTTGAAAATTTAGTTATAATCTATGAAAATTTTTTTAGAAAAACAAAAAAAACTTATGACGAGAGTGTATTTGGAATAAATATGGAAGGGGAAGGGAGATAATCTAAGCGAAGTTGCCTTTGAAGCAAAAAGAGAACGGAAAAGAAGAAATTTAGTTCTGCAAAGAAGTTTTGCTTTTTCGATGAGATAAAGTATATTGATATTGCATTAGGGGAAGAGGGTTTATATGTTCAAATAGAGATTCATGGAAGGCATAAAACAGAGCAAATAAAAAAACTAGACAATAAGTGCTTGTCTAGTTCCACCATTCTGTTAATGGTCCTTTGTCGCCATAAACAGGATCTGTTGTAGGAATAGGTACTTGTGCAATTTCATCAAATACATGAGGACGATCAGTTTGTTTTCCTGTTCGTAAATTGTAATCCATGCCTTCTGGATAAGCTCCAACCACTTTAAAATCAGCAGTTGATTGCAGACGCATATGCCCTGTGCCAGCAGGAAGTACGAGCACATCGCCAGCGTGCACCACAATATTTTCCCCCATATGTCCACCTAGTTTTAAACGGGCAGATCCGCTAATTACACCTAGTGCTTCATGAGAATTGCTGTGGTAATGGTGAAAATCATATATGCCGCCTACCCAGCTGTTTTTCCAGTTGTGAGAATTAAAAATGCTCTCTACTTTCTCTTTCTTACTGATAAATACGTGTTCATACAACAAAACCGGAAGACGAGGGTGATTTGGAATGGTTCCGTCGTCATCAAAATAAAGAACTTTTACATTTGCATAATTCATAAGCATCCCTCTAACAATCTTTTTTCGTAATTTTCCCTGTTTTTTGCTTGCGTAAACAGAGAAGTTTGCTCGAAGTACTTCATTAGTTGCGAAGTGCATGATATGTAGGTTTTAACGTTTTCCAAAAAGAAGTCTCCCACTTCAAGCGTCGCTAAGTGGTGGGCAGTTCATTTCAGTATCTTTTCTTCATATTGTATATAAGTAAAGGGCCTAGTGCAAGAATTCTATAGATATACAGCTGTTAATTCATGTTTTGTAAATGAGTAATATATATTAGTATAACTTATGAAAGAGAATCTACTCGTGAAGTAACAGAACCGAATAATAAACAAAGTTAGGATTTTAGTTCGTGTTTGTTGTATATAAGAGATTTTAAGAAAAAAATTCTTAATTTTACGAATAATTTATTATTTTTCGAAAATTAATGTAAGTGTTTTTGTGTATTGAGTAATAGTGATCAATGTTATATACTGATAAAAAATATATTCCTATATGTGACTGGCGCAACATGGATGACCATGGGGGAGCATATAGCGTATAAGCCGCGCGCCTGGGCAAACACTTGAGAAATTTTCGCAAGTGTTTTTTTATTTTCCTAGGGAAGAGGAGTAGATTTGGATGAGCAATATGCAAAGGAAGATGGGAACATTTGCTTTAACCATGACAGGAATAGGTTCGATTATTGGTTCAGGATGGCTGTTTGGAGCATGGAAAGCAGCTCAAATTGCGGGACCCGCGGCTATTTTTTCATGGGTTATTGGAATGGTGGTTATTTTGACCATTGCCCTATCATATGCTGAACTGGGCGCGATGTTTCCACAAGCAGGGGGAATGGTTAAATACCCTCAGTATTCACACGGATCATTTATTGGGTTTTTGGCTGCTTGGGCTAACTGGATTTCAATAGCTTCAACGATAACAGTGGAGGCTATTGCATCTGTACAATATATGAGTACGTGGCCGTGGAAATGGGCTCGCTGGACTCATGAATTAGTAGACAATGGCATTTTAACGTCCAAGGGACTGGCAGTTGCGTCTTTGTTATTATTCGTTTACTTTTTTGTGAACTATTGGACGGTAAACCTCTTTGCTAAAGCAAACTCATTTATTACGATTGTTAAATTAATTATTCCTGGTTTAACGGCAGGGGCTTTATTTTTTGCTGGTTTTCATAGTGGGAACTTTTCAAGTGAGCATGGGGTTGCCCCTTATGGGTGGGCCAGTGTTTTAACGGCAGTGGCAACATCAGGGATTGTGTTTGCATTTAATGGGTTTCAAAGTCCTGTAAATATGGCAGGAGAAGCAAAATCACCTAATAAATCGATTCCGGTAGCTGTAATTGGTTCAATTTTTATTGCTGGAATTGTATACATTATATTGCAAATTGTTTTTATCGGAGCAGTAAGTCCGTCATCAATTGCTGATGGATGGAATCATTTGAATTTTAATTCTCCTTTTGCTGATTTAGCGATTGCGCTTGGAATTAACTGGCTGACAATTGTGTTATACGCAGACGCATTTGTTTCTCCTTCCGGCACAGGTGCTACATATACGGCAACTACTTCTAGAATGTTATACGGGATGCAGCAAAATGGATACTTGCCAAAGATATTTGGTACCCTTCATCCACTTTACAATGTCCCGCGCCCAGCTATGTGGCTAAATTTAGCAGCTTGCTTTTTGTTTCTATTTTTATTTAGAGGATGGGGCGTCTTAGCAGAAGTCATCTCAGTAGCGACACTTATCTCTTATATTATGGGCCCTGTAGCGCTTATAACATTAAGAAAAACGGCTTCACACTTTTACCGTCCATTTTATTTAAAAGGGGCATCAATTATTGCGCCATGCGGCTTCGTTTTTGCTTCCTTGACGCTTTACTGGGCAAGGTGGCCTCTTACAGGTGAAGTGATCTTTATTATGGCAATTGGCCTGCCTGTTTATTTTTATTACCAAGCAAAAAATAAATGGGTTGGCTTTAAAAAAGAATTTTTAACCGGAGCTTGGATGCTTATCTATTTAGCGTGCATGATTTTTATTTCCTACATAGGAAGCGAAAAATTCGGAGGCAAAAATATTTTGCCTTTCGGATGGGATATGCTAGTGATTGCTTGCGTATCATTAGCTTTTTATTACTGGGGAATTAAAAGTGGCACATCTAACCGATATATGAAAGAAGCTGAACAAATCAATCAAGAAAATTTTCAATCTAAATAAAAAAACACGAGCACCGGCTCGTGTTTTTTTATTTAGATAAATGGAGAATTTAGACTTAGTTTTTATCAAAATATTGTAAAAAATATAGATTTTAAGGTTTAAGGATTTACACAGAGGGAAGCTTTATTTGGGATAAAGTTCTAAAAAAGAAAAATAAAGGGGATTAGGCAACTGTGAAAAAAATGAATGTTTTGGCTTTTGTACTTATGCTAGTATTAGCGGCTTGTAACAGTTCTAAGGAAACGGGAGGATCCACTTCGGCTAAAAATAAGGCGATTGAAGCATCCATTGACAGCGCTTCTTATATTTTAGTAGATAGTGATGAAGGAGCTGCAAGTGAAGAAAAAGGGCTGTTGAAAGTTGATTTAAAAGTGAAAAATGTCTCCAAAAACAGTATATCTTTATCGGATTACGACGGTGTTTATTTATACGAAGGAGATGAACAGTTGTCTCCAAAAACAGGAGTGAACAGTCGTGAGCTCGGACTAGAAAGCAGTGCATCTGACAAGATTGGCGCTGGAAAGCAAAAAAATTTAACGTTTGTCTTTGAAGTCAAAAAAGATAAAAAGTACAAAATTGGGCTTCAGTCAAAATCATCTGATTATGATGAAGAAATTGACGAAGTGACATTAACACTGGATACGAAGAAATACGCGAAAAGCTATAATAAGCTGCAAGACCCAGAAAAAGCTCTGCAAGCTTATACAGAAGTCCTTTACTTAAACAAAGAAAACGTAGACTATGATAAATATGTAACAGCAGACAAAACAGCTGTCATAGAAGAACAGAAAAAAGCGTTTAATGAGGAATTAAAAGGTGCGTTTTCTAACAGTTTAACCGACAAAGCAAAAAAAGATTTTTTTAACATGTATAAAGATGTTTTAAAAGAAAAAGCAAGCGTGAAAACAAATGTGATTGCGAATGCAAATAATAAAGCCGTAGTAGAAGTGGAGTACACCACTCTTAATTTATCAGACTTATATTCGTACGTATCGCAGCTTAAGCGAGCATATACAGATGAAACGAAAGATTACGATACAGAACACTCTGAAGAGTTTGCGGCTTCTAAATTCAAAGATATTGTAAATGACTTAGAAACGAAAGAAGGAAGTCGTCCCCTACGAATTTTTATGGTGAAAGAAGATGGGAAATGGACTGTGAAGTCAAGTGACCTCTACAGTGATTCTTTAGGTAAAACGTTTGGATCAAGCTATATTCGATAGACAAAAAAGAGAAGAATTTTTCTTCTCTTTTTTGTTTTCTGTAAATAAATCAACGAGTTTTTTGTAAAGCTAAATTTATCAAAATATGCTAGTATAGGTTCATTCATTCTTTTATTCTTATTATGATAGGCATCAATGGAGGTTCTTACTAATGAAAGCAAATTATTGTAAAGATACAAAGGCCGTTCGAACGAGCCGCATTTTTCCTAATGATATTAATAATCACAATACGTTATTTGGTGGAAAGTTAATGAGTGATATTGATATGATTGCGTCCATTTCAGCTTATCGTCACAGTCGTACAGAGTGTGTGACAGCTTCAGCAGACTCTATTCATTTTCTGCACCCTATTACGCCTCAGGATTCTGTATGCTTGGAGTCATACGTATCATGGACAGGTCGTTCATCCATGGAAGTATTTGTGAAAGTGATTAAAGAAAATTTAAAAACCGGGGAGCGTCAGATTGCAGCCACATCATTTTTAACTTTTGTGGCAATGGATGATGATGGAAAGCCCCGCGCAGTACCGGAGCTTATTCCAGAAACAGAAGAAGAAAAATACCTGTTTCAAACGGGAGCAGATCGCGCTGCCACGCGTAAACAAGTGCGTAAAAAAAGCAATGAACTAGCCTCGGTATTGGATTTAGGACAACCTTGGTAGCATAAAAGAGAGGCCGAGACAAAAGTATTTTAGCTCAAATAAAAAACGAACCATTGATCAAAATGTTTGATTAGCGGTTCGTTTTTTTTGTTATGGTGAACGTAGGTTTCATCTGTTTCGTTCCTTCTAGCAGTTGATTGGAGGGCAAGACGAAGACTCCCGGGGGAAAAGCGGAAGCGACGAGGAGGCTCATTGGCGCCCGCGGAAAGCAAAGTCTTGCACAGAAAATCAACTGCGGTGTCACAAGCGGTTCAACTTATGTATCCCATTTGTTCGTCTTTAGATTGGATTAATTTAGTTATGTCTTAACCTCTTTTTTATATTTGATGAATCTTCCCTCCTGAACGAGAGGAGGAAATAAAATTATATGAAATTTATTTTCGTTCATGGTAATATGAATTTAATATAATTTTCTAAAAAGTTTAAAAAGTAAAACATTTATAATGAAAGGTGTCGTGTCTAATGGTAACAGTAGAAGCAGCAGAAAGACAAAACAGCAGCACTGCCCTGCGCCGTGATGTAAAGTTTCTCGGTCAATTGTTAGGGAAAGTTCTGGTTCACCAAGGTGGAGAAGAACTGCTCAACAAAGTAGAAAAAATACGCGAAGTGGCAAAATCACTTAGAGAAAACAAAGATGAAGTTATCTATAAAGAAATAAAAAATGAAATCGTTACTCTTGAACAGCCGATGCGCGAGCAGGTTATTCGGGCGTTTGCAGTTTATTTTCATTTAGTTAATATTGCAGAGCAAAATCATCGAATTCGTCGCAGACGCGAATATCAGCAGCAAGAAGATTCTATTATGCAGCCGGGCTCATTGGAAAGTGCCGTTGTTTCGCTTAAAAATAATGGCGTGGCGCCAGATGTAATTGCTAACTTGCTTCAAACTTTATCCCTGGAGCTCATCATCACTGCTCATCCAACAGAAGCCACTAGACGAAGTGTTCTTGATATTCATAAACGAATGGCTGAGCTTCTGAAAAACTTGGATAATCCAACGTTAACAAAACGTGAACGTACAGAAATTGAAGAAAGACTGTTTAGCGAAGTATTAATTTTATGGCAAACAAATGAACTGCGAGATCGCAAGCCAACCGTAATGGATGAAGTATCCAATGGATTATATTATTTTGATGAAACGTTATTTGAAGTGCTTCCTCAAATTCATCAGGAATTGGAAAATTCATTGCAGGAGAATTATCCGGAAGAAAATTGGAAAGTGCCTAATATTCTTCGATTTGGTTCATGGATTGGCGGAGACCGAGATGGAAATCCAAACGTAACTCCAAAAGTAACGTGGCAAACGCTTGTCAAACAAAGGAAGTTAGCTATTCGTAAATATAAAGAGTCGCTTACTCAATTGAGACAAAGGTTAAGTCAGTCTACAAAAAGAGTCGCAGTTTCAGATAACCTTCTTGATTCTATTAATCAAGAAATATCGTTATTACCTGAGAATAAGAGATGGAGAATCAAACACGAAGTATATCGCTGCAAGCTTACGATTATGCTTCATAAATTAAATTTAGTTGGAGAATCGGAAGCAGGTTATCAAAGGTCAGAAGAACTTTTACATGATTTGTTTCTAATTAAAGATAGCTTGCAAAAGCACCAGCCTCAAGATTATCAGTTGAAAAGTTTGTGTAAATTAATTCGCCAAGTTGAGCTGTTTGGATTTCATTTAGCAACGCTTGATATCCGTAATCACAGCGGGGAACACGAAGCGGCAATCAAAGAAATTTTCCATGCTGTTTCTTTAGCTGAAGATTATTCAGCCTTAACAGAAGAGGAAAAAGTTGAGCTGCTGGGGAAAGTTCTTCAAGACCCAAGACCTGTAGTATCGTTTGTAGAGAATTACTCTAAAGAAACGCAGCAAGTAATTGAAGTATTTAATATGATACATCGAGCACATAAAGAATTTGGAGAAAGATCTATTGAAGTCTACTTAATCAGTATGACGCAGTCTGCAAGTGATTTGTTAGAAGTCATGGTACTCGCCAAAGAAGCGGGTATTTATCGCCTTCATGCAGATGGTCGTATTGAAAGCAAATTAAATATAGCTCCGCTGCTTGAAACGATTGATGATCTCACAGCAGGTCCTAAAATCATGGAACAGCTATTTCAATTAGATTTTTATCGAGAGCACTTAAGGAAACAGCAGGATTTGCAGGAAATTATGCTTGGCTACTCAGATGGAAGCAAAGACGGAGGAACGCTTACTGCTAATTGGAAGCTCTATAAAGCGCAGCAGGAAATTCACGATATGGCGAGGAAGTATCAAATTCGTCTGAAGTTTTTCCATGGCCGAGGCGGCTCACTAGGCCGAGGAGGTGGGCCGTTAAACCGAAGCATTTTATCTCAGCCTGTTGAGACGCTAGGAGACGGCGTTAAAATTACAGAGCAAGGCGAAGTTCTTTCTTCTAGATACTCTTTATATGACATTGCTTACCGAAGCCTTGAACAAGCGGTCTCAGCTCTTCTTACAGCGGCAGCAAATGTTTCTCAAGAAGCTGAACAATGTGATATTCGTACACATGAATGGGAAGAAACAATGGACGAGATTTCAACTGCTTCTTTACGTAAGTATCAAGAGCTTGTTTTCAAAGATCCAGACTTTTTAACGTACTTTAAACAAGCTACACCTCTTCCTGAGCTGGGGGCTTTAAATATTGGGTCACGTCCAATGAGTCGAAAAGGAAGTGATCGCTTTGAAGACTTGCGAGCAATTCCGTGGGTATTTGCATGGACGCAAAGCAGACAGCTGCTTCCAGCCTGGTACGCTGCAGGTACGGGCTTACAGCATTTGGTAGAGAAATCCGGAGATATACAGCTTCTTCAGCAAATGTATAAAGAATGGCCATTCTTCCGCTCGACCGTCGATAATCTGCAAATGGCCTTAACAAAAGCAGATTTAATGGCAGCAAAAGAATACACGGAAATGGTACAAGATCCGGTTATTTCAGAGCGGATTTTTACCGCCATTAAAAAAGAGTACAATCTCACAAAAGAAATGATTCTTCAAATCACGGGTCAAAAAGAATTAATGGATCACCTTCCTACAATTAAAGAATCTATTAAATTACGAAATCCGTATGTGGACCCTCTAACATTCTTACAAGTTAAGGTCATTTCCAAGCTGCGTGAAGATGAGGCTGGAACGTTAAATGAAGAACTTTTAAAAGAAGCGTTATTAACGATTAATGGCATTGCAGCAGGGTTACGTAACACAGGCTGATGATACCAAAAGACACCTCAAGAAAATAAAAGAGGTGTCTTTTGTTCATTCTTCTCACATAAAGAACTGCCTGTCAGTTCCCTCTCTTTTAAAGAGAACTTCCGCCTGCTAAATAGGCATTGAGAAAAATCAATGATAGAATAGAGAAGGGATGGAAATATTCTACAAATGAGTGCGAGCGATGGGGTAACTAGATTGAATATGGAGGACGAGGACAATGATAAAAAATTCGCAAATCTTCATTGAAGCTGACTCCGATAATTCTATATTTATTGGACTGGAATTTTGTGAGTATACACAAAAAATGAATCCTACTTGTTTGTCCAAACAGCATATAAATGTGTTTATTCATCCAGAAGAACTCACTGTGGAATTTAAGAAAACAAAAAGTGATAGAACTAGCGACGATTTTCATCTGATGCATATCGTTCCGGTTCATTGCTTTAATTATTTATTATGTTCGATTTCCCAGGGTATTGTTACAAATGTTCAGCTGAAAGCGGTCGGTCATCAAGGAGAAACGTTGTTTGAAGAAAATCTCACATTGAAGTTTCATGAAAAAGCGACGGATTATGAAGACACAATCTCGTTTTTCAAACATTTAAATCAAGAAATACAAAAACAGACGAAAAAATATACAGCCAGTTATATGAGCTCATAATAAAGAAAGCTGCGGTTTTAAAAACTGCAGCTTTTATTCGTTTAACCGAAAAAATTATGTTAGAGATGCTTACAAAGCAAGAGATTTTTCAGTGGGGAATTGATAAAGTAAAAATAAGAGAAATCAGTGGACAGAAAAGTTTTTAGCGGCTGGACGCTCTTTATTCAATATGTAAGGGTTAGGTATTGAGTTTAAAAAATAGCGATGAACACGTATTGTCATTGTAGATGAAGTGCTAAGGTCGCTCTATCTGCAATCATGTAGAATCTTCGCGCGCTTATAGTCTGTTTTACGGAACGAAAAAGCTGCGGAATTAGAAGCACTCCTTCTATTTCTGCGGTTTTTTTTATAAACAAGAAATAAATTTACTTATCGTACGGAGGCGATGCAGATGATTAAAGATTTAGTATTGGCTAAGGAATGGCTGCCTGCAGCTTATTCACATGATTTAACAGATCAGCCCTTGCAAGTAACGATTTTAGAAGAGCGAGTTGTGCTTTTTCGCACAACTAATGCCATTAAAGCATTTAAAGATTTGTGCATCCATCGCGGTGCAGCGTTATCTCTTGGAAAAGTGGTAGATGATTGCATTGTATGCCCTTATCACGGATGGAAATACGATGATGCCGGGGCTTGTGTGAAAATTCCTCAACAGCCGCCGGGAAGAGCTATTCCTTCAAAAGCAAAAGCACAGGTATATGACTGCGTTGAAAAGTACGGAATTATATGGGTGAAGATGAACAGCGAGGCAGGTGATACTCCTCTTCCCCTTTATGATGAACATCTTAACTCCGGATTCAAAACGGTTTGCGCTAACCCTCATACTCTGCAGGCAGCAGCTCCTCGTGTCGTAGAAAACTTTCTAGATGTAAGCCATTTGGCTTTTGTTCACGAAGGAAGCCTTGGGCACTCTGACTACGCTGAAATTCCTGATTATAAGGTGCATTGGAAAGATAACCGATACGTTTCTGATGAAATCGCTGTGTACGCAGATGCAGATGGTACGGGTAACTTTGCGACTATTTATTATACCTTTGAAATTCTTCGTCCTACCGTTGCAAGGCTGAAAAAAGTGAACTACAAAACGGGTGAAATCTTTTCAATGCTGTTTGCGGTTTTACCTGAAGAGGAAAGAAAGTCCACCGTGTTTGCACTGGTTTCTAGAAACTATTCGTTTGATGCACCTGATCAATATTTCCGTGATTTCCAGCAGCTTATTATTGAACAAGATACCAGTATTGTGGAAAGTCAAAAACCGGAAGAGCTGCCGCTTGACTTACAAGCAGAGCTTCATTTGAATCCGGACCGACTGAGTATTGCGTATAGAAGGTGGCTCGGCGATTTAGGAGTGACCTTCGGAAGTGACATAGGAACAAGATTAAAAAAAGCTGCTCAATAAAAAAAGAAGAAAGGAGTCTCCTTTCTTTTTTTATGTATGCTCACGGATAAGCTGCTGATAGCTATTAAAAAGAGTAGGGTATGTTAATCGGCTTAAGATGACGCAGGAAAGCGTAGCAGACGCTAGAATAGTAAAAACGATAAGCAGCTGGAATTTGACAGCTTGTATCGGATCTGCCCCTCCAATAATCTGGCCTGTCATCATACCCGGAAGCTGAACGAGTCCAATTGTTTTTTGACTTTCTACAGTAGGAATCATGCTAGCTTTGATTGCAACATTTAAAATGCTATGAATAGCTTGTTTGGGAGTGCCGCCTAGCGCCAGAATCAATTGAATTTCTTCTCGTCTTCTATTTACTTCAGCATCTAACCGATTTAAAAATAAATTGGCAAGAATCATCGAATTTCCAATAATCATACCGCTGACGGGAATGACATATCGCGGAGTAGCAGGGATAATATGTAGGCCGAGCATAATGCTTTGAGTCAAGATTTCTACAATAAAAAGAGTGATAAATACGCGTAAAAAGGCCTTGAATCCCTGCTTTTTTTTCTTTACCACGTTTTGGGAAGCGACCGTCAGCATAAGGAATAAAATGAGAATCATAAAAGCAGGGTGATTTGCATCAAAGATAAAAGATAAAACATATCCTATCACTAACAGCTGAACGGCAGCTCGAATACTAGCAATGATAATGTCTTTTTGGAGTCCTATACGAAAAGATTTTGATAAAAAAAGAGCAATAAAAACAAAAACAATGGTAAAAATCAGTGAAAGTGAACTCATAGAAAGGCTCCTTCAATAAATTGTTTTGTTTCAGCTTTTACAGGAGCATGAAAAAAAGTCTCTGTCTTCGCTTTTTCTATAATCACTCCGTTCATTAAAAGCCAGACTTCCTCTCCTAAACGTTTGGCTTGATCTAAATTATGGGTAACCCAAATAATCGTTTTATTCTGCTCTTTATGTAAATGAGAAATAAGCTGTTCAATTTCATGAGCAGAAGTGGCATCCAAAGCGGAAGTGATTTCGTCTAAAAGTAAAAGGTCAGATCCGTTCGACAGCGTGCGGGCTAATGATAACCTTTGTCTTTGACCACCGGATAAATCTCTTGCATCCTGCTCTAACAAGTCAGGGGAAAGACCGGTTAAGGCACAGAGTTCTTCAGGCATAATATCCTGTTTGCCATGCAGTTTTTGAACAAGCATCATATTATCTCGCACTGTTCCATCAATAACAGGAGCTGTTTGAAAAGCGATGCCCACTTTTTTTCGTAAATCAGAAATATTCCATTTGCTAATGTCTTTTCCATATACTTCAATAATTCCTTCATCAGGTGCAGAAAGTAAATTGCACATGGAAAGAAGGGTGCTTTTTCCGGATCCTGATGGTCCTACCATCATGACGAGCGAGCCTTGCATCACTGTACCGGATATGCCTTTTAAAACACTATGTTCTTTATCCTTAAATGTTTTATGAACGTCTGTAAATGTGATAGCAGGTATTGAATTGAACGTGTTCATAGTAACTCCTTTTTTATTCGTTTTGTTTATTGTAGCATAAGCGAAAGTATAAAAAGTTATTGGGTGATATAAAAAAAGCTGTGAAAAATCACAGCTTTTAAACAGTTGTATTCACTTTTTGGCTGGCTTTTAAGGCATAATCTAAATCTTCAAGAAGGTCGTCGATGGCTTCTGTTCCAACGGATAGACGAATGAGTTCTGGCGTCACACCCGAAGCTTTTTGTTCGTCTTGAGATAGCTGTTGATGAGTGGTGCTTGCCGGGTGAATAATGAGTGATTTAGAGTCGCCGATATTGGCTAAATGAGAAAATAACTGAACCGAATCAATTAACTTAGCCGCAGCGTTTTTTCCTCCCCTTACACCAAAGGTTAAAATTGCTCCTTGTCCTTTAGGCAAGTATTTTTGTACCAAAGAATAGGAAGGGTGGGAAGGAAGCCCCGCATAATTTACCCATTCTACTAATTCATGCTGCTCTAAAAATTTCGCTACCTTTAATGCGTTTTCGCTGTGACGCTCTAATCGCAGATGGAGTGTTTCTACCCCTTGAAGGAGTAAAAAGGAATTAAAAGGTGATAAAGCAGCTCCAATATCTCGTAAAAGCTGAACGCGCGCTTTTGTAATATAAGCAGCTTCACCAGCAGCTTCTGTGTATACGAGGCCATGGTAACTTGGATCTGGAGTTGTTAAGTCTGGAAATTTCCCGCTCGCTTCCCAATCAAATTTTCCACTGTCTACGATAACACCGCCAATTGCTGTTCCATGTCCTCCAAGAAACTTAGTAGCAGAATGAACGACAATATCTGCTCCGAAATCGATGGGACGAAGAAGGTAAGGGCTTGGAACAGTATTATCAATAATAAGAGGAATTCCATGTTCATGGGCAATGTCTGCAACTGCCTCGATGTCTAGCACATTTCCCTGCGGGTTTCCAACGGATTCAGCATAAATTGCCTTTGTTTTGGAAGTGATTGCACTTCTAAAATTTTCTGGATTATCAGCGTTTACAAATTTGACGGTAATGCCCAGTTTAGGAAGCGTAGACGAAAAGAGGTTATATGTTCCCCCATATAAACTGCTTGCTGATACAATTTCATCTCCTGCGGAAGCGATATTTAAAATGGAAAAGGTAGTAGCTGACTGACCCGAAGCTACTCCTAGAGCACCTACTCCGCCTTCTAACTCAGCAATTCGCTGTTCAAAAACGTCCGTAGTAGGGTTTACAATTCGAGTGTAGATGTAGCCTTGTTCACTTAAATTAAATAAAGATGCAGCATGCTCCGTATCTTTAAATCCAAATGAGCTTGTTTGATAAATAGGTACCGCACGCGAAAAAGTAGCTGGGTCAAGCTGTTGGCCAGAATGGATGGCTTGTGTTTCAGGACGAAATGGTTTCTTAGCAGACATTGAAACTCCTCCTTAGATATAAAACTTATAAAAAACATAGGAATAATAAACTTTAATCATAATATACGAATTCTATTGAATGATGTCAAATTATAATTAGAATATTTAGAAAATATAAATAAGACTAATACTGTAATTCAGCATTAAGACATCTCTTTAATTTCTAAAAATACCATAAAAAATATAAAATGTAAGAAAAATGTAAATTAATTTGTATAATTATGTTAGAATATTAGGTGTTTGAGAGTTTCTTAGAGAGAGCCGATTTTGCTAGAAGACATTAAAAAATAATAAAAGACGGGTCTTAAGAGCTAATAACGAAACAAAATAAAAGGAGTTTGATTATGAGCACAGAAGTCAATGTATCTTCGGAAGTCCAAGAGAAAGGAAAGCCTTCTATTCTTGGTTTTATTACGAGTCCGGTTGTACAGTTTGAGAAAATGAAAAGCAGCCCGGTCATCTGGGGACCTCTTTTACTTATCCTCATCTTAACAGCTGCAACAACGATTCTAGCCGTCTATACCCCTCAGGCACAAGAGGCCCTGCAACAGCAAAAAGAAGCTGGCATTGAAGTGAATTCAACATTTAGTATGATTGGCGGAGCGATTGGAGGAGTTATTGCAGTAGTTGCTACACTGGCATTCACAAGTTTGATTCTGTTTTTAATTGCAAAGTTAGGGACTGGAAAAACAACTTACCGCCAAATGTTTAGTTTGAATTTGTTTGTTACGTTCATCACAGCAATCGGTCAGCTAATTAATACGGGAGTAGCTGCACTAGCACATATTTCAGCTAATGTGACTTCGTTAAATGGAATGGTTGGTGCTAAAGGTGCTATGGGAGGAGTATTTACTTCCATTGAAATCTTTTCTATCTGGGGACTTATTCTGACAGCAGTAGGACTACAAAAAGTAGCAAATGTATCAAAAGCTGCTTCTATTATTACAGTGATTATTTTATTCATCTTAGGAGCGGCTATTTCAGGAGTTGGAGGAGCTGCTTCAGAAGCGCTTAAAGGAGCAGGATTGTAAATGAAAAAAGGGATAATTATTACAGCTGTAGCAGTTGTTATTGTTGCGGTTATTGGGATTAACGTATATCGTGCACAAAGTGTAAGTGGGAAAGCAGTCAATGTTCACGTAGCAAATATAAAGGAAAAAAAGTTAAGAAATACAGTTATGGTTCCGGGTACGTTAAAGCTTGCTGATGAACAATATGTCTATTTTGATGCTGAAAAAGGCGAGGTTGAACGATTCCACGTAACAGAAGGTTCTCGTGTACAGCAGGGAACCTCTCTTGTAACGTACGAAAGCGATGCGCTTGATTTAGAGCAAGAACAAAACAAGTTAGAAAAAAAATCCAGTCAGCTGCAAATTGACTCAGTAAGCAAACATCTTTCCAATTTAAATAAAAAACAAAAAGAATTGGAAAAAGAAATGAGTAAGCAAGAAGCGAGAGATCAAATCGATACAGAGCGTACGCAGCTCAATCTCGATTTAGAAACGGCTAAAATTGATTTAGAACGAAACAAACTAGAAGCCAAATCAATTGCTAAAAAAGAACGTAATTTAGACGTAGCGAGTGATATTAATGGGACGGTGCTAGAAGTAGATAAAGAAGCGGTTAATAACACAAGTGACGTTCAAAAACCGCTTATACATATTGGTAATACCGATGAATACTTAGCTACTGGCGTACTGTCTGAGTATGATGCATTAAAAATTAAAACCGGTCAAGCTGTTAAAATTACATCAGATGTGCTGCCTGATAAAGAATGGGCAGGGAGCGTCAAACAAATTGACTATCTACCTCAGCAGCAGGCATCAGCAGAAGCCGGCAATGATGCGGCTAATCAATATCCAGTTGAAGTAAAAGTAGATGACCAGAATATCACGATGATTAAGCCGGGATTTAAGCTGCTGCTTGAAATTGAAACAAGCAGTAAAAAAGCTTCATCTTTGCCGATAAAAGCAGTTGTAAATGAAGACGGAGAAAAATATGTATATGTAGTGAAAGATAAAAAGGCGGTTCGTAAGGAAGTAAAGATTGGAGAAACAACAAATAAATTTATTGAAATAAAAAGCGGCGTATCTTCTAAGGACAAAGTCATTACAAATCCTACAAAGAACTTAACTGACGGTGCGGAAGTGACTGTTCAATGATTGAGCTTGTGAATATTCATAAAAGTTATCATCTTGGCAAAGAGGAAGTGCCAATTTTAAAAGATATTAATTTGAAGATTTATGATGGGGAATTTGTTGCGATTATGGGACCTTCTGGCTCTGGTAAATCAACGCTAATGAACATTATCGGATGTTTAGACCGTGCGTCTTCAGGGTCCTATTTATTAAATGAACAAGAAATCTCCACTTATAGTGATGAGCAGCTTGCAAAAGTAAGAAATATTCATATCGGTTTTGTTTTTCAGCAATTTCAGCTGTTGCCGCGTTTAACAGCGGTAGAAAACGTAGAGCTTCCAATGGTATATGCCGGTGTAACGCGTAAGGAAAGACAAGCCAGAGCAGAAGCTGCGCTTGAAAAAGTAGGGCTGAGTGAGCGGATGAAACATTTACCGAGCGAGTTATCAGGAGGGCAAAAGCAGCGCGTTGCTATTGCTCGTTCTATTGTTAATAATCCGACGCTTATTTTAGCGGATGAACCAACAGGAGCTCTAGATACAAAAACAAGTGCTGATATTATGGAACAATTTTCTAAACTTAATGCAGATGGCACAACAGTGGTAGTTATTACCCATGAACCTGAAGTGGCAGAATACACATCGCGTACAGTTATCGTTCGTGACGGTAAAGTGCTAAGTCATAGCGATAAGGAGAACGATAGCTTATGAGTTTGATAGAAAATATTCGCATGGCTCTCTCTTCGGTTCTTGCTCATAAAATGCGCTCTATTTTGACGATGCTTGGTATTATCATTGGCGTAGCGGCTGTTATTATCGTTGTAGCCATTGGTCAAGGCGGAGAACAAATGATTAAGTCGGAAATAACAGGAGCAAGCAATACAGTTGATGTATACTATCAGCCTCCTGAAGACGAGATGCAAGCTGATGACCTTTCAATGACGGGTGAGCCCATCTTTACAGACGATGATATTAAAGCTCTTTCGACTATTCCCGGAGTGAAGAATGTGGTGGCTTCTAGCTCAATGGGAATGGGGATAAGATATAGAGACAAGGAATCTGATACGACTGTTAATGCTATTAACGAAGGATATATTGAAGTTAATCAGCTGGAAGTTTCAAAAGGAAGAATGTTAGACAGCTCTGACTTTTTATCAGGTAATCGAGTAGGTGTTATCACAAGCGATATGAAAAAAGAGCTATTTGATAAAAAAGAAGCCCTTGGACAAGTAGTGTGGGTTCAAGGACAGCCTATCAAAATTATTGGTGTGACAAAAAAGGCAACGGGCTTTTTAGCATTTGAAATACCAACCATTTATATTCCGAATAATACGTATAAATCAAGCTTCGGTAAGCTCGATTACACAAACCTTAGTGTTCAAGCAAAAAGCTCTGATCAACTAAAAAAAGTAGGCAATGACGCAACGGATTTGTTAAATAATTTGCATGATGCGGAAGATGCTTACCAAGTGCAGAACTTAGAAGAAATAGCAGATAGCATTGGAAATGTAACGCGAATTATGACAACGATTATTGGATCGATTGCAGGCATTTCCCTGCTTGTTGGCGGGATTGGCGTTATGAACATTATGCTGGTTTCTGTAACGGAACGTACAAGAGAAATTGGTATTCGTAAAGCATTGGGGGCATCTAAAAGACAAATTCTAACTCAGTTTTTGATTGAATCCATTACCCTCACGTTAATTGGTGGTTTGCTTGGAATTGGCCTCGGCGCGGGCGGGGCAGCTCTTGTTTCGGTATTTGCTGGCTGGCCGTCATTAATTTCGTGGCAAGTAGTACTTGGAGGAGTGTTGTTTTCCATGACGATTGGCATTGTATTCGGCATGCTTCCTGCAAACAAAGCGGCGAAGCTAGATCCAATCGAAGCATTAAGATATGAATAAAGACATGCGTTCGCATGTCTTTATTTCAAGTTAACGAGAACCAAGAAGATTTCTCGTTTTTCTTATTTATTACTTACTAGGGTTGATACGGGCTACGTTAATAATATCATGTATTTTTTCTACCAAATCGAGCATGAGAAATCCGTTTCCTTCAGAGCTTTTTCGATGTCCAAGAGGAAGCGTCCTTCTTACAAGTTGAGCATAGATTTCAGCTTCAATTAAAGACCGGCCAAATTCCTTCTCACATAAGTTAATTAATAGAGCTAAAGCTCCAGCCACGTGGGGAGTTGCCATTGAAGTTCCTGAAAGAGTCGCATATTTACCTTCTAAAAAAGTAGAGATGATGTTAACTCCCGGTGCGACTAAGTCCACTTCTTCATTGACATTGGTAAAAGGAGCTAAACTTAAGCTGCTGTCTACAGCTCCTACTTGAATGACTTCGTTATAACTTCCCGGATATGAATATTCAAAGGTTTCTTCACGGTCATCACCTTCATTTCCAGCTGCAACAACAACAGAAACGTCTTTATTCACAGCGTTTTGAACAGCTTCGTGAAGTTCTGGAACGTCTTGTGGTCCGCCGAGTGACATGGAAATCACTCGTGCTCGCTCATTGTTAGGGCCCCGCCATTCGACGGCGTAGTTAATAGCATCAATAATCCATTCGTAATTTCCGGATCCTTCACCGGTAAGTACTTTTAAGCTTAGAATTTTTGCTTTGGGTGCTACTCCTACTACCCCTTCATTGTTGAGCGCAGCAGCAATGGTACCAGACACGTGAGTGCCGTGCCCATTATTATCTTCAAATACAGAAGAATCTCCGCTATGATCCGAAGTGAAATTTCTTCCTCCGATAATACAATCTTTTAAGTCAGGATGATTGGTGTCAACACCAGTGTCGATAACTGCAATTACAATGCCTTCTCCTTGGTTGCTCTCTTCCCAAATAGCAGGCGCTTGAATTAAGCTTACTCCTTTAGGCGTTTCGTTTGTTGAGTCGATAATCGACTCAATTGTGTAAGGAATTAATTTGACTTGTAACGGTTGTCGAGTCATAGTCATCCTCCTTAAAATGAATTCCATAAAAATGGAAGTTGTTTAATTATAAATTCCCAACTATTGCTATAAATTAAACGCTTTTAATGCGAATCCTTTCTTTTTGAATAAAAAGACTCACAAAAGATGTGGGAAGAGGAAAAAAGACCCTGAAGACAAGCCCGATAGAGATTTTTAATGTTATCTGTGTATTCACTTTTAATGTTTATCTCACACTATACGAGAAAGAATCTCCAAGAAAAATCACATAGGACTGTTGACTTTTGATATAATTACGAACGGTATAACATTCTCAAAACACACGATATTTATAAATATACATCAATTGGCAAATTACGAAGGGGCTGAGGATAGTGTCAACTTTAACATCTCAATCCGTCATTAAATGCGGAAAGTATGAGCTGAATTATGCGGACCGTACGCTTATTATGGGGATTTTAAACGTAAACCCGGATTCATTTTCAGATGGCGGAAAGTACTACGATGTAGATAAAGCGGTTGCTCATGCTGAGGAAATGGTGAAGCAAGGAGCAGACATCATTGATATCGGAGGAGAATCAACTCGTCCTGGTTATACAAGAATTAGCGATGAAGAAGAGATTAAACGGATTGTGCCCGTTATTTCTGAAGTGGCTAAGCGCGTAGAGGTGCCGATTTCTGTAGATACATACAAGTCGGAAGTGGCCAAGCATGCGCTAGAAGCAGGAGCACATATTATTAACGATATATGGGGCGCAAAGGCTGATCCCAAAATGGCTCAAGTTGCAGCTGACTATAATGTTCCTATTATTTTAATGCATAACCGCCATGAGCCCAATTATACAAATCTGATTACAGATATGATAAGTGATTTGGAAGAAAGCATATCAATTGCAAAAGCTGCAGGAGTTCGAGATGATCAAATTATTTTAGATCCAGGCGTTGGCTTTGGAAAAACGGCTGCGCATAATGTAGAAGCAATTCAGCATCTAGATCAGCTGACAAATATAGGCTATCCTGTGCTGCTTGCTACATCTCGCAAAGGATTTATTGGACAAATAGTTGATGCTCCTCCTACGGAAAGAATGGAAGGAACCGCAGCTACTGTATATGCAGGGATTACACAAGGTGTTCAAATGGTTCGAGTTCATGACGTATTAGAAATCAAACGCTTTATAAAGATGGCGGATGTACTTGTAGGAAAACATATCTTTCAATTTCAATAATCATTGAAGCAGACGCGTAAGCGCTGCTTTTTTATTTTCCTTGATTTATCCGGATAGAATACATGCCTTTAGATAAATTTAAGTAATATCAAGGTTGTAAAAATGGAGGATGAAAATGAAAGCAGTAACATATCAAGGACCTAATCAGGTAAAAGTAGCAGAAGTGGAAGATGCTAAGTTAGAGAAGAAAGATGACATTGTCATTAAAATAACGTCAACGGCTATTTGTGGCTCTGATCTGCATTTATATCAAGGAAGCATGCCATTGCCTCACGGTTATATTATTGGTCATGAACCAATGGGAATTGTGGAAGAAGTAGGACCGGATGTTACAAAAGTAAAAAAAGGAGATCGCGTTATTATTCCGTTTAACGTAGCGTGCGGACAGTGTGCGTACTGTAAGGAGGATTTAACGAGCCAATGTGACAATTCTAATCCGCATTATGATTCTGGCGGTTATTTTGGATATACTGAAAAGTTTGGAAATCATCCAGGAGGTCAAGCTGAATATTTAAAAGTACCATTTGGGAATTTTACACCATTTGTTATCCCAGAGTCGTGTGAATTAGAAGACGAATCGCTTCTTTTTTTATCTGATGTGCTTCCAACTGCTTATTGGAGTGTTGAACATGCGGATGTTAAAAAAGGAGATAACGTTATCGTACTCGGCTGCGGGCCAGTGGGATTAATGGCTCAAAAGTTTGCTTGGATGAAAGGTGCCAAACGGGTTATTGCAGTAGATCATGTTCCATACCGAATGCAGCATGCAAAGAAAATGAATGCCGTAGAAATCTTTGATTTTACAGAATATCCAGATATGGGGGAGCATTTAAAAGAAATCACAAAAGGCGGAGCTGATGTGGTGATTGACTGTGTAGGTATGGATGGCAAAAAGTCCCCTCTTGAATACATTGAACAAAAATTAAAACTTCAAGGTGGAACGCTCGGACCTATTCAAATTGCGACAAAAGCCGTTCGTAAATGTGGAACCGTCCAAATCACCGGGGTATACGGAAGCAACTATAACAGTTTTCCGTTAGGAGCATTTTTTGCTCGAAATGTAACTCTCAAAATGGGGCAAGCTCCTGTCATTCCGGTTATGCCGAAATTATATGATCAAATTGTAAAAGGAGAATTCGATCCAAAAGAAATTATTACTCATAAAGTTGCTTTAGAAGACGCAGCTAATGCCTACAAAATTTTTAATGATCATCAAGATAACTGTATTAAAGTCATTTTAAAACCTTAAAATGTCATTTCTATTAGGTAAAGATTCCTGAGCAGTGAAGTTCGGGAATTTTTTATGTATGTAAAGTGGTGGAGGAAAATATTGCACGATTGGATGGTTGATTTTACATAATTTAGCTTTATGATAGAAAGAGAAGATATAAAGCTTTCATACTCTGATTAAATCGTGCTGCTTAAAATGAAATAAATAACATCTTGGTATTCAGTCTTATTCAATCACCGAAATATGGAGGAGAGAATGAATGAAACTAGCATTGCTTCTTGTCATTATCATCGGCGTTGCTGCCCTTGCAGGTACGATCAGTGCTGCGAAGAAAGTAGATGAAGATTACGGGAAATCTAAAAAGAAAAGTATAGTGAATTTATCTATTATTTACGGAGTCGTATTCATAGGATCAATCGTAGGAGTAGCATGGTATATTGCAGTGAGACCATAAATAAAACGAACACTTCCGTGTTCGTTTTATTTTGATTTTAACGTTAATTCTCCGCTTGAAACAGCTACATCAATAGGATATTTTCCATTTCCATGCTTTCCTTTTAATACATCTTCTGTTACGGTTGCATTGCTTAACTTAAAGTCATTGTTTATATCACCGCTGCTTACTTTTCCATTCACTTTAAAACCAGCGCTTTTCGGAAGAACCAACACGGCATCTCCAGATCCTACATCTACAGAAACGGCCTCTTCTAGCTTTTTAAAATCCATATAAAGATCACCAGATCCAATGCGCGCCTGAAGTTTTCCTTTATAGTTTGTTCCTTTAATTTCCCCAGATCCTACAGCAAATTTAGCCGTTTGGCTTTCAACATTACTCAGCTGTAAATCTCCAGAATTAACATCCGTACGAAGAGAGGTACTCATCAAGTTTGAAATGCTTGCATTTCCAGAACCTACTTTAATCGAAACATCTTTCAGTTGAAGCGCTTGTTCAGGATGCGTAGCAACTTGAAGGTCTCCGGAACCTACCGTAAGCGCAAGGTTATGGTGATAATCTTTAGGAATGTAGATTGTTACTTTTGTGTTTGAAAAAATAGAAAGCCATTGAAAGGGACTTTTTTTATACGTGACAACTAGGGTGTCTCCATTTTGCTTTACATCCACTTTTCCTTTACCTTCTACTTTTGTTTTAATATCTTGACGATCTTGCGGAACAACAGTTGTACTAATGCTTGGAGAGTCGATTTGAATATGTTGAATATCACTTGATAACGCCGCTTCAGACTTGAACGTCTTGAATGAACTTAACGACCAAGAGGAAGGCGCAAACGCAGTAGAAAAGAGGACTGCCGTACCACCTATCACCAAAATAAAAGCCAATATTTTTTTCACGTTATAACCCACTTTCTACATAAATTAAAGTTGTTTTCTTCTACCATAAAGTGTAAATTGAAAAGCGGTTAAATTCAACGAACAACAGGATTATTTTTTTCTGCGTCTCAAGTCGTAAAAACGAAACATTTTTTTGAGGAGTTAAATGAAAAGCGAAGTAGATATTTAAACATACTCATCAAAGAATCAATTTCTTTGCTTCAAAAATAGGAAAATAATTGAGTTAAAAGAACGATTAAATTCACTTTTTTTGTGTGATTTTCGGATGCGTAGTTCAAAAGAAGTAATAAATAAATAGAATTTTCATACCAATTTTATTATTCCGAAAAACTTTTAAAGTGTTGATTATTAAAAAAATAAAGGGTAGAATTTGTTCATATCAATTGAATACAGCTAAGATTACGATCTTGTATATTATCAGTAATATGGTCTGATAGTCTCTACCTAGTAACCGTAAAAAACTAGACTACAAGAAAGTTTGGATATAAGCAGCAAAAAGAAGGGCGTATTATCATAGATACAGCCTTCTTTCAAAGCTCTTACTTTTCATACTTTCTGTTATTGTCAGAATTTATGAAAAGTAAGAGCTTTTTTTGTTTTTCAAATACACACCTGGGAGTGGCTTGCATGTACTTTTTATTAAATTTATTAGGCGTTTTTGTAGTAATGGGTGTCGTCTTCTTATGTTCTCCTAAAAAGAAAGAAATAAAGTGGCGTCCGATTGCTTCACTGTTGGTCGTTGAAGTCCTTATTACTTGGTTTATGTTAGGAACTTCAATCGGAACATGGATCATTAATAAAATTGCTTCGTTCTTTACTTGGCTAATTTCTTGTGCTAACGATGGAATTGCTTTTGCGTTCCCATCCGTAATGGGAAATGAAACGGTTGACTTTTTCTTCAGTGCATTACTGCCTATCATCTTTGTCGTGACATTTTTTGATATTTTATCTTACTTTGGTATTTTAACGTGGATTATTGATAAAGTAGGCTGGGTCATTTCGAAAGTTTCTCGTTTGCCTAAATTAGAAAGCTTTTTCGCTATTCAAATGATGTTTTTAGGAAATACGGAAGCATTAGCGGTTATTCGTAATCAACTTTCTGTGTTAAAAGACAACCGTTTGCTTACGTTTGGAATTATGAGTATGAGCAGTATTAGCGGATCTATTATCGGTGCTTATTTAACGATGGTTCCCGCTACGTACGTGTTTACAGCAATTCCACTGAACTGTTTAAACGCGCTTATTTTAGTGAGCTTATTGAATCCAGTTCATGTTACAAAAGAAGAAGATATGATTTACGTACCGCCAAAGTCGGAGAAAAAAGACTTTTTCTCTACCATTTCAAACAGTATGTTAGTCGGAATGAACATGGTTATTGTTATTTTAGCGATGGTTATTGGGTATGTAGCTCTTACGTCTGCGCTTAACGGTATTTTAGGCGTTATCGTAGACGGCTTGACTGTACAAAAGATTTTCTCTTATATCTTTAGTCCATTCGCATTCTTACTAGGGCTAACGGGGCATGATGCAATGTACGTAGCTCAGCTGATGGGTATCAAGCTAGCAACAAATGAATTCGTGGCGATGATGGATTTGAAGAAAAATCTAGATACACTTCCACCGCATACAATTGCAGTTGCTACAACATTCTTAACATCTTTTGCTAACTTCAGTACGGTGGGTATGATTTATGGGACGTATAATTCTACGTTATCAGAAGGTAAATCAACAATTATTGGAAAAAACGTATGGAAGCTGCTTGTGAGCGGTATCGCTGTTTCGTTATTAAGTGCTATGATTGTTGGATTGTTTGTTTGGTGAAAAATGAAAAAGCTGTGCTTTCGTCTTCGAAAGCACAGCTTTTTTCTTGTTGCATCATCTATTCATTTGAAGAAAAACGGTTATGAATATCAACAGTAAAAGAAAATCACACTATTCAAGAAAAATTCATTTTACTTTTGCAGAAAAATATTTTAAATCTAGTGAGCATTATGTTAAGATTACAAAAGGCTGTTTCATTTAAATTGAGAACACCGCATAAATATGTAAGTAAATATGCATAGAAAACAAAGGTTTATTAATTTTTTTCTAGGTAATATCTCGTAATAAATAGGTTGAAAGGAAATGTCGTTAATATGATAGAAGGACAACAGCAAACAAATGAATTAAAAAAGACGATGAAAAGCAGGCATTTGTTTATGATTTCGCTCGGCGGGGTTATCGGTACAGGTTTCTTTTTAGGAACAGGATACACGATTAGCCAAGCAGGAGCGATTGGAGCTATCCTTTCGTTTATCGTAGGTGGCTTCATTATGTACTTAACAATGCTTTGCTTAGGGGAGCTTGCAGTAGCAATGCCAGTTTCCGGTTCGTTTCAGACATATACAACAAAATTTATTGGCCCTGGTGTTGGTTTCGCTTTTGGATGGTTATATTGGTTGGGCTGGGCTGTAACGGTTGCATTAGAATTCTTGTCAGCAGGTCAGCTTATGCAAAGATGGTTTCCTGATTCTCCTGTATGGATCTGGTGTGCTATATTTGCGCTTTTATTATTCTCATTAAATGCACTGTCAGCTAAAGCGTTTGGTGAAGCGGAGTTTTGGTTTGCCAGCATTAAAGTGTTAGCTATTATTTTATTTATCGTGCTTGGTGGAGCTGCTATGTTTGGTTTTCTTCCATTAAGTAATGGAGACAGCGCACCGCTTTTCTCTAATTATACGGCTCACGGCGTGTTCCCTCACGGAATTAGTGCCGTGTTGATTACCATGATTACAGTTAACTTCTCATTCCAAGGTACGGAGCTCATTGGTGTAGCGGCTGGGGAAAGTGAAAACCCAGACAAGACTGTACCAAGAGCAATTAAACAAACGGTATGGAGAACGCTTGTATTTTTTGTACTAGCTGTAGCTGTCTTAGCGGGTATGATTCCGCTTGAAAAAGCAGGCGTAGTTGAGAGTCCATTTGTTGTTGTATTTGACCAAATTGGTATTCCATATGCAGCAGATATTATGAACTTTGTTATCCTAACGGCACTGTTATCTGTAGCTAACTCAGGTCTTTATGCAGCAACGCGTATGCTGTATTCATTGTCAAAAGATAACATGGCAAGTTCAGCTTTCATGAAAGTAAATAAACGCGGTGTGCCGATGAATGCCCTGCTTTTAACATTAGGCATTGCGCTTTTATCTTTACTTTCAGGATTCTTTGCTCAAGAAACAGTATTTGTATGGCTCATTTCTGCAGCGGGTTTAGGTGCACAAATCGGCTGGATTACGATTGCTGCATCACTGCTTGCATTTAGAAAGAGATATATAAATCAAGGAGGGCAAATCGAGGATTTAAAATTTAAAGTCCCTCTTTACCCGGTATTACCTTTAATCGCGTTAGTATTAAATACGATCGTGTTGGGAAGCATGGCATTTGATGCAGAACAGCGAATGGCACTGTATGTCGGTATTCCACTAGCGCTGCTGTTTTATGCTTATTATCATGCACGTGTAAAAAAGAAAGTTGATTTATCTATCAGCCGTCAAGAAGTGCAGCTTAAAGACGACAAAAAAGTAATTTTATAAAAATCAAAAAGACGCAAAAGCCCAGGTTTTTGCGTCTTTTTTTATTGTTTTATTTGTCAACTTAAAATAAAATTAAGTTGACAAATAAAAAGAAATTATTGCAAACTTAAAGCAACGAAAAGAGAAAGGAGGGTGAATATGAAACCGAAAACAATGGCGTATGTTTCCTTATTTGCAGCTTTAACGGCGATTGGTGCATTTATAAAAATTCCTATTCCCTACATACCGTTTACTCTTCAAATTGTTCCTGTTTATTTAGCCGGTGCGCTGTTAGGTCCGCGTTTAGGTTTGTATAGTCAGCTATGCTACATAGGTATTGGGTTAATCGGTGTTCCGGTTTTTGCAGAAGGAGGAGGTTTAGGATATATCTTCAAACCAACGTTTGGCTATTTAATTGGCTATGCTGCAGGAGCATTTATGAACGGCTACCTTATTCAAAAATATGACTTAAAGAAACCTTTTTCTATCTTTTCAGCTAACTTATCTACGTTAGCTATTGTGTACGCGGTCGGCTGCTTCTGGCTTTACGGAGCAATGAAATGGATAATTGAAAAGCCTCTTTCACTGAGTGATACACTTCTTTTTGGAGCTGTTTTGCCAATGCCTGGAGATCTTTTATTGTGCCTTTTATGTTCAGTGCTGATTCACCGAATGCAGCCTCAATTTAGTCGTTTGTCATCAAAGCGAGTTAAAGCGGGGTAATTAAGACATAGAAAAAAGGAGAGAAAAGAAAATGGGTAAAGCGTATTTTATTACGGGAACTGGAACAGATATTGGCAAAACGCTGGTTACAAGTATTTTGTATAAAGTACTTAGTCGTCTAGGAATAAAAACGACAATTTGCAAACCATTTCAAACCGGCTACCAAGACGAAATTGGAGGTTATCCGGATATTCACTGGTTTGAAACAAGGCTCGGAGTAGCAGATACGGGTATTTATCAGTTAAAGCCGGAGACGTCTCCTCATTTGGCTATTGCACTGAGCAACAAGCAAGTAGAGCCTTCAATCGTCTTAAAACGCATTAATGAATTAAAAAAGAAATTTGATGTAGTGCTTGTGGAAGGAGCGGGAGGTCTTGCCGTACCTTTAATTGAGGAGGAAACAACGTTCTATATGACAAAAGATTTGATCATAGATGCACAAATGCCGGTTATTGCTGTTGGAACAACGGGATTAGGAGCTATTCACGATGCGCTTTCTACTTTTTCATATGCAAGTGAGCATCACCTTAAAATCAACGGACTCATTTTTAATCGTTTTAATCACAGCAGTATCATTCATAACGACAATGTTCGAACGATTGAAAAGCTGCTTCAAATATCATCTTTAATGACCGTTCCAGTATTCACACATATCGATGAAGAGTTAGATGCATATATTGAGAAAATGATGAGGCAAAAAAGTGTTATTCAACATATTCAGGAGGTGTTTGACTGTGCCGTATCAAAAAGCTGAGCTGGAGAAATGGGATAAAGAATATGTATGGCATCCGTTTACACAAATGAAAGCTTACCGTCAATCGAATCCTCTTATTATTGAAAGAGGAGAGGGAAGCTATTTATATGATGTAGAGGGAAACAAATATTTAGATGGATACGCCTCTCTATGGGTGAACGTGCATGGACATAATGATCCGGAATTAAATACAGCTTTACATATACAAGTGGGAAAATTAGCGCATTCTACGCTGCTTGGATCCGCAAACGTTCCATCCATTTTGTTAGCCAAAAAGCTAGCAGAAATTACTCCTGGCAGCTTATCGAAAGTCTTCTACTCTGATACAGGCTCCGCCGCTGTCGAAATTGCGTTGAAAATTGCCTATCAATATTGGCAAAATCTCGACTCTGTAAAGTACAAAAACAAAAGTAAATTTATCTCATTGAATGAGGCATATCACGGAGATACAATCGGGGCAGTCAGTGTGGGAGGCATGGATTTATTTCATCGCATCTTTAAGCCTTTGCTGTTTGAACGAATTCCCACACCTTCTCCTTATACTTATCGTATGGAAGGGTTCGAAAAGGAAGAGCAAGCTTCAGCTTACTGTATTCACCAGCTAGAGAAGCTCTTGCAGAACAAAGGAGAAGAAGTAGCCGGTTTGATTATTGAACCGCTTGTGCAAGGAGCAGCGGGTATTATTACACATCCTCCCGGTTTTTTAAAACAAGTAGAGCGTCTGTGCAAAGCGTACGGGGTATTGCTGATTTGTGACGAAGTAGCCGTTGGATTTGGACGAACAGGAACGCTGTTTGCATGTGAACAAGAAGATGTTGTACCGGATATTATGTGTGTAGGAAAAGGGATAACAGGAGGGTATATGCCGCTTGCTGCTACGTTAACAAGCGAAAAGATATTTAATGCTTTTTTAGCTCATCCAGATGAAAATAAAACGTTCTTTCATGGACATACGTATACGGGAAATCAATTAGCCTGTACAGTAGCGCTTAGAAATATTGAACTGATAGAAGAAAGAGAATTAATCCGTAGTGTAAAAGAAAAGGAAAAAGTTTTTAAACGTTATCTATTAAAGCTTTATGAGCTGCCTAACGTGGGAGACATTAGACAAAGAGGATTAATGGCAGGAATCGAGGTTGTGAAAGACCGCCAAACAAAGTCTATTTTTGAAGATAAAAAAGTGATGGGAGACATTATTTTAGCGGCTCGCCAAAAAGGTTTAATTATTAGAGAGCTAGGTCCTGTGATTACAATGATGCCTATTCTTTCAATGACAAACGAAGAATTAAAAACAATGGTTGAAATTGTATATGAATCAATTAAAGAAGTAATCGCACGCTATAAAGTGAGCTAAATAAAAAGAGGGCAGGACAAAAGTATTTTATTTAATTGAAAGAAGATCCGAACAATGAATCGTTCGGATCTTTTTATGGTTATGGTAACGTGAATTTACTCTATTTAGCTGCTTCTAGCGGTTGATTGGAGGGCAAGGCGAAGACTCCTGCGGGAAAAGCGGAACAGGTGAGACCCCGCAGGAGCGTAAGCGACGAGGAGGCTCACCGGCCGCCCGCGGAAAGCGAAGTCTTGCACGGAGATCAACCGCGGTGTAACAAGCAGTCCAGATCATTTGTCCAATTTGTACGTCTTTAGATGGGATTGGTGTAGTTATGTCTCAATCTCTTCTTTTTTCAATCAATAAATATTTTTAATACTTGATAGTCGAAGTGATCGCACATGCTGATTTTCATCTTTTAATAGAAGAGTTTGTTCGAACAAGTTTAAGTTTTGAATATAACCTTTTACCGTTTGAACAAAACCGTTGTTTTGATAGTTAATAGTTAATAATTTATTTGTTTTAAGCGCTTTTAAAATCATACCTATTTTCTCCCTTCTTATATCGTAGCTGACGAAAAACTACAAAATAACGAAGAAGCATTGGAGGCTTGTATTATTTATAAAAATTACTCTATTTTTTATAAATGCTCTCCTGCTACTAATAGTAGAGGGTGATGGTGAAAAACAGATGAAAGATAAAGAATAAGGTTTGATTTATTGTAATGAACTGACTTTTCCTTTACAAATCCCTATTTCAAATTTCTTTTTAGTGATAAAATACTGTTAGTGAAATAACTACTTCTCTTCATTAAAGGGTAAGAACGGGTTATATTGATAGAGTTTTAGTTCTCTATTTTTAGTAATGAAATAAGAGATAGAGAAATAGACTAATAAAAATCAATCAAGGAGTTTTTTTATGGATCAGAGTTTTATTTTAAATCTTTTAGAAATTTTACTGATTAACATTGTACTGAGTGGCGATAACGCAGTCGTGATTGCTTTAGCTTGTCGGAATCTTCCGGACGAGCATCGAAACAAAGCGGTTGTTTTCGGTACATTAGGAGCGGTTGTATTACGTGTAGGGCTAACGTTTGTCGCTGTATATTTATTAACAATCCCATTTTTAAATTTCATCGGAGGCCTGCTTCTTCTATGGATTGCTATTAGTCTTTTAAAAGGTGAAGATGACGGAGATATTAAAGCGAATTCAACTCTAGCAGGTGCTATTAAAACAATTATTATAGCGGATCTTGTTATGAGTTTAGATAACGTAGTAGCGGTTGCGGGTGCGGCTAACGGCAATATTCTACTCATTATCCTTGGTCTTGTTATCAGTATTCCGTTAATCATTTGGGGAAGTCAGCTTTTAATGAAAATTATGGAAAAATTCCCGATTATCATCATTGCCGGAGCAGCGCTTCTTGGCTATACTGCTGGTGAAATGATCTTTAAAGACAAAGCGGTGGGACATGTATTAGAAGGATTAAATCCGCATTTGCATACGATTGTTCCTATTTTGTTAGCTATTTTAGTTGTCGTTGTTGGGAAACTTAGCGGACGTTCTAGAAAAGAAACGCATTAATTCTAAAAAAGACCCCTGTAAGGGGGTCTTTTTTTATTACTTAGCTAATGGAGGTGCGGAATTAACGTCTTGTATCGTCTCTACAGGAGGATGAAATTCATTTTCCATTTTTGATACAACTACAGTTGCTACACCATTTCCAATTAAGTTTGTAATGGCACGAGCTTCCGACATGAAGCGGTCTACCCCAATTAACAGCGCGATTCCTTCAACTGGAATCATCGGGAATGCAGCAAGCGTAGCTGCTAGTGTAATAAATCCAGAGCCAGTAACTCCGGCAGCTCCTTTAGACGTTAGCATTAAAATACCAAGTAGCGTAATCTCTTGCATTAACGACAGGTCGACTCCATACGCTTGAGCGATAAAGATAGCAGCCATGGATAAGTAGATTGCTGTTCCATCTAGGTTAAATGAGTAACCAGTTGGAATGACAAGTCCTACTACAGATTTTGAACATCCGTACTTCTCCATTTTGTCCATCATTTTTGGCAGTGCAGATTCCGAAGAAGACGTACCTAATACAAGTAGAATTTCTTCTTTAATAAAAGCAATGAATTTAAAAATATTAAATCCATAAATCTTAGCAATGGTTCCAAGTACAAATACAATAAATAAGAACATAGTAATGTAAACAGATCCCATTAAGAAACCGAGTTTTTGAAGAGAGCCTATTCCAAAGTTACCGATCGTATAAGCCATCGCTCCAAACGCCGCAATAGGTGAAAGTTTCATAATCATATTAACAATTCCAAAGAAAATATCTGTACAGCGTTCAAAGAATGTAATGACAGGAGCCGCTTTTTCGCCGAGTGTAGCTGTAGCCATTCCAAATAGTACGGCAAAGAATAAGATTGGCAATAATTCACCATTTGCCATTGCGCCAAATACGCTGTCTGGAATAATTCCCATGATAAACTCCATAAATCCATGCTCCGCTTCAGCTGCTTGCTGCGTATATTGAGTAACATCAGCTCCGCTTGCGCCATTGATATTAAAGCCAGCCCCAGGTTTGATAAAGTTTACAACGATAATTCCAATTGCTAAGGCAAAAGTAGTGACAATCTCAAAGTATAAAAGAGCTTTACCTCCAATCCGTCCCACTTTCTTTAAATCTCCCATGCTTCCGATACCGATGACCACGGTTAAGAAAATAATTGGGGCAATCACCATCTTAATTAATTTAATGAAGATATCAGCCAATACTTTTAATTTAGCTCCAAATTCAGGAAACATGAAGCCAATTGCAATACCAAGAAGGATACCGATGACAACTTGAACAGTTAGATTTTTAAAACTTAATTTCATACGTAATGCTCCTTTCGAAAATGTTTTTGTTAACGCTTACATTATTCTTATCCTTATATTAACTGATAATTTTAACTATTTATATTTCTGGTGATAATGTTCTTTTTGGTCATTTTGATCAAAAAAAGTGATGAACATATAGTCATCACTTTTTGCTTTCGATATTTTTTATTTGCTGAATGATATCAAGCGTTTGTTTTGTTGCATTGTTTTCAAACGATTGATAAAGAGAGTTAAACTGTTTTTTCCATTCGGCTTTTTGTATATCATTTAAGTAATAAACGCGCATGCCAGATTTATTTTTTATTTGCTGCAGCTGTTCATCGTTCATCATTTTTGATTGAGTCCAAATCCAGTTAGTTGTTTCTACCATTGCATCACCTAATAGTTGTTTTACATCTTCAGGGAGGCTGTCCCAATACTTTTCATCCATTAAAACAGCATAGCCCAAGTATCCATGGTTGCTGATGGTCATATATTTTTGCAGCTCGTACAAACGTTTTGAATAAATATTAGAAATGGTATTTTCCTGTCCATCAAATTCCTGTCGTTCAAGGGATTGATATACTTTATTAAACGAGACAGCCTGAGGCTTGGCGTCAAGAAGTTCGAATTGTTTTTTGATTACTTCACTTGGCATAATGCGAAACGTTTGACCTTGAAAATCTGCTGGATGGAGCAAAGGTTTCGTATTGCTAGTCATTTGTTTAAAGCCGTTGCTCCATAAAGCAAGCCCTTTAATGTTTTTCTCTTGCAGCGTACTCAACAAATCCTGTCCGATTTTACCGGTAAACACTTGTTTTGCCTCGCTGTAATCATCGAAAATGAAGGGAAGATCAAAAAGTTGCCACGTAGGGGAGAGGTCGCTTAGCTTTGAAATGGAAGGTGCAATCATTTGTACATCATTTCGGCGAAGGGCGGCAAGTTCTTCGTCGTCTGAATACAATACACCGTTTGAATATACTTCAATTTTAACTTTACCATCCGATTTTTGATTAATGATTTCAGCAAATTTTTGAGCGGCTAAGCCTTTTGGAGTGTTTTCAGCTACAACGTGGCTAAAATTAATCACAATTTGCTTATTTAATCCTTTTTGCTCATCGTCATCATACACATTATCCTGATTTATAACCGTATACTGCAAAAAAACATAGATCATCAAGAAAACGCTAACAATTATACATGCCCCTATAAACATCTTCAAAATGTCCAACCCCGCGATTCAATAATTTTTCTCTACAAATATTCTAACACGCAATTTCTCAACGTGGTAAAATTAAAATAAACTTCAATCAGCAGTAGGTGTTCCGCTATGATGCGCTTATCGATGCAAACGAAAATGACGGGGTTAATCTTTTTTATCGTGGCCTTTTCGTTGTTTTTAGCAAGTATCGTGGTGATTAACAATTTTGTGCAGTCAAAAGAAAATGATTTAGAGCAAAGGGCTTTAATCACTTCGAGAACAGTTGCTGAAATGCCTGAAATTCGAGAAAAAATTGAAAAAGATAGTAAGAACATTAATCAAATTGTAGAGCCGATTCGCATTATTCACGGTGCTTATTATGTAGTGGTTATGAATATGAATCATGAACGTTTGTCTCACCCTTTGCAAAGCATGATTGGCCAAATCTCTAAAGGAGATGATGAGGGACAGGCGTTTGCAGAACATACCTATACCGATAAAGCAAAAGGAGAAGGCGGAATGGTCATTCGCTCTTTTGTACCCGTTGTAAACGATCAGCATGAACAAGTAGGAGTGGTTGTCTCAGGCTATCTTCTTCCCAAATTTACAGAGGTCATTTTAAGTTTAAAAAAAGAAATCTTTCTTATCTCAGGTCTTGCTCTTTTTTTTGGAGGATGGGGAGCGTGGGCGCTTGCATCTCGTATCAAAAAAGAGATGTTTGAGCTTGAACCTCATGAAATTGCTCGTTTGTTCGTAGAACGAACGGAGACCTTTAATGCCATGCATGAAGGAGTCATTGCCATTGATAAAGAGGAGAACATCACTATTTTTAATCATAAAGCGAAAATTATGATGGATGTACCCGATGAGGTAATTGGAAAAAAGATCTATGATGTGATTCCAGATACAAGACTTCCAGAAATTTTGCAGCTTAATCAGCCTGTTTATAATCGAGAGCTTCAAGTTCGAAATTTGAATATTTTAAGCAATCGTGTGCCGATTAAGGTTAATAATCACACAGTCGGTGCGGTCGCTATTTTTCAAGACAGAACAGAAGTTAAAAAATTAGCTGAAGAGTTAACAGGAGTTAAATCATTTGTAAGCGCTCTTAGAGTTCAAAACCATGAATACATGAATAAACTTCATACGATTGCAGGGCTTATCCAACTTGGAAATAAAGACAAGGCTCTTCAATACGTTTTTCAAGTGTCTGAACAGCAAGAAGAGCTCACCCAATTTCTTCATAAGCATATTAAAGATGAAAGTATATCGGGATTGCTGTTGAGCAAAGTCAGCCGTGCCAAAGAACTTGGAATTGAGTTAGCTATCGATCGCCACAGCGAGCTTCGCTCATTTCCTCCTTACTTAGATCATCATGATTTTGTGATTATTATTGGTAACTTAATTGAGAACGCTTTTGATTCGTATCAACATATGGAGCGTCGTGAACGGAAGATCTATATAAGTATGGAACAAAATGACGGCATTCTTTCTATCTTAGTTGAAGATAACGGATGTGGCATGAATGAGGATCAAGTAGAGAGAATCTTTGATGAAGGTTTTTCAACCAAAGCAAAGGAAAATAGAGGAATTGGTTTGCATTTAGTAAAACAAATTGTTGAAAAAGGAAACGGTCAGATCGAAGTAGAGTCAGAATTAGATGTTGGAACGACTTTTATCATTACATTCTTTTTATAGGGGGAGTGGGAAATGAATAAAAAAGAATGGACGGTGCTTCTCATAGAAGACGATCCTATGGTACAAGAAGTGAACCGCCAATTTATTGAACAAGTTGAAGGGTTCATCGTTATCGCTGCAGCTTCGAATGGTTTAGAGGGTATACAGCTCATTAAACAGCATCAGCCTGATTTAACGATTATTGATATGTATATGCCTAGTCAAGATGGCTTAACCACCTTACAGCAAATTCGAGCAAATGGCTATAAAACAGACGTGATAGCAGTTACGGCTGCAAGTGATATTGAAACCGTACGCAAAGTTCTTCAATACGGCGCGGTGGATTATATTATGAAACCGTTCAAGTTTGAACGAATGAAGCAAGCGCTTGAGCAGTATCGTTCGTTTCAAGTTAAAATAAGTCAAAAAGAACATATTACTCAGTCTGAATTAGATTCTATGCTGTTTCAGCAATTCGAAGAAAAAGCCGATTTGCTTCCAAAAGGGCTAAATGCGGTTACGTTAAGGAGGATACAACAATATCTTTCCGAACAAAATCATCCAATTTCTGCTGAAGAAGTGGCGGACGGCGTAGGAATTGCGCGTGTTACAGCAAGAAGGTATTTAGAGTTTTTAGAACAGGAAAACGAGCTGAAATTATCAGTTGAATACGGCAGAGTGGGGAGGCCTATTAATCGCTATATGTTAAAAATAAATTAAATCATACAGAACAGCTTTTATTTGGAAAAGCTGTTTTTTTGCGTTAGAAAGTATATCTTTTTCTCTCCTAGAACAAATTAAGGTATACAGTTTTCGCTATCCAAAGAATATTTCGTGCGGTCATTAATTCATACAATGTCCCTAAAAAAGGATTAATGGCGGAAAAATTGGGGAATATGCACTTTGACATTTAATTTTAGCACAGGAAGGTTTTGAAACATGGACATATTTTTAGCCGTCTTACCAGCCATATTTTGGGGAAGCATTGTGCTTTTCAATGTGAAACTAGGCGGAGGACCTTATAGTCAAACGCTTGGAACCACATTGGGAGCTTTGATTTTCTCCATTGGTATTTATATTTTTGTACACCCTACGCTTACACCTTTAATCTTTGGCGTTGGAGTTGTATCGGGGCTATTTTGGGCAGTTGGACAAAGTAATCAGCTGAAAAGTATTGATTTAATTGGAGTTTCTAAAACGATGCCTATTTCAACTGGGCTTCAGTTAGTTTCCACTTCATTATTTGGAGTAATTGTGTTTCACGAGTGGTCTACAAAAACTTCAATCATTCTTGGTGTGCTCGCTCTTATCTTTATTATTGTAGGGATTGTTTTAGCATCACTTCAAAGCAAAGAAGAGAAAGAGGCTGAAGAAGGAAAAGGAAACTTCAAAAAAGGAATTGTTATTTTATTAATTTCAACCGTTGGTTATTTAGTTTATGTTGTAGTAGCCCGTCTATTTAATGTAGACGGATGGTCGGCTTTATTACCTCAAGCAATTGGTATGGTTATTGGAGGAGTGTTGCTGACGTTTAAGCATAAGCCATTTAATAAATATGCAATTCGCAACATTATCCCAGGTCTTATTTGGGCCGCTGGTAATATGTTTTTATTCATCTCACAACCTAAAGTAGGCGTAGCGACAAGCTTTTCGCTTTCCCAAATGGGAATCGTCATTTCAACATTAGGCGGGATCATTATTTTAGGTGAGAAGAAAACGAAGCGTCAGTTAGTTGGGATTATTATTGGAATTATACTGATCATCATAGCAGGAGTCATGTTAGGGCTCGCCAAAAGCTAGCTAGGAGGGTATTAACAATGTATAAAGATTTAGAAGGAAAAGTAGTTGTCATAACAGGTTCATCTACAGGTTTGGGAAAATCAATGGCGGTTCGTTTTGCGACAGAAAAAGCCAAAGTAGTTGTGAATTATCGTTCGAAAGAAGACGAAGCTAACAGCGTCTTAGAAGAAATTAAAAAAGTTGGCGGAGAGGCAATTGCCGTCAAAGGTGATGTAACAGTTGAGTCTGACGTTATCAATTTAGTCCAATCTGCTATTAAAGAATTTGGAAAGCTAGACATTATGATTAACAACGCGGGGTTAGAAAATCCGGTTTCATCTCATGAAATGTCTTTAAGTGATTGGAATAAAGTCATTGATACGAACTTAACGGGAGCATTCTTAGGCAGCCGTGAAGCGATTAAATATTTTGTAGAAAATGATGTTAAGGGAACAGTTATTAACATGTCGAGTGTTCACGAGAAAATTCCTTGGCCATTATTTGTTCATTACGCAGCAAGTAAAGGCGGTATGAAGCTCATGACTGAAACACTTGCATTAGAATACGCTCCAAAAGGCATTCGTGTAAATAACATTGGACCGGGAGCGATTAATACACCGATTAACGCTGAGAAATTTGCTGATCCTGAGCAGCGTGCAGATGTAGAAAGCATGATTCCAATGGGATACATCGGAGAGCCGGAAGAAATTGCAGCGGTTGCTGCATGGCTAGCTTCTTCAGAGGCAAGTTATGTAACAGGGATTACGCTCTTTGCTGACGGCGGTATGACACAGTACCCATCATTCCAAGCAGGACGCGGATAAGAAAAAACGCACTCTATGATAGAGTGCGTTTTTTAGTTTTTCCTGAGCTTTTTTTTGGTTCTTAGGAGCTGACTGGTGTTGAATTCGTAAAAAAAGCAAAATCAAAACGATGCAGCCAGTGATGCTGTACATCCCAAGAATAAGCGGCTGATGTGTATCCGTTCCAGAAGTAATGCCGTGATACAGTGCTAGCAAATAGCCTGGAAAAGCAAGAAAATGAATGGCTTTCCATGTTTTTCTCCCAAGCTGTTTTATAAAATCGGATGTAATAATTAGTACGAATAAAATGTAGAGTGAAATAGTACCAAGACCTGTGCTAATTGGTTTGTAATCGGAAGTGAACGGAATTAAAATGTCAGAAAGTGAAAAATGAATAGATTGATCAAATGATAAAACAAGTCCGTGAATCATTCCGAATAATAACCCGAACCACCCCGATGATTGATGAACCAGCAAAAGCTGTTTTTTTCGTTTTGGTTTAAAAAACGAAAAGCTGTGAGAAATGCCAGCGGCAACCGATACAAACATTAGTAAACAAGAAGTTAAGCCGGCTGCCCGAATGGTATTCCAAACGGGAAAGTGGGCACTAAATTGCGCGAGGAGAGTAGCCATAATGGTATACCTGACCTTTCACATTTTTTTCGATTAACACCTTGCCTTCTTTTGTAACCGCAATTACCTCTAAAGAAGGGTGATGCATTTTAGCTAATCTTAATCCAGCGTCCCATCCGAGAATAAGCATGCATTTTGCATAGACTTCAGAAACGGTCAAGTCTTCTGAAACAACCGTTACTTGCAGAAGCTCTGATGAACTAGGCTTGCTGATTCTGCCGTCAATAATATGATGGTGAGTGTGTCCGTTTACTTTCCACAATCGCTTGCCTACACTGCTTGTGGCAATGCCGCTGTTGCTCTTTACTTTAATACTCATGAGATTTTTTGATAAATCAAATGGATGAGAGAGCGCAATGGACCAGTGCTTGCTAGCAGGCCCCCACGTTACAATATCGCCGCCTCCATCGATTGCCCCAAGTGAAGTTCCTTTTTTCTTTAATTGATTCGCCATTTGCTGAATGCTCCAACCTTTTGCAATTCCGCCTAAATCCAGACCGACATTAGAAGCAAGCTGAATACTTCTCATTCCTTTATGAATCATAATAGGGTTAACAGCATCAAAAGCTGCTACTTCTTGAGGAAGCTGATTGTTAGGCAGTTGTTCAAAGCTTTGGTCATATCCTAGAGTTTGAATAGAATGATACAGAAATGGGTTGAAAATTCCGTTTGTCTCATTGTAATAGTAAGAGGCTGTTTTTACAGCTTCATACAACATTTTTGACGGTAAAAATAATCTTCCGTTCAGTGAATTAAGCTGTGAAAGCTCGCTTGTTGGAAGAAAGCGGCTTAGTGTTTCTTCTACAAGGTAACACCAGCTCTCCACTTTTTGGCTGACAGGCGTTTCAAGCTGATATACATTAAATTCGGTATTCATTGCTTTAAATGAGTAGCTCATTACATCACATCCTTAAGAAGGTCTTGATTGGATAGAAGAATCATTATTATTGCCTCCGTTATCCTGACCATTTGTGGAATGGTCATTTGACCACTGGTCTTGCTGATTACTCGAATCATCATCTGACCACTGATCGTCTTGACTGCTTGAATTATCGTCTGACCATTGATCACTTTGCTCACTAGAACTGTCATTTGACCATTGATCTTGCCCGTTAGTTCCATTGTCCGTATTGGAGTCAGATCCTGAATCTGGAAATAGGTCCGTCTCATCTTCCGTTTGAGTTTGAGATGAATTATCGGCTGATGTATCGTTATTTAGTGCTGTAGCTGTTGAATTGGTTTGATCATATTTTTGAGAAAGCCCTACAAATGTTGTAAATGCAGCAACGCTCGATAAACCAACCATCCATTTTGTCCATTTATTAGCTGCCATTGATATGCTCCTTTTATCTTTCATATTTTGCAACTGAACACTGAAGAAAAACTGCAGTGGAAGGTAACATACATCGTTCAATTGTTATAGTTCAATATAGACAGAGAAAATGAAAAAATAGTGAAATAGATGTAGGGCGGATTATTTTTGTGGGGAATTCAATGAATTATTAGATTAAAAAAGGGTTGTTCTAAAAAGAACAACCCTTTTTTAATCAGCGATAAATCTTACTAATTGATACATAATACACCGTTAGCTGTACAAGAGAAAGAAGCAAAAGAACAGCAATGGGATAGAAGCTAAAAGAATTAGGTAACAGCGGATAAAAAGCTATTAATATAGCACCTATAGGAATAGAAAATAGGAGGAAAACAAAGGCTTTTTTACAAGCTTCTGCTGTTATCATCTTTTCACGTTCATCTTCTTCTGCAAATTCAAAAGGAAATAATAAAGGCGAAACATTCTTCGTCTTTTTACGCGCGCGGTAGTAAAAAAATGAGACAATTAAAAGAACAATTAAAGAAGCAAAAGAGCCTATAGACATAGTAACTTCCCACGGGGGTCCAGGGTGGGTCATAATTTCACTAAATTGAATATTTAGGCTTAAAAAATCGTATAAAAACCAACCTACGCATAACAGAGACACTACATTCAACAAATAAGATTTAATAACATTACTCAACATTTTTCTCCTCCTTTTGAAGTGTAAAAACATCTTCCATTTTTAATTGAAAGACATCACAAATTGTTAAACCAAGTAGTAGGGAAGGAACGTAATTTCCCTTTTCAATAGCTGCAATGGTTTGGCGAGTGGCTCCAACTTTTTCAGCTAAATCTCCTTGCGTATATCCATGTTTAGCTCTAAGCTCTTTTACGTGATTAATAAGAGTCAATATGATCACCCGCTGTCTTTTTAATAAATTTGTTAAGTTTATTTAACATTATGTAAAGTTAATTTAACAACAATTGGATGATTTTTCAATAATAAATGGATAAAAAATACAAAAAAGATCCTAGAAGAATTCTTCAGGATCTTTTTTGTTAATAAATTTCTTTAATGCCAGACAAACGAATGGAAAAAATGTTTTGTTTTTCATCTCGTAGGGAGAGGGTTTGGTCGGTTAGGTTTAAATTTTGGATTTTTCCTTTGAAGGTTTGAAGCAGGCCATTTTCGTAATAATTCACGGTTACATGTTTGTTTTTCTTTAACGCTTTTAAAATCATTTATTCATCTCCTTTCATGTGTGCATCTGTTATGAAAAGAAAGCTGTGGCTTAAGCATACGAATTTGGAGGATGCTCAAGGCAGAATTATTATTATACAGCAAGATGAGAATAGTTTGTAGATAAATTGTGAAAAAATGCACAAGTTTGCAGTACGGGAGTTGCAATAGAATACAGTATATGAGGGAGAAGGGATTTTATGATGAAAAAGGTGATTTTAGTTTATTTATTTGTGGGTATTAGGTAAACTAGTAGATGAATTTAAAGAATCTATCTATAGTTGTGAAGGCTAGGATTTCATTTAATTTTCATTTTCTATGAGTATAATGATAAAGGTTTTCTATATGTTCTTTGTGAATCTACTCATAAACTAATCGAGAAAGGAAAATCAAAATGAAGCGAATCGTTTCTAAGCCGCTGCACTATTTCATATTAGCCGCTGTTTTAATGTGGATAAAGTCGTACGTGGCTTATAAAACTGAATTTAACTTAGGCGTAAGCGGCGTAATGCAGCAAATGCTGCTGTTCATAAACCCTGTGAGTTCAGTGCTGATTTTTTTAGGAATCGGCTTATTTTTTAAAGGAAAGAAAGCAGGAGCTTGGATTCTTGCAGGCAGTTTCATTATGACGCTGCTGTTATACAGCAACATTCTCTATTATCGTTTTTTTAACGATTTTGTAACGCTTCCTACACTATTGCAGACAAGTAATGCAGGAAGTATGGGCGGAAGCATTATGGATTTATTAAAAGCACATGATGTTTTTTATTTTGTTGATTTTATTATTTATTTTTTCTTCTTTTTTAGTAAAAAAATTGACTGGCATAATGAAAAAGTATCGGTTAAGAATGCTGTAACTATTCTTTCTTTAGGATTCATGGTTTTTTCTGTCAACTTAACATTAGCAGAAATTGATCGCCCGCAGCTTCTATCTCGAACTTTTGACCGCAATTATCTAGTAAAGTATTTAGGCACCTATAATTATACGATGTATGACGGTGTTCAGACTGCTCAAAACTCTAAACAGCGAGCATTTGCAAGCAGCAATGATTTAACGAACGTCGTTAATTTTAAAAATAGTCACTATGCGGAACCAAATCCCGTTTATTTTGGAAAAGCTAAAGGGAAAAATATTATCAAAATTCATTTGGAATCATTTCAATCTTTTTTAATTGATTACAAATTAAATGGCCAGGAAGTGACACCTTTCTTAAATTCGTTGGCCCATGGAAATGACTTTACGTATTTTGATAACTTCTTTCATCAAACAGGACAAGGAAAAACATCAGATGCTGAGCTAATGATGGACAATTCTCTATACGGCCTTCCTCAAGGTTCTGCCTTTGTGCTGAAAGGAAGCAATACGTATCAGGCAGCACCAGCTATTTTAGATCAAAAAGCTGGCTATACGAGCGCTGTGCTGCACGGAGACTATAAGACGTTTTGGAACCGTAACGAAATTTACAAGCAGTTCGGTGTGGATAAGTTCTTTGATGCAAGTTATTACAATATGACGGGTGAAAATAAAATTAATTATGGCTTAAAAGACAAACCGTTCTTTAAAGAATCTGTTCCAATGCTGCAGTCTTTACCACAGCCGTTCTATGCGCATTTAATTACGTTAACAAATCATTTTCCATTTTTACTTGGAAACAATGAGGCAAGCATACAGCCGGCTAACACAGGCGATGCAACAGTTGACCGTTATTTCCAAACGGCTCGTTATTTAGACGAATCATTGCAATCTTTCTTCCAAGAACTGAAAGCTTCTGGGCTTTATGATAATTCTGTGATTATGATTTATGGAGATCACTACGGTATTTCTGAAAATCATAATGCAGCAATGGAAAAAGTAATGGGAAAAGAAATTACGCCTTATGAAAATGCTCAGCTGCAGCGTGTACCTCTATTCATTCACGTTCCTGGAGTAAAAGGCGGAGTTAATCATACGTACGGTGGAGAAATTGATGTTGTGCCAACTCTTCTTCATTTAGTAGGGATTGACAGCAAAGAGTTTATCCAATTTGGCACAGATTTATTTTCTAAAGAACATGATGATGTAGTAGCGTTCCGTAATGGCAACTACGTATCTCCGAAATATACATTAGTGGATGGAACGTATTATGATTCTAAGACGGGCCAAGCGCTTAAAGAAAATAATCAAATGAAAGCTTATAAACAGAAGGTAGCGAAAGAACTGGAGTTATCTGATCAAGTGCTTTATGGAGACTTACTTCGTTTCCACAAGCTGAAGGATTTCCAAACAGTCGACCCTTCAAAATATATGTACGGGAAAGAAGAAACAGAAACATCAGCTAAATAAAGCTAAAATCAAAAGAACATGATGACTTCTGCAAAGCAGAATGAGCATCATGTTCTTTTTTACTGTAAACTATTCATCAATAAATTTCTTTAATTCCCGACAAGCGAATAGAGAAAGTATTTTGCTGTTCATCTTTTAATGAAAGCGTTTGGTCTGTTAAATCTAGGCGCTGTACTTTTCCTTTAAACGTTTGAAGCAAACCGTTTTTATAATAGTTAATTGTAACGGCCCCGTTTTTTCTTAATGCTTTTAAAATCATTTTCAAAACTCCTTCCATATTTAAAATGTGTATGATTAACGAGCTGTAACATTCATTTTCATTTGCATATTTTTATTATACACAAAAATAGAAAGCGTTTTCACTTAAAGTTTGAACACTTTGTGAAAACTTTAACAGAGAATGTGACAAATACATACAGAAACTGATTTATTTGTCGTATTCATAATAAAACACATTTATGAAAGGAGTGTTAAGAACGTGTTAAAACTTTATGGATGGAAGAATATTATAAAATATCGTTTGAAATGTCGTAGTGAATCCATTCATCGTTCGTTACATTTCCGCCCATTTTCCTGTAAAGCGTTTGGGCTCTTGTATTATCATAAGCCGTTTCCCAAGACATAGCTGCATACTGATGTTTTTTTGTATACTGATGACTGGCCGAAAATAACTTTTCTCCAATTTTTTGTCCTCTTGCTTTTTCAGTAACGTACAAGTCATTTAAAATCGCTACAGGCTTTACACGCGTGGTGCTAAATGTAAAATAAAGCGTTGAAAAACCTACTGCCTCGTCATTTTGAGTCGCGATAAACTGAACGCCAGCATCGGAATGGTGAAACAAATGATTAATCAAATTTCTCAGCTGCTTTTTGGTAGGCTGAGGACGCTTGTAAAAATCAACAATGTATTCGTTCATTAATGAAATAAGTGCTTCCATATCAGCAGTATTAGCTTGATGAATTGTAATAGTAGTCATTAAATCTTCTCCTTTTTAATCAGATGATCTACACTTATAGTAAAAGAAATGTATCCCCTCTAAAAGAGCCAGATTTAAAAAATAAAATAGGGACAGATGAAAGGAGCTAGCTTGAAGTTCACACCTTTATTAAACCGCAAGGATGATATGCCTTTGTATCACCAGCTATATGAATATATAAAAAAAGAAATTGTATCCAGCAGGGTGGAAGTAAATGACAAACTGCCTTCTATCCGGTCTCTTGCTGATTACTTAAACGTAAGTCGAAATACTGTAGATATGGCCTATCAGCAGCTTTTAGCTGAAGGATATGTAGAAAGCAGGCCCAAAAGTGGACTGTACGTAACGAATACACAGTTTGATTTATTGCAAACAGATAAAAAGCCGACTGTATTTTTACACCCTCACTCAGAAACAAAGTCGTGTACCTATGATTTTCGGTATGGAAAAGTTGATAGCCGTTTGTTTCCCTTGAATGAGTGGAAAAAACGATACAATGAAAGTCTTCAAACTTATAGAGAAGCGCTGTTCACGTACCAAGAAAATCAAGGAGAAGAATCACTGCGAGAAGAAATTGCGACGTACCTTTATCAGTCAAGAGGAGTGGTTTGTTCGAAACATCAAATTATTATTGGAGCAGGTACGCAGCAATCACTCAGTTTATTAGCGCAGATGTTAAAGCAAAGCATCAGAGATATTGCCTTTGAAAATCCTTGCTATGACGGGGCTAGCTTTGTATTTAAGCAGCATGGATTTTCCTTAAAACCCGTGTCGCTTAATAATAAAGGCATAAACATCCAAGAGCTTTATGATAGCCAAGCACGAGCTGTTTATGTTACACCATCTCATCAGTTTCCATACGGAATGATCATGCCTGTTTCAAGAAGAATAGAGCTTCTTAAATGGGCGAATGACTGCAATGGATTTGTTATTGAAGATGATTATGACGGAGAATTTCGTTATAAAGGCTCTCCCATCCCTTCATTGCAAAGCTTAGACTCTAAGGGGCGCGTCATTTATACAGGGACATTTTCAAAATCTTTTATGCCTTCTTTAAGAATCAGCTACCTTGTATTACCGGAAGTTCTTCTAAAGGAATATCATGAACGTTTCTCTTTATACGAGCAAGCTGTTCCAGCCCTTCATCAGCGGACGCTCGGACTGATGATGAAAAACGGAGAGTGGAGTAAGCATTTAAGAAGAGTGAGAACTGCTTATCAACTGAAACACGATACTCTTTTGGCGGCTTTACAGAAGGAGTTTAACAAAAAAATCACGGTGTCAGGAGAATATGCAGGTTTGCATATACTTGTCCGCGTGCACAACGATATGAACGAACAGAAGTTAATTAGCGCAGCTCGAAAGCAAGATGTCTCTGTCTACGGCACTTCTCGTTATTGGCTTACGGAATCACCTCAACAAAAGACTCATCTATTATTAGGTTTTGGAAGTTTGGAGAGAGAAGAAATAGAAGAAGGAATAAGGCGGTTGAAAAATGCTTGGTTATAAGCCTCTCCTTATTTCTTCGGTTTCTTGACAAAAGTTGCCTAGTCCTTTAGACTTTTTTTGCATATATTTTAAATTATCTGAAAGGAGGATAGGGTAATCGAAGCTAACTGCTAGTGGACAACCCTAGATTAAACAATGAATCCTATCCAACAAATTTTACATACATTTCCTGTGATTGTACTAGATGGTGCAATGGCAACTGAACTGGAGAGATATGGCTGTGATTTGAACGACAGCTTATGGTCTGCAAAAGTGCTGATGGAGCAGCCTGAATTGATTAAGAGAGTGCATCAAGATTACTTTGCAGTAGGAGCTGACTGTGCAATTACAGCAAGTTATCAAAGCACATTTGAAGGTTTTGCTAAACGTGGCTTGAGTGAAGCAGAGGCTCGCGAGTTAATTCAAGCATCTGTAAAAATTGCGGCTGAAGCAAGAGATGAATTTTGGCAGCAAGAAGAGAATCGTCTTAATCGTCCAAAACCAATTGTCGCCGCTTCGGTAGGGCCTTACGGAGCATTTTTAGCAAACGGATCGGAATATACTGGACAGTATGATGTAACAGAAGAAGAGTTAATGGAATTTCATCGTCCTCGTATGAAAGCATTAATTGAAGCAGGAGCGGACGTACTAGCTTGTGAAACCATTCCTAATTTAATGGAAGCAAGAGCCATTGCGAGGCTGCTAGAAGAATTTGAAGGAGCGTACGCATGGATTACGTTCAGCGCAAAAGATGACCTGCACATTAGCAGCGGAACATTAATCTCGGAGTGTGCACGCTATTTAGATTCCTATGAGCAAGTAGCGGCTCTTGGAGTTAACTGTACGCCGCCTCAATATATTTCTTCACTTATTAAAGAAATTAAATCTCAAACGGATAAGCCAGTCGTTGTGTATCCAAATTCAGGGGAGCATTATGATGCTGAATCTAAAACATGGAACGGGACATCCGCGGGCGAAACGTATGGCTGCAGCGCTCACAGCTGGTATGAAGCAGGAGCTCAGTTAATTGGAGGGTGCTGCCGCACAACTCCAGATGATATTAAAGGCATTACAAAATGGGCTAGAAAATAACAGATTGACAGAAAGAGAATGTGACAAAAGTTGTTTCGTTAACGCTAAACACGGACTATCTATCAAAAATAGATAGTTCGTGTTTTTTTATGATCATGGTGAACGTAGATTTTGTGTGTGCAGGTCCTTCTAGCTGTTGGTTGGAGGCAAGGCGAAGACTCCTGCAGGAAAAGCGGAAGGAATGAGATTCCGCAGGAGTGTAAGCGACGAGGAGGCTCATCGGCCGACCGCGGAAAGCGGAGCCTTGCACGGAAATCAACAGCGGTGTCACAAGCAGTCCAGCTCATTTATCCCCATTTTCCGTCTTTAGATTGGATTCATTTTGTTATGTCTCAATCTTTTTTTCTTGTAAAATAAAAGAATACAAGTTGAAAAATCTTTATTTGAACGAAAGAAGGGATGATGAAAGTGAAAGATATTAAAAATGTTTATTGTGTAGGGCGAAACTACGCACTGCATGCAAAAGAATTACATAATGATATTCCAACATCACCTTTTTTATTTTCAAAACCTACTCACGCTCTCGTTGAAGCAGCTGGACAATTAATCACTCTTCCTAGCGACCAAGGAGAGGTGCACTTTGAAACTGAATTGATTCTTCATATTGGACAATCTTACAAAGAAGGCATAACAGTGGATGAACTTGTTAACGAGATGACGATTGGATTAGACTTGACCCTTCGAGACGTGCAGAGTGAATTAAAACAAAAAAAGCACCCTTGGCTCCTTGCAAAAGGATTCAAACATTCAGCGGTCGTGGGAAACTTTATTCCGTTTGAAGGAGTAGAAGCATCTAAGAAGAAAGACTTTTCGCTAGTGAAAAACAATGAACGCGTTCAGCTGGGGAATATTAAAGATTTGATTTTTGACTTACAAACGATTATTGATTTTACAGGAAAACATTTTGGTCTTGATAAAGGAGATCTTATTTTTACAGGTACACCTGAGGGAGTAGGTCCGCTTTCTCATCATGATGAGCTTTCACTTAAATGGGGACAGCAAGAGCTTGGTTCTTGCATTATTTCCTTTCGTTAAAAAAAGACGCTGGGAAAAAGTATTTTAGTTGAAGGAAGATCCGAACGAGTTTGATTCTTGATGGAGAATCAAACTCGTTCGGATTTTTTATTGGTAGAGTGAACGCAGCTTTCATATATGTCAGTGGATTCTAGCAGTGGAACAAGCAGTTTATACTAGCTCATTTAGCCCGTTTGTTCGTTTTTAGATTAGATTGATGTAGTTAGGCCTCAATCTCTTTTTTATAAAGCCTTAATTGTTAGTCTTCAGAATGAATTTAATATTCAATGGGAAAGCTGTTTTTATCTCCTATAGGAAACGAGGTCGTAAGTATGGTGCTATTAATCCTTACAACGGTGATTTCTATTCTGAGTGTACTAGTTATGCCAAAGCGTATCAGCTGGATGGAAATGTATACAACTTCTTTGTTTGTCATGTTTTTAGGATCGGTAGCAGATATATATCTTGATGTAAAATATGATCTTTATGGATTCTTTACAAAAGGAGTAGATTTTGAATATCTTTTAATTTTTATTTTTATTTATCCTGCGACGAATAGTGTATTTTTGAATTTTTATCCGCAGAGCAAGAGTTTGGCTAAAAAAGCTGTATATATTACAGTGTGGGTAATTCTTACAACACTGTTTGAGTACATTTCTATCCAAACAGAAGTGTTTTATTATAATGAATGGAAGATTCTATACTCGTTTTTTTGCTATCCTTTTCTTTATATAGCGATGGTTTTAAATCTAAAAATGATACGTAGGCTTCAGGTTATGGATAAACAAAAATAGAAATAAAAAAAAGTAATGGTAAATCATAAAAAAATGATATTTTATTAATGGCTAAATATGTAATATAGTAAAATAGAAAACAAACGAAGCAGCATATCAGCAGGGTTAAAAAACATCAAAACGGGAATCTTGACATTAACTTATGTTTCTAACCATGTATTGTGAATGAATATACTTATTAATAAATAATATGTTGTAGAAGGAATTTAGCAAAGGAGGCAAGAAGATGTTTAAACGTAGTGAAAAGGTCCAAATTCATGGCGTAACGTTTCATGGGATTATAAGTGCGAAGCAAAAAGCCGCCCTGCAGGAAATTGCTAATGTAACAGACGAAAAAGACTGGGATGGGCTAAAAGGTGTGTATTGCTTAGGCAGTGTAAAGGTGCAAGGAAAAGATGTGCTAGGTGTATACTATGGCCAATTTAATGATAACCTTCCAAAAGAGAAGCGCAAACTTCAGTTTGAAATTGACTATATTAAATATACAGTAACGGAATGTCCTATTGTCTTTATCGATACAACAAAAAATAAAAAGCCTCATCAATTTGCTTTTATCATTTTGCATGAATTAGGACATCATGTGGATCGTATGACAAATGGAACGCTTTTAAAAGAAGGAAATAGAGCACATGAAATGTTTGCTAATACGTATGCTTTAGAAAAATATTCAAAAATAGAAAAGTACCAAACAAAAAAATTAAAAAACATTCCATTTTTAGAGGAATCTCTTACTCAATGGAATAAAACTCCTCACCCTGGAGCTTATTCTCTTAGAGTTCAAATTGAATAATTCACGAGAATAGTTCCTCTCTCTCCGTTTTTCATTTTCCTATCTTTTTCCTCTTCCTTTCTTTTATCCTTCCAATGAACAAAAAGGATTTAATTACCCATAAAGTTTTAAAAGTTTTTATAGTACGAATTATTTACACTATACCCTCCTGTAAATTATGATTATTTTAAGAAAAGACAGAAAATTTTAACGTTTTAAGGTACAACTTAATAGTGAACAAGCGATGTTGTAATCGTATAGACGAACTGGCATACATATGCAAGTCATACATACAAACGAATCGCTTCCACTGTTATGAAAGCGGATTCAAAAATAGGAGGGGTAATAATGTTAGCTATTCTTGGGTTTTTGATGGTTTGTACATTTATGTTTCTGATTATGACAAAACGATTAACGCCGCTTATTGCTTTAATGGTTATTCCAGTATTGTTTGCAATCATAGGGGGATTCACAAGTGATATTGGAGAAATGGCTTTAAACGGTGTAAAAGAATTAGCGCCTACAGGCGTTATGTTAATGTTTGCTATTTTATATTTTGGAATTATGATCGATGCTGGTTTGTTTGATCCAGTCGTAGGGAGAATTTTAAAAATCGTAAAAGGTGATCCTCTAAAGATCACAATTGGTACAGCTATTTTAGTTCTTATTATCTCATTAGACGGAGACGGAACAACAACATATATGATTACGCTTTCAGCGATGCTTCCACTTTATAAAAAGCTAAATATGAAACCGATGATTTTAGCCTGTATCGCAATTATGGGTAGTGGAGTTATGAACTTAACACCTTGGGGTGGACCTACTGCTCGTGTAATGAGCGCATTGAAGTTAGATGCTTCACAGGTGTTTACACCAATGATTCCAGCTATGGTTGGCGGAGCTGTTTGGTTATTAATCACAGCTTACTACTTTGGGAAAAAAGAGCGCCAACGCCTAGGTGTTATTGATATTCAAGACGTCACAAATGCTCAAGTCGCTTTTGCAGAAGCAGCAGCTGCTGAAGGAATCGAGTACAAGCGTCCGAAGCTTTTATGGGTAAACTTTGCTTTAACAGCTCTATTATTAGTAGGATTGATTACAGGTGTTATGCCGCTTCAAATTCTATTTATGATTGGGTTTGCAATCGCTATTATGATTAACTATCCAAATTTAGAAGTTCAAAAAGAGCGTATCACAGCACATGCTGGTAATGTACTTGCTGTTGTATCTCTTGTATTCGCAGCAGGCGTATTCACAGGGATTTTATCAGGTACAAAAATGGTAGATGCAATGGGTAATAGCTTAGTAGGATTAATTCCAGATGCGTTAGGACCTTACATGTCTGTAATTACAGCTATCACAAGTATGCCATTTACATTCTTTATGTCAAATGATGCTTACTACTATGGGATTCTACCAATTATTGCTCAGGCAGCTTCCGCATACGGTATTGATGCTGCAGAAATTGGTCGTGCTTCATTGATTGGTCAACCTGTTCACCTACTAAGTCCTTTAGTTGCTTCTACGTATCTATTGGTCGGTATGGCAAAAGTCGAACTCGGTGAATTTCAGCGCTTTACTTTAAAGTGGACGATTGGAACAGCGATGATGATGCTTTTAGTAGCTATTATTACAGGAGTAATTACGCTGTAAAGATTATGAACCTAAAACTTATCAATTCCGCTTTTGGGATTGATAAGTTTTTTTGTCTAAAAAGCTTTTGGAATAAGAAGCGGATATACAAAAAATTTTGATAAAATAAAAGAGGAATAGAACTATAAGGTAAAGGCTAAAGGTGCGATGAAATGAAAAAATGGTTTCAAGTATCGTTGCAAACAAAAATCGTAGGTTTATCCGCAGCATTAATCATAACTGTTATTGTTCTTTTAGCGAGTATTTTCTCTTACATGCAGTTTGTAGAATCTAAAAGGCAAGCCGAGCAGCTGGCTCTTCAAGCAGCCAAATCAATATCATTTATGCCGGAAGTTAAAGCTGCTTTTCAAAAAAAACAGCCGAGTCGCTATATTCAGCCTCTTGCCGAGCAAGTGAGGGAACAAATCGGAGCAGCAAGTATTGTGGTTCAAAACCGCGGGCAAATCATCTATTCTCATTCTAATCAAAAATGGATAGGAAAGAAAAACAAAGAAGCGGTTAACGATCGAGCACTGCTGTTTGGCGGGTATTACACGCTTGATGGAGAGGGCACAACTGGCCCTGCTATTATGGGTAAAGCGCCTATTGTCATCAATCATGGAAAGTATACAGAGGTCGTGGGAGTGGTGACGGTTGAGTTTTTAAAGTCTCATGTTCATGCTCAGCTCATTACGCGTATTCAGCAAATTATCCTATTTTCTCTAGCTGTTTTATTGTTTGGAATGATGGGGGGCATTTTTTTAGCTAAAAGTATTAAAAAAGATACTCTCGGTCTTGAGCCGCATGAAATCGCTTCTTTGTACCGTGAACGAAATGCGATTTTACTTTCAATAAAAGAAGGAATTATTGCTATTGATCATCAAGGCTTTATTACGATGATGAATACATCAGCTAAAAATATGCTGGGGTTACAGACGGAATATTTACATCATCATATCATTGAAGTATTTCCTTATACGAATATGATTGAAGTGCTAGATACGGGAATAGCCCGAAGCGACCAAGAGATTTTTCTAAATGAAAAAACGTTTATCTTAAACTTAACACCTATTATCGAACATAAAAGAATTGTGGGAGTGGTCGCTAGTTTTCGTGATAAGACAGAATTAAAAAGCTTAATTAATACAATTTCAGAGGTACGAAAGTATTCGGAGGATTTACGAGCGCAAACGCATGAGTTTACGAATAAGCTGTATGTTTTGTCAGGTTTGCTGCAGTTAGGGCAGTACAAAGATGCACTTGAGTTTATTCAAAAAGAATCAGCCGTACACCAAACTCAAAATCGTATTCTCTTTGATCAGATATTAGATTCTAAAGTCCAAGCAATATTGCTTGGGAAGATTGGAAAAGCATCTGAAAAAAAAATTCACTTTTCGGTTGATTCGGAGAGTACGCTCGATACGCTTCCAGAACATATTGAAATTTCTCATCTCATTATCATTATTGGGAACTTAATTGATAATGCATTTGAAGCGGTGAGTCAGCAGTCTAAAAAAGAAGTGGCGTTTTTTATTACCGATCTTGGTCATGATTTAATTATTGAAGTAATGGATAACGGACCAGGTATATCAGAAGAAGTACTAAATCAAATTTTCACAAAAGGTTTTTCAACCAAAGGTACAGATAGAGGGTACGGACTGGCAAATATAAAGAAAATGGTAGATGAACTTGGAGGATCTATTGAAGTGTATAACCAGCCGGAAGGAGGAGCCATTTTTTCAGTTTACCTTCCAAAAAACTGAATCACGAGAAGTAAGGGGAGAGTCGAAATGTTACGAGTTGCAATTGCAGAAGACGATTTTCGAATTGCTCAAGTTCAAGAGCGGTTTTTATTAGAAGTAGATGGTGTAGAAGTTGTAGGCAAAGCTTTAAATGCAAAAGAGACGCTTAAAATGCTAAGGGAAAAGAAAGTTGATTTACTTCTTTTAGACATCTATATGCCAGATGAAATGGGAACGGATTTACTGCCAAAAATCAGAGCGCAGTTTCCGCATGTTGACGTTATCGTTGTAACGGCTGCAACAGAAAAAAATATTGTAGAAATCTGTTTGAGAAACGGGGTCGTCAATTACTTGATTAAGCCGGTTATGATGGAATCCTTCATTAATGCTATTAAACAGTATCAAGAGAAAAAGGAACTGTTTAGTAGGCATGAAGAAGTTGATCAATCATTTATTGATGCATACTTTGGACATACTAGAACAAAGCCAAAAGCGGATAAATCTCTTCCTTCAGGTATTGATGGTATCACATTACAAAAATCAAAAGACATTTTAAAAAGCATTAAAGGAATTACGATCGAAGAGATGGGACAACACATGGGAGTATCTAGAACGACCGCTAGACGATATTTAGAGTATTTAGTATCAACTGGTGAATGTCATGTTGAATATGATTATGGGATTATTGGACGGCCGGAGCGCAAGTACTATTTAGCGTAGCATTAGCCTTGAAGGATGGTATATATGATCAAAAAGCTCATGATAGTTTTTATAAGTGTAGTGCTTGTTAGCTGTTCTTCTCCTTCAAAAAAAGAACGTATTAATATGGAACAAATTGAAATTGTGGCAGCCGGTGCAAAAGGCGGAGGAGCAGACATAACAGTAAGAGCCATTCAACAAGTGCTAACGGAAAAGAAGATTGTGAAGGTGCCTGTTTCTGTTAGTAATAAAATAGGTGGTCAAGGTGAAGAAGGATGGAAATATATTAAACAGAGAAAAGAGGGGAGTGTTGTTTCCGGGAATTCTAGTTTGCTGATTACAAATAATTTGCTAGGGCAAAGTCAATTAACCTATAAAGACTTTACTCCGCTCGCTATTTTAACATCTGAATGGGAGGTCATCGTAGTCCCTGCTAACTCTCCTATATATAATTTAAAACAGCTCATACGCACGTTAAATCAAAGTGAATCCAGTATGAAAGTGGGAATATCACCTCGCTTAGGAAACGACGATCATTTATCGTTCATGCAGCTAAATAAAAAAGCAGGCGTAGACTCTTCCAAGCTTGAGTTTTTCGTTTACAACAGCAGTCATAAAGTGATCGATGCGCTCGTTCATCATCAGCTAGATGTAGCACCCATGTCATTATCAGAAGTAAAAAAGCAGTATGAACAAGGGCAGGTAAGAATACTCGCCGTTTCTTCTCCCAGCAGGCTAGAAGAGCTAAAAGAGATCCCAACGTGGAAAGAAGCGGGAATTGACGTAACATTTAGCCATTGGAGAGGTCTAATGGGACCGCCTAATATGACCAAAGAGCAGGTAGCATATTGGAATAAGACAGTGTATGAAATGGTTCATACAAAAGAATGGGAACAGCTGCTTAAAGATAACGATTTAACCTCTTTTTATAAAAATAGCAGCGGTGCTAAGGTGTTTCTTGAGCAGCAAAGCAAGCTGTATTCAGACTTAATGGGCGGAACAAATGACGAGTAGATATGATAAAGAAAAGGTTGAGACATGACGAAATGAATCTAATCTAAAGACGAACAAATGGGATATATGAGCTGAACTGCTTGAGACACCGCAGTTGATTTCCGTGCAAGACTTCGATTTCCGCGGGCGGCCGGTGAGCCTCCTCGTCGCTTACGCTCCTGCGGGGTCTCACCTGTTCCGCTTTTCCCGCAGGAGTCTTCGTCTTGCCCTCCAATCAACTGCTAGAAGGAACGAAACAGATGAAACCTATGTTCACTACAACAAAAAAATGAACCACTAATCAAACATTTTGATCAATGGTTCGTTTTTCATTTCGGCTAAACTACTTTTGTTTCAACCTCTTTCTATCAGTGTACATCTTTTAAATCCAAGTTTTGAATAAACTCAATAAAAGCTTTTACAATATTAATTTTTAAGGAATCCTCATGGTAAAACATCCATGTGCTGCGCGTTAAAGGCTGCTGGTCTTTTGTTTTTAACGTGTATCTGTAAATCTCTGCTGCGTCGTCAAGCAGCATACTCGGCAAAATCGCATAACCGAGTCCGTTTACAACCATCTTTTTGCACGTTTCTGCTTTATCCACTTCAATACTCACAAGGGGAGGCTGAGAGTAATTTTCAGCCCACCAGTTATCAACAGATGTTTTTAAAAAACGATCTTGATGATAGTCAATTCGAGGTATATTGGGAAGGTTGTTTATGTCAACAGGCTGTGCGGACGCAATGCAAATCGTTTCTTTAAAAAGCAGCTCTTTCTGATCTTGCCAGTTATAATCACCTTTGACAAACGCAATATGAACGTCGTGCTTATAAAGTAAGTGGGCCATGTCGCTGCTCCATCCGGTCGTGACTTTGAATTCAACGTCAGGAAATCGCTCTTTAAATAAGCGTAATAGTCCAGGGAGCTTGTAGTCAGTGAAAAAATTAGACACTCCTAGACGTAAAGTACCGGTTAATTGATCATCCATGTTTAACACATTTTCTTTTATTTTTTGAAGCGTGAGCAGCATTTCTTCTGCGCACTTGACTAAATATTCTCCCTGCGGTGTAAACTGAACTCCGCGGCGCCCTCTGTTCACGATCTGAACATGAAATTCCTTCTCCATCTGCTGCAGTCTATGCGTAAGCGCAGGCTGAGAGATAAACAGCTCCTTGGCTGCTTTTGTAATGTTTTTTTCTCGATACAACACTTGTAGAATAAGCCAATCTCGATCGTCCATACTATCCCTCCAGGAATAAAAAAAATGAATGGTTTATAATAAAATTTCGATATTTTAATTATCTCTAAAATTATACTATAGTTAAGAAGAAGAATGTTCGGTGTAAGAAAGAAAAGCCTTGTAGAAGGAAGGAAGTAGATATGAACGCAAGAATTATTTTTTTACAATCTATATTTTTTATTTTACTAACAAGCGTGGGAGGATTTCTTTTATCGTTAACAGGCTTATCCATTGGCTGGATGCTTGGGACCCTCATTTTAGCTGCTATTCTAGCTTTTCGAAAGCCGCGTTTTTTATCTCAAACAAGCAAAAAAGGTATTCCAAAATATTGGCTGTACGCAGGACAGTGTATTTTAGGGATTGAATTAGGTCAAAAAATTAACTTATCTGTGTTGACTACGTTTCAATCTCACTGGCCCACCATTACGATTATGCTTTTGCTGTCCGTTGTTTTTTCTCTTTTATCCGGTTATTTGCTATGGAAGTTCAGTTCCACAGACTTATTAACAAGCTTTTTCGGCACGACTCCTGGTGGAATGAGCGCAATGCCAGGCATGGCTGAAGAAGTAGGAGCCAATACGGCAGTTGTAAGCATTATTCAAACGATGCGCGTGTTTTTAGTTGTGCTTGCTGTTCCTTTATTTGTCGTCTATTGGGGAAGTAATACGGGACGGCATGCAGTGTCAGTTACTCCGAGTATTTTTCAATGGGAATCACTGTTATGGACAGGCGTTTTAATCGTTACAGCAGTAGTAGGCTATTATATAGGAAAAAAACTTAAATTTCCTGCTCCTTGGTTAGTAGGAGGAATGCTTACTGTTGCGATTGTTCAAACAGCAGCTTCATCGTACGTGGGCTATAATCTTCAAGCATACTGGCCTCATTCTGTGATGGTTTTATCGCAAATTTTTATCGCGTCAAGCATTGGTTCTCGCTTTCATAAAGAAATGTTTATTGGCGTAAAAAAAATTATAGTTGTGGCCCTTATTAATACAATCGGTTTAATCGCTGCTATGTTTGTCTGTGCACTAGCAGTCTCCAAAATAACTGGAATCGAGCTTATCACGTCTATTTTAGCGTTTGCTCCTGGAGGCATTGCAGAAATGGTAACAACATCAATTGTACTGCAAGCCGATTCGACGTTGGTAGTAGCGGTCCAAGTGCTTCGAATTTTAACCATTTGGCTGCTTCTTCCTCCGCTGTTTCGCATGTTTCATCAGTGGGGAGAAAGAAAAAGAATACATTCACACGTTTCATAATAAATATGTGAATGCACTAGGCAAAGTAAGAGAGAGTTTTAAAGAGGGAAATGGGGGAGAATAGATGAGTAATAAAGAAATGGTTGTCAGTCAGTTCGGGGGGAATGCCGGAAAGTATGTCAAAAGTAAAGGTCATGCGAAAGGCAAAGATTTAGCTGTTTTAGCGGAAATTGCTGAAGAAAATAGAGGAGGAAGGCTGCTTGATGTAGCAACAGGAGGAGGACACGTAGCAAATAAGCTAGCACCTGTCTTTCAAGAAGTAACGGCTTTTGACTTAACTCCTCAAATGTTGCAAAGTGCTGAAGGCTTCATTAAAGAAAATGGTCATGAAAATGTATCGTTTGTTCAAGGAGATGCTGAAGATATGCCATTTCAAGATGACGAGTTTGATACGGTAACGTGCAGAATTGCACCGCACCATTTTCCTAATATTAAACAGTTCATCAAAGAGGTATACCGAGTGTTAAAGCCAGGGGGACAGTTCTTGCTTATTGATAATGTAGCACCGGAAGTGAATGCTTATGACGAGTTTTATAATCGAGTTGAAAAGACAAGAGATCCAAGCCATTATCGTGCTTATAAAAAAACAGAGTGGCTTTCTATGCTTGAAATGCAAGGATTCCGTACGGAAGTGCTGACAACTTTTCCAAAGCGCTTTTTATTTGATGACTGGTGTGGGATGATGAATGTTCCTGAAGAGACAAAGCGTGAGCTTACTCAATATATGCTGAATATACCAAGCGGATTTAAGCAGTTTTTCGAAATTAAAACGAATCAACAAGGAATTGAATCGTTTCAAGGAGAAGCAATCTTTGTAGCGTGTTACAAAAATAAATAAAAAGAGGCCAACTCACCGGAGTTGGTCTCTTTTTTACTTATGCTCGTTGGTTTGAACGATTTCCAAAATATTGAGTAATACGGTCTAAAATAATCGCTAAAATAACGATTGAAATTCCGGCTTCAAAGCCCGTGCCGACTTCAAGTCGAGAAACTGCACGATATACTTCCGCACCAAGTCCCGGAGCACCTACAAGAGAGGCGATAACAACCATTGAAAGGGATAGCATGATGCTTTGGTTAATTCCTGCCATGATTGTTTTTGTAGCTAATGGAAGCTGTACTTTAAATAATTTTTGTTTTGTTGTTGAACCATACGCATTTGCTGCTTCTACTAAGTCAGCGGGTACTTCACGGATACCTAGGTTCGTTAAGCGAATTGTTGGAGGCATTGCAAAGATAACAGATGAGATAACACCTGGTACGACACCAATACCAAAGAAGAACAATGCTGGAATCAAATAAACAAATGCGGGCATTGTTTGCATAAAGTCTAAGATCGGCGTAATAATTCGAGTAACTTTCTCGCTTTGAGATGCCCAAATGCCTAGCGGGATTCCTACTATAATTGAAATCAGTACGCTTGTTAAAACGAGGGCTAGTGTATCCATGGTTTCTTGCCAGTAGTCAAGGTTAAGAATAAATAACAGGCCAATCATTGATAAAATAGTAAACGACCATTTTTTACTTGAAAACCAAGCAATGACTCCGACAATTAAGATTAAAATTAATGCTGGTGGAAAGGTTAGAACTAGTACAATAAAACTTACAATACCATCGACAATCGCTGAAATAACATCAAAAAATCCTTTAATATTATCGTTTAAAAACGTGACAAAATGGTCAATCCAATTGCCAACGGGAATTTTAGGAATACTATTCATTTACGTTCACCTCATTACTATCAGTACCGGCGAGTGCTTCAATCACTCGTTCTTTTTTTATGATGCCGCGCAGACGATGGTTTTCATCTACAACCGGCAGTGGGAAACGACTGATAACCATTTTGTCGTACAGGTTTTCTAGTAGCGTATCCGTTGTAACAGTCGGAATATCCGTATCTAATACGTCTGCTGTCAGTTTATCTTGTTTAATGGCGCGGCTAATATCATCTGCCGTTACAACTCCTAGAAGAGTTTTTTTCTTGTCTACGACGTAGATGCTTGAATAACCAGCTTCTTGCATAATTTTAAGAGCCACGCGCGGACCTCGGTCTACGGTAATGGATTCGGCACGATTCATCACGCTTTCAGCTGTGTATACTTTAGCTACATTAACGTCTTCCACAAAGCGCTCTACATAATCATTGGCAGGGTTTGTCATAATTTCTTCAGGTGTTCCTACTTGAACAACACTGCCGTCTTTCATTAAAACGATGCGATCTCCGATTCGAAGAGCTTCATCAAGATCATGGGTAATAAAAATGATTGTGCGTTCCATTTTTTCTTGAAGCTCCAGTAAGAAATCTTGCATGTCTTTACGAATAAGCGGATCTAGTGCACTGAATGCTTCATCCATTAATAAAATGTCAGGGTCATTAGCAAGTGCTCGGGCCAGCCCGACGCGCTGTTGCATACCGCCGCTCAGTTCACCGGGATATTGATTTTCGTACCCTTTCAAACCTACTAATTCAAGCGCTTCTTTTGCTTTCTTTTCACGTTCGGCTTTTGGTGTACCTTGAACTTCTAATCCGTATTCTGTGTTATCAAGAACCGTACGGTGAGGGAATAAGGCAAAGTTTTGAAAAACCATGCTCATTTTTTTTCGGCGCATGTCGCGAAGTTCTTCTTTGTTCATTTTTACTACATCGTCACCGTCTAAAATAAGGGATCCAGATGTTGGTTCCACAAGGCGGTTAAACATACGAACTAAAGTGGATTTACCGCTTCCAGACAGGCCCATAATGACGAAGATTTCACCGGATTTGATTTCGAAGTTTGCTTGATTAACCCCGATTGTCATTCCTGTTTCTTCTAGAATTTCTTTTTTTGTTTTTCCTTTTTGAAGTAAATCAATCGCTTTTGACGGATTCTTACCAAACACTTTGGTGATATTTTGTACTTTTAATTTTACGTGTTCCATATGTCCACCTCAATTGTTGTTTTCTTTTACCTTCATTACTCTTTTGTCCAACTGTCGATTAGCTTTTTATGTTTTTTTACCCATTCTTGCGCTGCTTCTTCAGGGTTTGAAGATTTTTCGACTTGTGACAGAAGAGGACTGATTAATTTATCATTCATCTGTGCATTATTCATCCATTTTATGACTTGAGGATTTGTCTTTTTAAATTCCTTGCTTGTCATTGTGTAAATATTGTCAGGGTCTCCAAACGAATTTTTAGGATCTTTTAAGTATTTGATATCAAAGTCTGCAAAAGCCCAGTGCGGATTCCACATGGTAACAACAATTGGTTTTTTGGCATCATAGGCTTTGCGCAGTTCACTGAGCATAGCTGCTTCAGAAGATTTTACAAGCGTGTAGCTTTTTAGGTTATAATCTTTTAACGCTTGTTCCGCTAATCCGTTAATACTGGAGCCTGGGTCGATCCCAATTACTTTGTTATCGACATCAGAAGCAACCTTAGCAAGGTCTTCCGTTGTGTTCACATCTTTCATGTAGCTGGGAACTGCAAATCCTAAGCGTGCGTTTTTAAGCCAAGGGTCTTCGATGTTTACTTGATCTTTATACTTTTTGTAAAAAGGCGCATCTGTTGTAGGAAGCCATGGTGCAAACGAAATGTCAATGTCGTCATTAGCTGTTCCTACCCAAACACCAGCTTTCTCTAAGAAAACGGTTCTGACTTTGTAGCCTCGATCTTCTAAAATGTGTTTCCACACGTACGTGTAGGCAATGTTTTCAGTATAGTTATTCATGCCAATGGTAATAGTTTTTTTATCTTTAAATGCGCCATTACCGTTGCCGCAAGCGGATGCAATAACTAGAAGAAAGCAAGTCATGCTGATTAACAATAGTTTCTTCATGAAATATAACTCCTTTATAAAGTTTTAACTCAACTGATTAATATGTAAAACGGATACTAAACACAACGAGATGTATACCCGCTTTTTCAAATGATAAACCTAGAAAATTTAAAATGTGAAATAAACATAGTGGATGATTTTAGATGATGTAAAGTTATTTTTAACTAAAAATGTACATCGTAGTTAAGAGAAATTATGGGAAATAAATGGATGAAATAAGTGACTGTTGAATCAGTTTTACATGTTACCACTCTTTTTTTTACTCCGTCAACTTCAAGTCAAGAGTAATTAAGCGATTAAGCTGTATAAATAAACGCAGAAAAGTATCTTTCTAATAAAGTTATTATTTCAGAAGATTGGGTGCTTAAAGTGCGTTGTATCAGCTTTTACTTTGGGGTATGAAAGGAAGAGAAATAGCAGTGAGACATATAAAAAGAGCGAGGGGAAATTGATAAAATAAAAAAATATTTTTGAAGCCGCCATACGGACAATTTTTTGATTAAATTTAAAGATTCAGAAAATTTTTTCTTGCGTAATTCTGGTTGCTTATAGTAAAATGAATGAAAGTCATTCATTTTATAGGTGGAGGGAAAGTTTTGGTTACAAGCACAAGTGAAAAATACGATAAAATTTTACAGGCAGCGATTGAAGTCATATCTGAAAAGGGACTTGATAAAACATCCATTTCAGACATTGTAAAGCGCGCAGGCGTAGCTCAAGGGACTTTTTATCTTTATTTCAGATCTAAAAATGCTCTCGTTCCTGCTATTGCAGAAAACTTACTTTCTTTGTCGCTTGAAAAAATCAAAGAACGAGCTAAAACAGCAACGGATTTTTTAAGTACATTAGAGGTAATGATCGACGAAACGTATAAAACAACAGATGAGTATAGGGATGTTCTTGTTTTATGCTATTCAGGGCTCGCTTTTGACTATTCATTAGAAACATGGGAAGCTATTTACTTACCTTATTACAACTGGTTTGAAGAGGTATTAAATGAGGCTGTTAGAAAGGAAGAAGTCATCAAGCAGCTTAACGTTAAATGGACAGCTAAGACAATGATTAACTTGATTGAAAATGCTGCTGAACTTTTTTACATCGGGCGAGAGCAAGATGTCACACTTGAGCAATCAAAGGAAGAACTTTTTCAATTCTTAAAGCGTTCTCTTGTGCCGTCCGTGTAATATTAGCAATGCTAATATTACACCTATTAAAATGACTGACATTCATTCAAATTATACAATTAATTATCAGAATTGTAAGTTTTTAAGAGTTTAAAATGACTGACAATCAGTCGTTATTTAATAAGGAGGTATCTTATGGATCGTACAGCCGTTAAAACTTTAACTTTGAATATGTACATAAACGGAGAGTGGAAAAAAGCAGAGAAGCAGCGTCCTACTGTTAATCCAGCTACAGGTGAAGTGATTGGATATGCTGCAGAAGGCAGCATAGAAGATATGAAAACAGCGATTGGAGCAGCACGAGAAGCTTTTGACAGCGGAATTTGGTCTGAGACTTCTGCATCTGAAAGAGCAGCCATCTTGTTCAAAATTGCCGATAAGCTTGAGGAAGCGAAAGAAGAATTAGCAGCACTAGAAACAATGGATAATGGAAAGCCATATCGCGAAGCTGAGGCCGATGTGGAAGATGCAGCTGCTTGTTTTAGATATTACGCTGGATTAATTACAAAGCCAGACGGTCAAACCTACAGTGTTCCTGCACCTATGCAAGCAATGGTTATAAAAGAACCAATCGGGGTGTGCGGATTGATTGTACCTTGGAATTATCCGCTGTTGATGAGCGTGTGGAAAATTGCACCTGCTTTAGCTGCAGGAAATACGATTGTATTTAAACCTTCTGAAGTAACACCGGTTACTCCTACAAAACTTTTTGAGATTTTAGAAAGCTTAGGATTGCCAAAAGGTGTCGCAAACCTTGTTATGGGAGCCGGAGATACTGTGGGAAATACGCTTATTCAAGATAAGCGTGTTGATAAAATTTCCTTTACAGGCGGAACGGTAACTGGAAAACACATTATGCGTCAAGCAGCAGAAAATGTAACAAAAGTCTCTTTAGAACTTGGAGGAAAGTCCCCGAACATTATATTTGCTGACGCTGACTTTGAAACAGCCGTAGATTATGCATTATTTGGAATTTTTGCAGGAAGCGGCCAAATTTGCGCTGCAGGCTCTCGTATTTTAGTAGAAGAAAGCATTGCTGAGAAATTTATCGAACGTTTTGCAGAGCGTGCTCAAAAAATTAAAGTAGGCAATGGAATGGATCAAGAGATTGAAATGGGTCCTCTTGTAAGTGAAGAACATATGAAAAAAGTATTAAAGTACATCGAAATTGGAAAGCAAGAAGGCGCCCGTCTTGTATGCGGAGGCAATCGAATCACCAGCACTGGATTGGAAAAAGGTTTTTTTGTAGAGCCCACGGTTTTTAGTAACGTTACGTCAAATATGAAAATTGTGAGTGATGAAATCTTTGGACCCGTTGTCGTTATTCAAACGTTTAAGAACGAAAAAGAAGCTATTAAGCTTGCAAATGATACGGAATATGGTTTGGCAGGCAGTGTTTTTACAAACGACGGTGCAAAAGCTCTTCGGGTGATTAAAAAGCTGCGTGCAGGTATCACTTGGGTAAACACGTATCATTTTACGTTTAATGAAGCGCCTTGGGGCGGATATAAGCAGAGCGGAATTGGCCGAGGGCTAGGCACGTTTGGTTTGGAAGAATTTCAAGAAGTAAAACAAATTAACATTAACTTACAAGTAGAGCCAATCGGCTGGTTTAAAAATTAAAAAGTAGAGAAGGAGCGATATTGAAATGAATACAGTAACGAAAAATCAAGAGGTAAACAAAGCATATGGTGAAGTAAACGAATATATCAACAAAGTGCTAGGACTTATTGAAAAAAGCGAAGTGTCAGCTGAAGAAGCACAGTGGATTACGAAAGAAACAGTAGAGGGATTTCGTGAACATGTCAACCCAGGCTTTTTAGAATATCGTAAAACAGTAACGGTGGATACGCAGTTTGCAGCTGTTGAATGGTCAGATGAAGGTTCTTGTTTTACTGATGTAAACGGCAAAAAATACATTGATTGTTTGGGCGGATTTGGAATTTATAACGTGGGGCACCGTCATCCTAAAGTAGTCAAAGCTGTTCAAGATCAGCTTCAGCGCCAAGCGCTTCATAGCCAAGACTTATTAGATCCACTTCGTGCGATGCTTGCTAAAATTTTAGCAGATATTACACCGGGGGATTTGAAGTATTCCTTTTTCACAAACAGCGGAACAGAAAGTGTAGAAGCCGCTTTAAAATTAGCGAAAATGTATAGTGATCGAACAACGTTTATTTCCACAACACGTTCTTTTCATGGAAAAAGTCTAGGTTCTTTATCAGGTACTGCAAAAGGAATGTTCCGTAAACCATTTCTGCCGTTAATTCCAGGTTTCCGTCACGTGCCGTTTGGTGATATTGACATGATGCGTAAAACATTTGAAACGTGCGCGCTTGTAGGGGAAGATGTGGCAGCTGTTTTATTAGAACCAATTCAAGGAGAAGGTGGCATTATTCTTCCTCCTGAAAATTATTTAAAAGAAGTGCGTGCACTATGTGATGAGTACGACGCTATCTTAATTTTTGATGAAGTTCAAACAGGTATGGGACGTACCGGTGAAATGTTTGCATCAGAACTATACGATGTTGTACCAGATATTTTATGTCTTGCTAAAGCATTTGGAGGGGGAGTTATGCCTGCTGGAGCGGTTGTAGCAAAAGAAAAAGTGTTTTCAAGCTTCTTTGATAATCCGTTTATGCACACAACAACGTTTGGAGGCAACCCGCTTGCCTGCGCAGCCGCTATTGCAACCATTAACGTGTTGATTGAAGAGCAGCTGCCAAACCGTGCAAAAGAGCTAGGAGAATATTTCCTTGCTGGTTTAAAGAAAGCAGCTGAAAAACATGGAGATAAAGTACTTGAAATCAGAGGGCAAGGTTTAATGATTGGAATTGAGTTTCACCAAGATGAAATTGGCTACGCGCTTTCTAAAGGCATGTTTGACGAAGGAATTCTAGTAGCTGGGACGCTTGTAAACTCTAAAACAATTCGTATTGAGCCACCGTTGACTATTTCAGCGGAAGAAGTAGATCAAGTCATTTCTACATTTGAAAAAGTATTAAATGAGCTGAACCACCAATAAATGTAACAAGGAGCAATGAATATGAGTCGGCAAACGTTTCTTATTCCCGTATTGCTTTCAATGATTTTAGTAGTGGAAATGCCTAGCGACTAACTGAAATCATTGAAACGGAGGAGTAAATTATGAAATATCCATTGTCCCCAGATGTCAAACCAGAATTTTGTACAACGGGATCATTTATGAGGCTGCCAGCAGAAAGAGAAAATGCAAAAGTAGGGCTAGTAGGGATGCCGTTTGATACGGCAGCATCTTTCAGAGTAGGTGCGCGCTTTGCACCTCAGGCAATTCGGCAAGCTTCCATGACGCTGTTTCCTTATCACCCGGTACACGATGTATATCCATTCGATGATACAAATGCTATCGATATTGGTGATGTGCCTGTTATTCCGCATAATATTCACAGAAGCTATGAATTAATGGAAGAAGCGGTAGGCACTCTTATGGATAGAGGAATTGTCCCAATTGGAATTGGAGGAGATCATTCAATTACTTTAGCAAGCCTACGCGCTGCTGCTAAAAGATATGGTCCGGTAGCTATGATTCATTTTGATTCCCATACAGATACGTGGGATACGTATTATGATGAAAAATATTGGCATGGATCTCCTTTTATACGCGCATATGAAGAAGGACTAGTGAATCCGAAGAAGGTCTTTCAAATTGGTATCCGCGGAACATTAAATCATCCGGGAGATGTTCAAGAAAGCAAAAATCTCGGTTATCATGTAGTGACAGCAGGGGAGCTTGAACATAAGGGATTTTCAGTGATTCTAGAGCAAATGAAGAGAGCGATTGGAGATACACCGTGCTTTTTAACGTTTGATATTGATTTTGTTGATCCTTCTTGTGCACCAGGAACGGGAACGCTTGAAGTAGGCGGATTCAGCAGCAGAGAAACACTGAAAATGATCCGTTCTCTGACGGGATTTAACTATGTTGGATTTGACTTGGTAGAAGTGCTGCCTTCTTATGATCCAACTCAGATAACCTCTTTGCTTGCAGCTACAATCATTCATGATTTTGCTAGTTTAGTTGCAGTGAAAACGAAAAGAAAGTCATTGGATACGGTGATTGAATAACGGCTTGTAAGCAGAAATCCCTCTTATTCAGAGGGTATTTCTGCGTTGATATAGCAGGAGATTAGGAATATATAGCTATTTAAAATGAAGCGCTTTCATAATATGATAAAAGAAAAAGATAGTTTGTTAGCAACCCTTACCAACTTAAAGAAATAAATCATATATTTGCTATAGTAAATGTAACAAATCTTCGTATAAAAATGAATGAAAGTCATTCATTTTTATACGAAGAAATTAAATACAGGTATTTATGGGTTTAATTGTCAGAATGTTCTTAATAAATCGAAGGGGGAAGATAAATGAAACATGAAACAGTAACATTAAAAAGGTCGTTGAAATTATGGCAGATTGTATTAATGGGGATCGGGTATATGACTCCGATGGTAGTGTTTGATACGTTTGGGATTGCGTCTGATATGACGAATGGACACGTTCCCACGTCTTATATCATAGCCCTTGTCGGGATGCTTCTCACGGCAGTAAGCTACAAAAAGATGATTCAAGTGTTTCCAAATGCAGGGTCAGCTTATACATATACGCAAAAGACAATCAATCCACATTTAGGGTTCTTAGTTGGCTGGTCTGCACTAATGGATTATCTCTTTTTACCGATGGTTAACGCACTTATTTTTCAAATTTATTTATCATCTATTTTTCCTTCGGTACCATCGTGGATTTGGGTTGTCAGCTTCGTCATTATCGTTACGCTGCTAAATTTACGAAGCGTTAATTTCACCGCCAATTTCAATACGTTTCTTGTTGTATTTCAAATGACGATTTTAGTATTGTTTGTTACTGTTTCAATCAAAGCCTTGCTAGGCGGAATGGGGGAAGGTACTCTTTTTTCTATGAAGCCTTTCTTTAATCAGAACATGACGTCATCAGGGCTAATAGCGGGAGCTACACTTATGTGTTTTTCCTATTTAGGATTTGATGCAGTGGCTATGTTATCAGAAGAAACGACTAATCCTAAAAAAACGATTCCGCGAGCTATTTTTTTAGTTGCGTTAATCGGAGGAGTCATGTTTACCGTGACATCTTATTTTATTCAAGCGGTTTTTCCGACGCTAGAAGGATTCAAGCATCCAGACGCTGCCGCTCCTGAAATTGCTATGTATGTGAGCGGTACGCTGTTTCAAATTGTCTTTTTAGCTGGAGGAATTGCAGGAACATTATCATCAGGCATGTCATCGCATGCAAGCGTTTCGCGTTTATTGTACGTAATGGGACGCGATCGAATTTTACCTCAGTCATTTTTTGGTTATGTTCATCCTAAGCTGCGCACTCCCTCGCGAAATATTGTATTAGTCGGAGTTGTATCAGCAACTGCCATTTTCTTCAGTCTGGCAACGGCTACGTCATTTATTAATTTTGGAGCACTTATTGCGTTTTCTTTTGTTAATATTTCGGTTATTGCGCACTATGCTGTTCATCAAAAGCAGCACCGGTCGGCTAAGGGTTTTTGGTCATACATTATTATGCCACTATTAGGAGCAGCGGCGATTGGCGTTTTATGGCTTAACTTGGAGCGCAATTCATTTTTACTTGGTATTGGCTGGGCGATTGCTGGTTTAGTTTATTTAGTGTATGCAACGAAAGGTTTTAGAAGGCAGCTGTCTTCCATTGAGTTTAAGGAAACAGAAGAAATGTCACCTTTGATGAAAGCCGGAGAAAAGTAAGGATAGAAACTACCTGTTTAAGCCTATCTTATTAAGGAAGCCACATTTATGGATTACGTATTTTGAACGTGTTACTATGTAAGAACGATAAGATAGAAAAAGGTAGGTAAATTATGATTAAAGCAGTTGTGTTTGATTTTGATGGATTAATTATTGATACAGAATCTGTGTGGTACGAGGTGTACCGCGAAATGTTAGAAGACAGGGGAGTAGATCTACCGATTGCAACGTTTGCTTCTTATGTGGGAACGGATGCTACGGCACTTTACGATTACTTGCTTCAGCAGTTTAACAATGAGTTCACAAAAGAGGAACTGGCTCAAGAATCGTTAAGACGTCATCAAGAAAAAATGAAATCATTAGTAGCTCGAGAAGGTGTAGCGGAGTATTTGGCAGAAGCAAAAGAACTTGGATTAAAAATTGGTTTAGCAAGCAGCTCATATCGCGACTGGGTAACAGCATTTTTAAAAGAGCTAGATTTGCTGCACTACTTTGAAGTCATTCAAACGCGCGATGATGTAGAAAAAGTGAAGCCAGATCCCGCTCTTTACCGAAATGCAATTGAAAAGCTAGGAGTAGAGCCCTCTGAAGCTTTAGCATTTGAAGATTCTTCTAATGGAGCAAAAGCTGCTATGGCAGCAGGCTTGCGCTGTGTGATTGTACCAAATCCGTTAACTAAACATCTGTCATTCGAAAGATATCACTTACACATCGAATCGATGAAAGAAAAAAGTTTAAAAGAAGTGATTCAGTATCTTTGTATTGAAGACTAACGCTAAAAGCGCCACATTTTTCAAAAGAAAATGTGACGCTTTTTTTATTGTTTTACTGCTTCTTCAGTCAAATCAAAAGGATTATCTACAGGGTTATAGACGCCGTCGTAGTGTTTTTTTAGTTATTGCAATAATAAGTCAATAACCTTTAAAGAAATCCTAATTCAGCATTATTAATAGCTTCATTTACGTTTCATTATAAAGAGAGAAGTTTCATTGACACTCTGGAAGAATATGTTTTAAGATTACTTCCAAACAGTTTTAATTCTTAGTTAATTTATGTATTTAATTAGTCTTGGAGGTTTCTATGGGGAAACATATTTATTTAAATGCGTTTGATATGAATTGTGTTGTACATCAGACACCTGGTTTGTGGACGTACCCAAGTGATGAGGCATCCGAATATAAGTCGCTAGATTACTGGGTGAAGTTAGCTAAGCTATTAGAAAAAGGAAAGTTTGACGGTTTGTTTTTAGCCGATGTATTAGGTATTTATGACGTTTATAGGAAAAGTAATGAAGGAGCTCTTAAACAAGCTGCTCAGCTTCCGGTGAATGAACCAACTGCGCTTATTTCCGCTATGGCGTATGCCACAAAGCATTTAGGGTTTGGGGTAACGGTGTCTACTACTTATGAGAAGCCTTATGCGTTTGCGCGAAAATTTTCGACGTTGGATCATTTAACAAATGGACGTATTGCATGGAATATTGTGACTTCATATCTTGAAAGCGGGTCAATTAATCTAGGATTAGAAGAACATTTTACGCATGAAACCCGCTATGATATTGCCGATGAATTTTTAGAAGTTTGCTATAAATTATGGGAAGGAAGTTGGGAGGAAGGAGCTGTTGTAAAAGATAAAGAAAAAGGGATCTTTACACTTCCAGACCGGGTTCATCCGATTAATCATAAAGGGAAGTGGTTTAGTGTTCCAGGCGTACATTTATCAGAACCTTCCCCGCAGCGAACTCCAGTTTTATTCCAAGCAGGAGCTTCTGCCCCAGGAAGAGAATTTGCCGCCAAACACGCTGAGTGTATCTTTACAAGTTTTCCTACTAAAAAAGTAGCCGCAGATTATGTGGAAAAAATGCGCACTCAAATTGCTGCAGAAGGCAGAGACCCACAGAGCGTATTAATTTTTAATTTATTTACACCAATTGTTGGACGAACTGAAAAAGAGGCTGAGGAGAAGCTTGCTCAGTTTGAGAGCTATGTCAATTTCGAAGGAGCAGCCACGCTGTTTAGCGGCTGGACAGGAATTGATGTTTCTGTCTATGAGCCAGAACAGCCTATTGAATTTATTGCAACAAACTCGGTTCGTTCCGCTTTAGAGAAATTTACAATAAGTGATCCCGATAGAAAGTGGACGGTAGAAGAGGTAGTGAAATTTGTCAGTATCGGAGGAATGGGACCGGTTACTGTGGGGAGTCCGGAACAAGTAGCTGATTTTATGGAAGAGTGGATAGATGATACAGGCATGGATGGATTTAATATGGCTTATGTGACCACCCCGGGAACATTTGCTGATTTTATTGATTTAGTTATTCCTGTTTTGCAGAAAAGAGGCTTATTCAAAACGGATTACAATGAAGGAACATATAGAGAAAAGCTATTTAAAAAATCACATTTCTTGCCTGATGAACACTATGGTGCTCAGTATCGAAAGACGAGCCAAAAGGAGAGTTTAACATGACTGCGACTACTGTAAAGGAAGAAATTTATCTTGATCAAGCAAAAAAGCTGTCCGTTTCTTTTGCAAAGGATGCGGCACAAAGAGATAAAGAAGGCGGAACACCTAAACAGCAAAAAGATGCTATTCGCCAAAGCGGGCTGTTAAATTTATTAATTCCTCAAAAATATGGCGGAGAAGGCGCGAAATGGTCAACGGCGTTGGCTATTGTTCGGGAGTTGGCGAAAGGCGATGCAGCATTAGGTCACTTATATGGCTATCACTCCTTGTTTGTCTCAGATGTTCGAATCAAAGGTACAGAAGAACAGCAGGCCTATTTTTATCCTTTATCTGTTCAGCAGCAAGCTTTTTGGGGAAATGCCTCTAATCCTTTAGTAGAAAGCCTAAAAGGTGACAAGCAATCACAAGGTTATCTGTTAAATGGAACGAAAGCGTTCGGTTCTGGTTCACCTGATTCTCAGTACTTATGGCTATCATTTAATGACAGAGAAACGGGGCAATATTTAAACGGCGTCGTGCCTACTGACAGAACAGGCATTACCGTCAAAGATGACTGGAATGCGATGGGACAGAGACAGACCGGAAGTGGAAATGTAGATTTTGAAAATGTACAAATAGAAGAACATGAAGTGATTCAAGATTTTGTTGAAAATCCTACTCCTTTTTCAACTATTGGAGCCTCGCTGTCGCAAATTATTTTAACGAATGTCTTTATAGGAAGCGCTTTTGGAGCAATTGAAGAAGCACAAAACTACACGGCTTCTAAAACAAGGCCTTGGTTAACATCAGGAGTAGAAAAAGCTTCGGATGATCCGGGTATACTGCGAAAATACGGTGAACTCTGGATTCAAGCAAAAGCGGCCAGTGCACTTGCAGATGAAGCAGCTCTCATATTGGATGAAGCGTGGGAAAAAGGCAAAAAATTAACGGAAGAAGAACGTGGAAACCTAGCAGTTCACGTAGCGGCTGCCAATGTTTTTGCTGGTAATGCCGCACTGGATATCACAAGCAAGATATTTGAAGTTATGGGAGCGCGATCGGTTCATGCTGAATACGGATACGACCGATTTTGGCGTAATGTAAGGACTCATACCCTTCATAATCCAGCTGAATACAAGCTTCGAACGGTTGGGAGTTGGGTGTTGAATCAGCAGTACCCTATACCTAATCCGTATGCTTAATCTAACAATAGAAAAAAATGAAGCTATCAGACAACTGAGGCTCCTTATTGAAGTTTATTTGTAATAACGGAGTTTTTTTATGTAGCTTTAAAAAGGGGCGAATATAAGTGGAGTTATTTTGGTTTATTCCAACGTATGGAGATGGACGTTATTTAGGAAGCCATGAAGGAGCCAGGGCTGCAAGCTATTCTTATTGCAAACAAGTTGCACAAGCTGCGGATGAGCTAGGCTATAGCGGGGTCTTGCTTCCGACGGGAAAGTCATGCGAGGATGCGTGGATTGCTGCATCTACTTTAGTGCCAGTCACTGAAAATCTGAAGTTTTTAGTAGCGGTACGCCCGGGTTTAATGTCGCCTACACAAGCCGCAAGAATGGCTGCAACATTTGACCGCTTTTCTAAAGGAAGGCTCCTTATTAATGTCGTAGCAGGAGGAGATCCCGTTGAGTTAGAAGGAGACGGAGTATTTTTAAACCATCATGATCGCTATGAGCTGACAGATGAATTTTTAACCATATGGAGAAGGGTATTAAATGAATCCGATGTTCACTTCGACGGAGACTACTTGAGTGTTAAAGGTGGAGACGTACTTTATCCGCCAATCCAAAAACCGTATCCTCCGCTTTATTTTGGAGGTTCTTCTCTTGTAGCGATGGACGTTGCCTCAAGGCATATAGACGTCTATTTGACTTGGGGAGAGCCTCCTGCACAAGTAAAAGAAAAAATTGAACGAATGAAAGAAAAAGCAAAGCAGACAGGAAGAGAAATTCGATTTGGCATCAGGCTTCATGTCATTGTTCGTGAAACGGAAGAAGAAGCCTGGAAAGCTGCAGATGAACTGATTCAACATGTAGATGAAGAAGCTGTTAAATCAGCTCAAAAAGTATTTGCTCGAATGGATTCAGAAGGTCAAAAACGTATGAATGCATTGCATCAAGGTAATCGTTCAAACTTAGAGGTAAGCCCTAATCTATGGGCTGGTGTAGGGTTGGTTCGAGGAGGAGCAGGTACTGCTTTAGTAGGAGATGCTGATACGGTGGCACAACGAATCAAAGAATATGCAGAGTTAGGTATCGAAACATTTATTTTATCTGGATATCCTCATTTAGAAGAAGCATATCGAACAGCAGAGCTTTTGTTTCCAAGGCTTCCAGTTAAGCGTAAGCAAGATGAGAATGACCGTACATTTATCAGTCCATTTGGTGAAGTGAAAGTGAATGATAAAGCACCCGCTAAAAGGTGAGAAAGGAGGGTAATCATGAACAACACCCAAACGATTGCAGCGTCTCAAGAGAAGATCCTTGAATTGGCTAACCAGTTGGCTAAAGAGTTTTCCAAAACTGCTGTAAAAAGAGATAGAGAAGGTGGAACGCCTCTACATGAGCGTAATCTGCTTAGAAAAAGCGGTCTTTTAGCCCTCCCGATTCCTAAAGAATACGGAGGTTATGGAGCCGGCTGGCCGATTGTTTTTAAAGTCGTGAATATCATTGCGAAAGCGGATAGTTCACTTGCACACTTGTTGGGGTATCATTATTTGACGGTTTGTTCGACGTTTCTGTTTGGAAGTACTGAGCAGTACAAAACTTTTTACAAAGAAACAGCAGCTCACCAGCTATTTTGGGGCAATGCCTTTAATCCTAGAGATTCAGGACTAAAAGCAGTTCGAGAAAATGGACGATTAATGTTCAGCGGAAGCAAGAGTTTTTGTTCCGGGGCAACCGATTCAGACCGTTTGTTAGTATCGGCTCAAGAGGAGGGAAGCGGTGAGGTATTGCTATGTGTGCTTCCTACTCATAGAGCCGGAATCGCTACTGAAGATAATTGGGACGGATTTGGACAGCGCCAAACGGACAGCGGAAGTGTAAAGTTTGAAGAAGTTATTGTTTATGAAGAAGAAATATTGTATCAAGCAGCTGAAGATCAAAAGGTTTTTCCTACGGTACGAACGCATTTGGCTCAGCTTATGCTCACTCACTTATTGTATGGTATTGCTCAAGGCGCTTTGGAGGAATCAAAAGCTTATGTGAAGGCTCATACAAAGCCGTGGTTAAGTTCAGATGTTGAAGCAGCGGAGCAAGACCCTTACATTATTCAGCAATACGGTGAAATGAGTTTAAATCTTCATGCTTGTTCAGTACTTATAGAAAAAGCTGTTACAGAATTTGATCATGCATGGAAAAAAGAAGATGCGCTAACGAAACAGCAGCGGGGCGAGTGCGGAGTCGCCATTGCGATGGCTAAAACATTTACTGTCAAAACGGTCTTACATATTACTTCTACTATATTTGATGGGATGGGAGCGAGAGCCACGTCTGATCAGTATAAATTTGATCGATACTGGCGCAACGCCCGAACAATTAGCTTACACGATCCTATTGCTTATAAGCTGCGTGACATAGGTAAATGGTGTCTTAGCAGTGAACTGCCGCCTATTACACCATATTCATAGAAAGTCTGCTAAAAAGAGGCTGGGAGAAAAGTAGTTTAGTTGAAGGAAGATCCGAACGATTCATCGTTCGGATTTTTTATTGGTAGAGTGAACGTAGGTTTCATATATTGAGTTGCTTCTAGCTGTTGATTGGAGGGCAAGACGAAGACTCCTGCGGGAAAAGCGGAATAGGTGAGACCCCGCAGGAGCGTAAGCGACGAGGAGGCTTATCGGCCGCCCGCGGAAAGCGAAGTCTTGCACGGAAATCAACAGCGGTGGAACAAGTGATCCCTGCTAGCTGGTTTATCCCATTTGTTCGTCTTTAGATTGGAATGATGTAGTTATGTCTCAATCTCTTTTTTTGTAGAATAGATATAATTTTTTTAATTAAAAAATAACGAATTAGCTTGTTTAAATAGATAAAACTGATATAATGATAACGATTATCAGTTTCAAGAGTCGATTATCTACATAAAGATACAAGCAGGAGGAATGACATTTGAATAAGAAAAAAATAGGACTGCTGGCTTTTATTACAATGCTGGCAATCGGAATGCTTATCGGCTGCAGCAGCACGAATAAGGAAAATTCAGCTGATGAAAAAAGTGAAAAAACAAGAGTGGTCAAACATGAGCTTGGAGAGACAAAGGTAAAAGAAAATCCAAAGCGAGTAGTCGTATTAGAGTTAGGTTTTATTGATGAATTGTTAGATGCTGGTATCAAACCTGTAGGAGTAGCTGATGATGATAAAGCAGAACAGCTTATTGATAAAGATGTACTAAAAGAAATCAAAGGATACAAATCAGTTGGCACGCGAGCACAGCCAAGCTTGGAATCGATTAAACTGCTGAAGCCAGATTTGATTATCGCTGATTCAGAACGTCATAAAAATGTATACAAAGAATTATCGAAAATTGCGCCAACGATTGAGTTAAAAAACTTAAATGCTAATTACGATGATTTACTAAATACAGAGTTAAAAGTAGGAGAAGCGGTTGGCAAGAAAGCAAAAGTTGAAAAAGTGGTAGAAGAGCATAAGCAAAAAATGAAGGATTTAAAAGCAAAAGCACCAAAAAATCCGGGCAATGTACTTGTTATCGCTGATGCAAATGGTAATATTAATGCTAGAACTTCAAATTTCTTTACAACGGGTGTTCTTGAGCAATTAGGCTTCAAAAATGCATTAACAGATCCTACAAAAGAGTACAGTGTAAAAATGACAATGGAACAGCTCGTAAAAGCAGATCCGGACAAACTCATTGTTATGCGAAATGAAAAAGGTCATACGCCTTTAGCAAAACAGCCATTATGGAAAGAGCTAAAAGCGGTTAAAAATAATCAAGTGTATGAAGTTGATGTATTTAAATGGTCTCTTCGCCGAAGTGTACAAGGTGCAAATGGTATTGCAGATGAAGCAGAAAAGTTATTATTTGAAGGCAAATAATAACGAAGAAAAGAACAATCCAGCGGGATTGTTTTTTTCTTTTTATTGAACTTTCAAATGAAAGGAGGCGCAGCCTACTATGAAAGCTGTTCACGGTTTATCCGAAAGAAACAAATCGCCACTTCGTATAATAGCTATTTTTCTTGCGGTTATTATTCTTTTACTGATTTCAATGTTTTTATCTATTTCCATCGGTTCTATACATATTTCTTTTGGAACGATTAAGCAAGCTATACTAAATTTTGACGGATCAAAAGAACAATCTATTATTCAAACTGTCCGTCTGCCTCGCTTACTGGTAACGGCATTTGTTGGCGCTAATTTGGCTGTCGCTGGAGCGTTGATGCAAGCATTAACTAGAAATCCATTAGCTTCTCCTGGTATTTTTGGTATTAATGCCGGGGCATCGGCGGCGATGGTATTTTTAACGGTTTTAGTGCCGAGTGTAAGCATGATTGGCGGGGTATTTGGTGCGTTTTTAGGAGGCGCATTTGCTGCTGTTATTGTTTATGTCATGAGTTCGTTAATTAAAGGAGGCGACAGTGATGTAAAGCTTGCTTTAACAGGTGTTGCTATACAAGGTATGCTTATGTCTCTCACGCAAACGCTGCTGATTTTTAATGAAAGCAAAACAGAAGGCGTTATGTTCTGGCTCACCGGTTCAGTTATTGGGCGAGATTGGGGGCATGTTCATGTATTGGTTCCTTTTAGCATCGTGGGTCTGCTTATTGCGTTTGGTCTGGGAAGAGCGTCTTCTTTGTTATCTTTAGGAGATGACGTAGCTAGAGGACTCGGGCAGCGCGTCTTTGCCATTAGAGCATTCACTGCAGTTGTTGTGATTGTATTAGCAGGTGTTTCAGTGGCAATTGCGGGTCCCATTGGCTTTGTAGGGCTTGTTGTTCCTCATATGGTACGCTATTTAATAGGTGTAGATTACCGGATCGTTTTACCAATGAGCGCGCTGCTTGGTGCATCTTTATTGCTGTTAGCAGACGTATTGTCACGATTTATTACATACCCGTATGAGACTCCTGTAGGTGCAGTAACAGCATTGCTCGGAACGCCGTACTTTATTTACTTAGCGAGACGCAAAAAAACAGAAAGGAAGGCATGAGTTATATGCAGACTGTCAATAAAACAAAAAAGCAGCCATCTCGATTCAAGTCTGTCGGCCTGTTTATCATTCTTTCTGTCTTAATTATAGCGCTGAGTGTGATAAGCCTTAGCTTAGGAGACATTAACATACCTCCTCTAGACATTATTACGTCTTTTATTGGTATTGGCGATCCTGACTTGACGTCCATTTTAGTAGAATTTCGTCTGCCTCGTATTTTGCTGGCTATTTTAACGGGAGTCGGCCTAGCTGTGTCCGGAGTCGTCGTACAGTCCATTATGAGAAATCCGCTCGCTAGTCCAGATACATTAGGTCTATCAAGCGGATCAGGATTAGCAGCTGTTGCAGTCACTATTTTACTGCCTTTAGCAAGCCCATCTGTTTTATCAGCCGCTGCGTTTGCAGGAGGCTCTCTTGTCTTTGTAATCGTCTATTTGCTTGCTTATAAAAAAGGAGTAGAACCTATTCGATTTGCATTAATAGGTGTAGCAGTCAGCGCTTTTTGTTCATCCGGTATTCACTTGTTAATTTCAAAAGCGAATCCAAACGTAAATGCGGCACTGATTTGGCTGAGCGGCAGCTTATGGGGAAGGACATGGGATCAATTAATTGGTTTACTTCCCTGGGTGGTTATATTATTACCGCTGATTTGGCTGTTAGCTGCCCGATTAGATTTAATTCATTTAGGTGATGAAGTGGCTCGAGGACTAGGGGCTAGAGTAGAGTTAATTCGTCTAGTATTACTAGCAAGCGCAGTGGCAATGACAGCTGCCGTTGTATCGGTTGTTGGCACCATTGGCTTTGTAGGGCTTATTATTCCTCATGTGGCCAAAAGGTTAGTGGGACCGAGACATAAAAAACTAATTCCTACAGCCTCTTTGCTTGGAGCTTTGTTTGTACTAGCAGCAGATTTAATTGGGCGAGGAGTTGCTCCTCCGATTGAAATTCCGGCTGGATTAATCATTGGCATTATCGGCGCTCCGTATTTTCTTTATTTGCTGTGGAGAGAATCTAAAAAATAAGCTTGCGCTTTAGCGCGAGCTTATTTTTATTCCAAATGAATTTTTGGGAATGGAATATGCGGAGGCTCTTCTAGCCATCCTTGTTCAATACTTATTCTTGATACTTCTTTGGCGTATTCCAAAATTTCATTCGTGAAGTTCGTATAGTTTAAAGCGAGATCTAAACGCGGGCTTGTTGACATTGCAAGCCCGTATCCACGTACATTTTCAGTAATCATCGCAGCTAGGTGAAACATCATGAGTTTTTCTGAAAATGGAGGAATGGAAGACTTTTCTGCTCCGTAATCCCACTTCATTGTGACCGGTATGTTTTCTACCATTAGCGGTTGTGACAGGGATTCAATGTGCTGCTGTACCTGCTCTCTACCCTTTAACAAAAAAGCTTGAATGTCCTGAGAAGGAGCTGTTTGAGCAAACCCTAAAATTAAATCCTTTGCAATTAAGTTCGTCTGTATGCTTGACACGATATGAGAAATTTCAATGACGGTTAACGGCCGCTTTTCATCAAAATAGCTTCCCAAGAAGAGTTCTTTATCGTTCATATCAGACGCATCTGCAATAGGAATAGGAGGAAGCTCTATAAAAATTTGTTTTTCTAACAACAAATCTGTAATCGTTTGGTTAAGTTTTTCTGCTTTTAATAGCAAGCTGCGAAAAAAAGATCGTACATCACTTCTTGCGGCAACATCGACGCCCGTAGTTGCTGATAGCAGAAGGACATTTGAAATATGCTTCAAATAAAGCAAATAAAAAGAATCTGAAAATAGTTTTGGAGCTTCAGTATCAAGGTCTTCTTCTCCGAAACCGAGCGGGATTGGCATATTTTCTTTTAAAAAGATAGCAGTGAGCGCATCACTGTTTTTTGTTGTGATGTGCAGTGTACCTTGAATCGCTTTTTGAATATTTAAATCGTCTACATGATACAGAAAATGTTTGAGCATACAAGAAATCGCTTTATCGTTCATATATTGCTTCCAAATAACAGCCATCTCGGCGGCTGATAGTGGAGAAAATGATTGATTATTCATAATAAACTCCTCATATATAGATAATTAACAAGTTTCTAAAAGGTTATCAACTAGTATAAGTCAAAGGAAGTAAGATAAACACTATAGAAAGTAAAAAAAGGTATCAACATTTTACTATAAGAGTAACCGTCATGCATAATTTAAAGGTTCTTTTAGGAAAAGAAGAGCGCAACCGCTTCTTTCTTGCAAAGCAGAAATAAAACCGAAATAATAAATGAAGAAAGTTAGGCAGGAAAGGAGTTTCATTATATGCCAGAAGGTCCAGAAATTAGACGAGCAGCCAATGAAGTGGAAAAAGCGATTATCAGTCTTCCCGTTAGAGAGATATGGTTTGCTTTTCCATCTTTACAGCATTACGAAGAAGTATTAACGGGTGCTCGTATTAAAAGGGTAGATACAAAAGGGAAGGCTATGCTTATTCGTTTTGACAACGGCTATACCATTTATTCACATAATCAGCTTTATGGAAAATGGTATGTACGTTCATCTTACAATTATCCATCTACAAACAGACAGCTGCGCCTTGCAATTCATAATGAAAAGAAATCAGCGCTTCTTTATAGCGCTTCTGATATTGAAGTATTGCGTGATGAAGAAGTTCCAGCCCATCCTTTTGTATCAAGGGTTGGCCCTGATATCTTAAGTGAAGAAGTAACGGCAGGTGAGCTTTTAGATCGTTTTTATTCTAAGCCATTTTACCGCAGAAAATGGGCGTCGCTGCTGCTAGACCAAAGCTTTATAGCGGGGATTGGAAATTACTTGCGCAGTGAAATCCTATTCGTAGCGGGAATTAACCCTACAGCTCGTCCGGTAGACTGCACGGAAGAACAGCTTAAAAAGGCAGCGGAAGCAATCATTTCTCTTGTAAAACAGTCCTATGAAACAGGTGGCATTACAAATGATGTAAAGCTTGCTGAAACGTTAAAAAAGAAAGGCCAAAAGCGCTCTGAATACCGCCACTGGGTTTTTAACCGTGAAGGAGAAGCTTGCCGAATTGACGGCACGCCTATCTTAAAAGTGCAAGCTGCTTCTAGAAGGCTTTATTACTGTCCTACTTGTCAAAAATAGCAGGATATATTTATTCTGCTATTTTTTTGATGTGGAAATGAATGACTGTTCATTTTTGTGATATAGTTAAACAGTAAAGTCATAATCTTAAGGGGAGGGATAAGATGGAATGTAAAGCAGGAGATACATTTACGTGGCAAAGAACGTTTCAAGAGAAAGAAATCATGCAGTTTGCGGAGATGACTGGAGACCGGGGCAAACATCATATAGAACGTGACGAAAAAGGGCGGCTAATGGTGCATGGACTTATGACTGCTAGTATTGGGACAAAAATAGGAGGAGACTTAAACTACATTGCAAGAGAAATGGTGAGTGAATTTCTTCGTCCAGTTTTTGCAGGAGATACGGTTACCTGTGAATGCGTATTAACTGAAGTAGAAAAAGCAGATGGTTTTCAAAAAGTGAAAATCAAATCGGTTTATCGAAATCAACAAGGTAAAGAAGTACTGATAGGGACAAGTAATGGAATTATTAGAGATTAAAATGAAAGCGTAAACAAAATATAAGTTATGAATGTTGTTAGAAAAGTCACGGATTCGTGACTTTTTTTATTGTGCAATTTCCTTCTTTTGTTGGTTACCATTTAAATGTAAATATGGTAATTTAGTAAAGTTGAGTTTCGTAAATGGTAAAAATGTGTATTTACTAAGTACATAGATTCTTATTTTTGGAAAAATATTTAAAAAGGAGTTTCTTACATGAAAAAAATAATGAATACAGGCTTAGCACTATCATTCGCTCTATTGCTTTCGGCATGTGGGATGCCGTCTTCAGAGGAATTAACGGGTGACGTGAAAGAAGCACAAGAAAAGGTGAAAAATGTTCAAGTGAAGGTCACTGGGAAAGAAGAAGGATCCTCTGATTACCAAGTAAACGGAGTACAAGAGTTTGATTTCAAAAATAAAGCAGGTTATGTAAACACAAAAATGGACGGCGAAGAATTGAAGATGTATCATGACGGTGATGAAACGTTAGCTGTGGCTGGAGAAGAAAGCACAAAAGTACAGGGAGAAGAAAAAAAGTACGTTACGGCTTTAATTAATAACGCCATGGAGCTTCAACAAAATCCAATACGCTACTATCAAAAATATGATAAAAATCTTCCAAATGAATTTGAAGTCACCGAAAAAGACAAAGATTATGTATTAACGTTTAACGGAGACAAAGACAAAAAGCAAAAAATTGTAGCAGATGATGCCAAAGCTTATTATAAAATAATAAATCAAGGCAGCGATACTGCTGTAGACCTTGACCAAATTAAAGGAAAAGATTTTTCGCTTGTTGTGACAATTGATAAAGAAACGAAGCAAGTAAAGAAAGTAGTAAAAAATCAGTCGTATTCAGTTAAAGTAGACGGAAAAACAGAAAACTCAAAATCTAAGCAAACGTATACGTATACATATAACCAATTAGACAATGTAACAAAACCAAAAGTGGAAGCAAAAGCCGCTGCTGCTTCTAAAGATAGCGGCACCGAAACGCCAAGTAAAGAAAAGCAAGCTGCCTATGCCAAGGAAGCGGGACAATACGTGGATGCTTTAATTCAAGCAACTGTTTATCAAAATACAGATCAATTTGTTGCTAAACATCCGAATCAGGAAGATAAGAAACAGGTAAAAGAAAAAGGGGAGTTCCAAAAGAGTTCGTTTGTAGAGTTTTTTGAAACGAATTTTAAAGGTGCTTTATCATCAGTGAGCTCAAATATAACCGATGAGCAGTTAAACGAAGTAAGCAGCGCTTTTCTAAAAGCTCTTTCATCTACAAAATATAAAATTAAGGATGCAGCGTATAGTGCTGAAGATGATGCGTACGTCGTACAAGTCGAAATTCAAGGATTTAACGATGCAAGTGTATTAGCGGAAGTCATGACACCACTTGCAGAAAAATATCAGGCGGGTGAGTTGAGTAACGAGCAGTTAGTAAACGAACTTATTGACGGAGTAGCAAAACGCTATCGTGAGCCAGTTGAATTACTTCCGGCAAAAACAGTCCCTGTACACGTCGTAAGAAATGGTGAAAAAGATTACGAAGTTTTAATGCAAGATGAGTATCTGTTAACATTTGCTCAACAATCATAAATAGATATAAAAAAAGATTTCAGCTATATGCCTGAAGTCTTTTTTTATATTCATTTGAAATATAATTTTAAAAAATAAAATAAATTATTGAAATTATATTTCAAACGAATTATAATAACCATAACTTCACTACATGATGAAAAAGGAGCCCAAAAGATGAATGAACAGCTTACGTTATTAACAACAGAGTCCCAAAACGAACAGACAATGAAGATAGATACAGCTAGTACAAAAGAAATTTTAAACATAATGAATAAAGAAGATCAAAAAGTGGCGCTGGCTGTACAAAAAGTACTTCCAGACGTAGAGGTGGCAGTTGAATTTGTAAGTGAATCGTTTCAAAAGGAAGGTCGCCTTATTTATGTCGGAGCAGGAACAAGCGGAAGGCTGGGAGTATTGGATGCTGTTGAATGCCCGCCTACTTTCAGTACCAATCCCGATCAGGTACAGGGATTGATGGCTGGAGGAGAAAAAGCATTCGTTAAAGCAGTTGAAGGTGCTGAAGATAAAGAAGAATTGGGAGCAGCAGATTTACAAAAAATTTATTTGAATGAACGAGACACAGTCATTGGAATTGCTGCAAGCGGACGCACTCCTTATGTGATTGGTGCATTAAGATATGCAAAATCTGTAAAAGCTAAAACGGTGGCGCTGTCTTGCAATGGTAATTCTCTTATTGGAAAAGAAGCGGACCATAGTATTGAGGTAGTAGTAGGTCCGGAAGTGCTAACAGGTTCCACAAGGTTAAAAGCAGCAAGCGCTCATAAAATGATTCTCAACATGATTTCTACAGCGGCTATGATTAAAGTAGGAAAAGCGTATGAAAACTTAATGATAGATGTTCATGTGAGTAATGAAAAGCTTAAAGAACGAGCGATAGGTATTATTTGTAAAATTACAGGTGTTTCTTATGAACAAGCAAGTCAAACGCTTGAAGAAGCAAATAATGAGGTAAAAACAGCAGTGGTTATGATCAAAACAAATGAAAATTACGACACCGCGAAGATGTTACTGAATGATGCGGGCGGTTATGTGAGAAAAGCGATTGAACATTACGTATAAAGGAGAGAAACGATGTCAACAGGCGGATTAACAATGATTAAAAACACGGTGGCTAAGCTTCCTGATTCGGAGAGGAAAATTGCTGAATATATTTTAAATAATCCGCATACTGTGGTAAACAGTACGGCTGGGGAATTAGGTAGACTAGCGAATGCTAGCAGTGCTGCTGTTATTCGTTTGTGTAAATCTATCGGGGTTAGCGGGTTTCAAGAATTAAAAGTAAGAGTAGCCGGAGATTTAGCTAGAGATACGGAGCAAGGATACCGCGATATTGAAACAAATGAAACGATTCAATCTATTGTCAAAAAAACGGTAAGCAACAGCATTCAAAGTCTAAGTGATACGGCCGAGCTTGTGAATTATAAAGAAGCAGAGCGGGCTGTTTTGGCACTGATTGAAGCCAAAAATATTCATTTTTTTGGAATCGGTGCTTCACATATTATTGCTATAGATGCACAGCAAAAATTTCTTCGAATTAATAAAAATGCTACGGCTTTTGCAGATAGCCATCTAGCAGCTACACTCATCGCAAATGCAAGTAAAGACGATGTAGTTGTGGGTATCTCTTTTTCAGGGGAGACTCCTGAAGTAAGCAATGTCTTATCTTTAGCTAAAAATCGCGGAGTAAAGACGATTAGCTTAACCAAGTATGGACAGTCTACCGTTTCGTCTTTAGCTGATATTTGTTTGTATACGTCTTATTCTCAAGAAGCGCCGTTTCGAAGCGCAGCTACATCGTCTCGTTTAGCCCAGCTTTATGTGATTGATGTGTTATTTTTAAGTATTGCAGCGCAGCAGTATGACCAGACGATTGAGTATATTGATAAAACAAGGGATGCCATTCAGTTTTTGAAAACTAAGAAATAAAAAAAGAAAGCGATTACAAAAAGGGGATTTTGTGGTCTGTTTCCTCAGTACCGTATCCATCTAAGAGGAAAATACAAAGGGGGATTAACATGTCTTTAGATAATCATCAATTAGCAAAGGTTATTTTGGAGATGCTTGGGGAAGCATCGAATATTGAAGCGTATACGCATTGTATGACTCGGCTGCGCGTGACTGTAAAAGATGATTCAATTGTAAAAAAGGCAGATATACGAAAGCTTGAAGGCGTGCTCGGATTAGTTGAAGAAGAAACGCTGCAAATCATTATTGGTCCTGGAAAAGTAAACAAAGTAACAGAGGAATTTGGAAAGTTAATTGATGAATCCGGCGGTATTAATTTAGAAAATCGTGCGGCTCAGCGGAAATCGGAGCTGAAAGAAAAAAATGCAACTCCGTTTAAGCTCTTGCTTCGCCGAATTTCGAGTATTTTTATTCCGTTAATACCTGCTCTTGTAGCATCCGGACTTATCACCGGAGTGACAAAAGCAGCTGTTCAAGCGAAGTGGCTTCCGGCAGATTCACAGATTGCTATTCTTTTAACCGTTATCGGAAGCGGCTTATTTGCTTATCTTGGTATTTTAGTAGGTATTAATGCCGCAAAAGAATTTGGTGGTTCGCCGGCTCTAGGAGGCTTAGCTGGTATTTTAGTCATTAATCCTGCCGTAGCTGATATTAAACTTTTTGGTGAAGCACTTTTGCCGGGGCGGGGCGGCTTAATAGGCGTGTTGCTTGCAGCAATCTTCATGGCCGTAGTGGAAAAACGAGTGCGTAAATTTGTCCCTCAGTCACTGGATATTATTATTACACCGACCGTTACGGTATTAATTACAGGCATTATTACGTATGTAGTCTTTATGCCACTCGGTGGCTTGATTTCAGACGGAATCACAAAAGGCCTTTTAGGAATTTTAGAGGTTGGAGGAGTTGTAGCAGGCTTTGTTTTAGGAGCAACGTTCTTGCCGCTCGTCATTACAGGACTGCATCAAGGTCTTACTCCTGTTCATTTAGAGCTTATCAATTCAATTGGAGATGATCCGCTTCTTCCTATACTAGCAATGGGCGGAGCCGGTCAGGTAGGTGCCGCTTTTGCTATTTATATCAAAACAAAGAAAAAACGTTTAAAGCGAGCAATTGGAGGCGCTCTTCCTTCAGGGCTGCTCGGAATCGGAGAGCCGCTTATTTTTGGAGTCACACTTCCTTTAGGGCGTCCATTCTTAACCGCTTGTCTCGGAGCTGGAATCGGCGGAGCGTTTCAGGCGCACTTTCATATTGCAACTGTAGCAGTGGGAGTATCAGGTTTGCCGCTTACGTTTTTAGTTCATGCGCATCAAATTCTTCTTTATTTACTTGGATTAGTTATTGCTTACGCAGCAGGCTTTATTTGTACCTATTTCTTTGGATTTAACGATGAAATGGCGAGGGAGTTTGAATGATCGGTATTTCGTTTTATTTAAATGATAGTGATGCCAAAAAAAGATTAATAGAAGCGAGTGAGTGCGGAGTTACACGTGCATTCACTTCGCTTCACCTTCCAGAAGAAAAAGGAGATTTGGCTGAACGGGCAAAAGAGTTGCTTCATGCGGCTAGAGATTGTGGAATAAGCGTGTATGCAGACGTATCCAAGCATACGCCGGTTCATTTAGGTATTGAAAGCCTTATGACGCTATCTTCACTTGGCGTATCGGGTATTAGACTAGACGATGGCTTTAGTGTAGAAGAAACTCTTTCGCTTGCGAATGAATTTTATATTGCTGTTAATGCAAGTACGTTATCCAAACAAGAAATAGAATCGCTGTTATCTGCAGGCCTTCATCATCATCAGCTGCTTGCATGGCATAATTTTTATCCGCGGCCTGAAACAGGACTTGAAGAAACGTTTTTTCAACAGCAGACAGATTTATTTAATGAACTTCGTATTCCAGTCTGCGCTTATATTCCTGGAGAAGGCGAAAAAAGAGGCCCTTTTTATCAAGGTCTTCCTACTAGAGAAAAAGACCGTAATAGATGTCCTTTTACCTCTGCAGTAGATTTATACGGATGCGGAGTAACGGAGGTTTATATTGGAGATCCATACGCCGGTTCAAGTTTATTAAAGCGTTTAGTTCGATATCAAGAAAACCGCATTCTTCCGCTACGCATTCGTTCACTTCATATAGAGGGAACGTACAGCGTGCGTCCGGATGTATCAAGAGACGTTCTGCGTTTGGTTGATACTCGATCTGTAAAACCAGTGCCGCCATTTCATACAGTAGAACGCAGAATCGGAGCAATTACAATGGACAATGATGGCTACGGACGCTACAGAGGAGAGGTTCAAATAGCTAAAACGAATTTGCCTGCAAATGCTAATGTGAACGTGATTGGGTATGTAATAGAAGAAGATCATGAGCTGCTTTCATTAGTGAGACCGGGGCAAAAACTTGAGCTTGTCACTGTCTAAATGGAAAAATCGCGTATTTTTAAAGAAGCCGATAGCTAACTAGTAATCTTATAAAAGTAAAGAGCACACACTGCTTGAAAAAGATGTGTGCTTTTTATTTTACTAAAAAGGAAACTATTTTCATTGCTGAATCATGAACCTTTCTATTGAATAAAACGCTTTACTATGATAAAACTATTAAAGGTAAACATATGATAATAGTTTAATTTCATAGAGATACAACACCACTAGGGGTGCTTTCGAAGCTGAGAGAGACGAGAAGTCTTAACCCTTATAACCTGAACTAGGTAATACTAGCGTAGGAAAGAGGTATTGTAATGGATGTTTTGTATGGGATTTCCTTACGAACTCGTTATAATAATTTTGTGTATATAAACAAAAACACTTCTTTCCTGCGAAAGAAGTGTTTTTTTATGCGTAAAGGAAGGTGTCATACATGGAAGAAACAATTGATTTGCTTGTCAAACAGGTAGAGGAGCGCAAAGGGGAGCTAATCCAGTTATTAACAACGCTTGTTTCATATAAAACGCCGGCGCCTCCTGCACGAAATTCCCATGAAGCGCAGCTGTACGTAGCGGATTTCCTTAAAAACTGCGGTTTTTCCATCGATATGTGGGACTTATATTCCAACGACCCCATCGTAGTGGGTACGTTAAAAGGACAAAAATCAGCTGACTATCAAAGCTTAATTATTAACGGGCATATGGATGTTGCTGAGGTACAAGAAAATGAAAAGTGGGAGACAAATCCGTTTGAAGCTGTGGTAAAAGACAATATGATAATCGGACGCGGAGTTGCTGATATGAAAGGCGGCTTGGCAGGAGCATTATTTGCAGTGCAGCTTTTAACGGAAGCAGGAATTGAACTGCCGGGAGACTTGATTTTTGAATCCGTTGTAGGAGAAGAAGTGGGAGAAGCAGGTACGCTGCAATGCTGTCAGAAAGGATATACAGCTGACTTTGCGCTTGTAGCAGATACGAGTGATTTACATATTCAAGGTCAAGGCGGAGTTATCACAGGATGGATTACGATAAAAAGCAGCAAAACCTATCATGACGGTACACGCCGAAGTATGATTCATGCTGGAGGAGGGCTGTTAGCTGCGAGCGCTATCGAAAAGATGGCAAAAGTGATCGGAGGGCTGCAAGAATTGGAGCGCCACTGGGCTGTTACAAAGAGCTATCCAGGATTTTTGCCAGGAACAAACACGATTAACCCAGCAGTAATCGAAGGCGGAAGGCATGCTGCGTTTATTGCAGATGAATGCAGGCTATGGATCACCGTTCACTATTATCCTAATGAATCATACGACCAAGTATCAAAAGAAGTGGAAGAATACATTTTAGCTATTGCAAAAGCAGATCCATGGTTAAAAGATAATCTGCCAACCTTTGAATGGGGAGGCACATCAATGATTGAAGACAGAGGAGAAATCTTTCCGTCATTAGAAATTGATCAAGGTCATGCAGGAGTGCAGCTGCTTGCACATACTCACGAACAAATTGAAGGGAAAAAGCCTCCAATTGATGTGTCAACTAGCGTAACAGATGGCGGTTGGCTAGCTGATGCGGGTATCCCAGCAGCTATTTACGGTCCGGGGAATTTAGCAAATGCACATGCTGTGAATGAACAATTAGATGTGAATCAGCTTGTTCAATATACAAAAGTGATGGTGCAGTTCATTTACACATGGCTGCATACGCATAAGGAGTGGTCATCATGAAATTTAGTGAACGATTATATGAAAAGCTTCAGCCGATTTGGCGTCAAAATCATAATCATCCCTTTGTACAGGGAATGGGAGACGGGACGCTTGAAAAGGAGAAGTTTCGCTTTTATATGATTCAAGATTACCTTTACCTAATTGATTATGCCAAATTATTTGCGATTGGAGCCATGAAAGCTACCGATGTTCAAACGATGGGGAAATTTGCTGCACTTTTAGATTCTACATTAAACGAAGAAATGAGTTTGCACCGTGAGTATGCCAAGAAATTTCAAATCAGCGAAAAAGAATTAGAAAAAGCGCAGTCATCTCCTACAACATTGGCATACACGCACTATATGCTGCACGTTGGTCAAAGCGGAACATTAGCTGAATTAGTGGCGGCTCTTTTACCCTGCATGTGGAGTTACTGGGAAATAGGAAAAGAGCTCAGTGAAAAGCCTGGAGCTAACAATGAGTTTTATCGTGAGTGGATTGAAATGTACAGCTCAGAAGAATTTGGGGAACTAGCGACATGGTGCATTAATTTATTCGACTCACTTACTGAAGACAAATCAGAAGCGGAATTAGAAAAACTCGAAGAAATTTTCTTAAATACAACGCGTTTTGAGTATATGTTCTGGGATATGGCTTATAACGAAGCGATGTGGCCGATCCATGAATAAGTCTGTGTTATCTTTTCAAAACGTCAGTTTTACGTATAAAAACGGTGATCAAGCGATTTTAAAATCATTAAATTTAGACGTGAAAGAAGGCGAGTTTGTCAGTATCGTTGGAGCAAGCGGATCTGGAAAAAGTACGTTGTTTCGTCTCATTACAGGTCTTGAACAGCAGAGTGAAGGTGATATCCTTATTAACGGACAGTCTTATGAAAAACGTCTTGGAAAAGTAGGCTACATGCCGCAGCAAGATTTGCTTCTTCCGTGGCGCACGATTCTAGACAATGCAGCACTGCCTCTTGAGCTTCACAATGTGTCAAAAGCAAGTGCTCATAGGAAAGTATCTCAGCTGCTCGAAGAGTTTGGGTTAAAAGGGTATGAAAACCGTTTTCCAAGTGATTTATCCGGAGGGATGAAGCAGCGCGTTTCTTTTCTGCGGACGGTATTAAGCGGTTCTAACGTGCTGCTTTTAGATGAGCCTTTCAGTGCGCTTGATGCCATTACGCGTTTAGCAATGCAGGAATGGCTGCTTGAACAATGGCAAAAGCGTAAACATAGCATCTTATTTATCACTCATGACGTAAACGAAGCGCTTTTTTTGTCAGATCGTATTTTTATCTTTTCAGACAAGCCGGTAAGTCATCTTGAAGAGATTCAAGTGCCGCTTAGCAGGCCTCGAACGCAAAAAGATTTGAATCAACAGCGTGTGCTTGACGTGAAAGATTATTTAATTGAACAGCTCAGATCGAAGGTGAACACATGAAAAAGTACGGAGCTTCAGTGATTTTAGTAGTCATTTTGCTGGCTGCTTGGGAAATTGGAGCACGCATTGTAAACTATCCGTTTATTTTACCAACGCCCACTGGTATTTTAACGAAGCTTTGGGAGCTGCGAATGGATTTATTGTTTAAGCATTTACCAGCTACGTTATCTATTGTTGTAATTGGGCTGGTTATATCCGTTGTGCTAGGAGTTATGCTGGCTGTATGGATGAATTGGAGTCCGCTTATTGAGCGTGCTTTCTATCCGCTTATTATTGCGTCGCAAATGATTCCGACCATTGCCATAGCTCCTGTATTTGTTCTGTGGTTTGGCTACTCTATTTGGAGCAAAGTGATTGTGACCGTATTAATTACTTTTTTTCCTATTACGGTTAGCACATTCGACGGGCTTCGTTCCACAAACAAAGAGTTAAAAGAACTCATGCTAACGATGGGAGCAACAAAAAAAGATATTTTCTTTAAGTTGAACATTCCTTCTGCACTGCCTCATTTTTATTCAGGGCTCAAAGTAGCGGTTACCTTTAGTATAATAGGTGCTGCCATCGGCGAATGGTTAGGTGCACAAGCAGGCTTAGGATATTTCAGTCGTCGCATGATGACACAGTTTGATGCAGCTGGTGTATTTGCACCAATTGTGATTTTATCCGCGCTTGGTATTTTATTCTTTATTATTGTAGTAGGTTTCGAAAAACGTTCATTAAAGTGGAGGAAAACAGAATGAAAAAATGGTTTGTAATTGGCTTAAGCCTGGTGCTTGTTTTGATGCTCGCTGCTTGCGGTCAGGACAAGGAAAATAAAGCTGGTGACAGTAAAAAATTAAAAGACGTTACAATTATGCTTGATTGGTACCCAAATGCAGTGCACAGCTTCATTTACGCTGCACAAGAAAAAGGATATTTTAAAAAAGAAGGGCTGAATGTAAAGGTACAGTTTCCTGCTAATCCAACAGACTCGCTTAATTTAGCAGCTGCGGGGAAAGTTACGCTCGGCCTTTACTATCAGCCTGATGTAGCAATGGCACGAGCAAATGAAGATGTGCCGGTAAAGTCGGTAGGAGCGATTGTAAGGTCTCCGTTAAACCGAGTTGTGGCGCTGAAGGATAGCGGTATTACGCGTCCTAAAGATTTAGAAGGAAAAGTAGTAGGCTACAGTGGAACACCATTAAGCGAGTCTGTTCTAAAGAAAATGGTAAAAAGCGATGGAGGAGATCCTAATAAAGTAAAACTAGTAGACGTAGGATTTGAGTTGAATTCATCGCTGATTAGTAAAAAAGTAGATGCCGTAATAGGTGCGTATATTAACCACGAAGTACCATTGCTTCATAAAAAAGGATATAAAACGGTCGACATTGATCCTTCAGATTACGGTGTACCATCTTATTATGAGCTAGTGGCAGTTACTGGGGATCAAACGTGGGCAAAAGATTCTGATACGATTAAAGCGTTTTGGCGTGCTGCGACAAAAGGGTATGAGTACACAGAGAAGCATCCAAAGGAATCACTTCAAATTTTGTTAGATAACCAAGATAAATCAAACTTCCCGCTTGAAAAAGACGTGGAAACAAAAAGTTTGAATATTTTACTTCCGAAAATGAAGTCTGAACACGGATTTGGCAGTCAAACGAAAGAATCATGGCAGTCAAATGTGGACTGGTTAAAAGAGTCGGGATTAATTAAGAAAAAGCCAAATGTAGATGAAATGTTTGAGAATATCGGAGAATCCAAGTAAATAATTTAAAACAAATTTTAAAAAACCTTCTTATACTGAACGTAACTTTCTGAACGAGAAAGTGAAAAGGTAAAGGAGGTTTTTTTATGGCTTTTACGATAGTAAATAAGGAAACATGTATTGCTTGCGGAGCATGTGGAGGGAGCGCACCAGATCTTTATGATTATGATTCAGAAGGTCTTGCTTATGCCGTGTTAGATAACAACGAAGGAACAAAAGAAGTTCCTGAACATCAGCAAGATGAGATGATGGAAGCGTACGAAGGATGCCCAACAGAATCGATTAAAGTTGCAGAGCAGCCCTTTTATGGAAATGCAACAAAATTCGAATAGAGTTTTTGAAAAAAGGTAACGATAAAGTACATTTAGTTATGACATAAGTCAATATTTAGTTATATAGAAAGTGCCAAAACAAGAAGAGGGTTGAGACATAACCAAATGAATTCAACCTAAAGACGAACAAATGGGATACATGAGCTGAACCGCTTATTACACCGCAGTTGATTTCCGTGCAAGGCTTCGCTTTCCGCGGGCGGCCGCTGAGCCTCCTCTGCGGGGTCTCATCTGTTCCGCTTTTCCCGCAGGAGTCTTCACCTTGCCCTCCAATCAACTGCTAGAAGAAACGAAACAGATGAAACTATATTCAACATAACAAAAAAAACGAACCACGAATCAAACATTTTGATTAATGGTTCGTTTTTCACTTGGGCTAAAATACTTTTTTTAGCCTCTTTTTTATTCTAAATTTGCATGCTTTCCGTACATTGTATGGGTATCAAGTTCTTTTTTCTCCATGAAGCGAAGAATCAGCGCATCGTAAAAGAGAAGAAGCGTTTGTTCAAACAGTGACGCCATAGGCTGCACTGTTTGATAACTGCTTTGTTCTTGATCCTTCGGAGCACCGGGCAGCTTCACAATAAAGTCAGCCAGCTTGCCAAGCATGGAGTCGGGAGAAATTGTGACTACTCCAACTTTTCCCCCAAGTTCTTTTGCTTTTTGAGCGATGGGAATCAAGCTCTTCGTCTCGCCAGAACCTGATCCGATGATTAATAAATCATCCTGCGTGAAAGTGGAAGTTACGGTTTCTCCAATGACATAAGCATCAATGCCCATATGCATCATACGCATAGCAAACGACTTGCCCATAAGACCTGAACGGCCTGCTCCTGTGACAAACACTTTTTTAGATGAGATGATGCCATTTACAAGCTGTTCAGCTTCATCGTCAGCGATTAGAGCCGTTGTTTGTAAAAGTTCATTCATAACCGTTTTTAAATGTTCGTTCGTCTGCATAGAAAGCTCCTTAATTTGTAATAAGCTCTTTCATTTGAGAAGCAACTGATTTTTTATCGTCTTGGCTCGTGATTCCTCCGCCAACGATAACAAGATCAGGCTGTGCTTTTACTACTTCAGGTAAAGATTCTAATTTAATGCCGCCAGCAACGGCTGTTTTTGCATTTTTTACAACGCTTTTGATTGTTACTAAATCTTCAAAAGAGTTTTGGCCAACTGCTTGAAGATCGTATCCTGTGTGTACACAGATATAGTCAACGCCAAATTCGTCTAGCTCTTTTGCGCGTCCTTTAATATCTTTTACACCAATCATATCGACTAGAATTTTTTTACCTTGTTTTTTAGCTTCTTCAACTGCACCTTTGATTGACATATCTTCAGCAACACCTAAGATAGTAATGATGTCTGCTCCAGCTTGAGAAGCTTGCTGTACTTCATAGCCAGCTGCATCCATAATTTTTAGGTCAGCTAATACTTTTAAGTTAGGAAATGCTTCTTTAATTTCTTTAACGGCGCGAAGCCCTTCATTGATTACAACAGGCGTACCGATTTCCACGATATCAATATGTTCTTCAACTTCTTTTACTACCTCTTTTGCTTGAGCGATATTAACAAGATCTAATGCTAATTGTAATTCCATTCTACTCCACTCCTTACAGAAATCTATAAATACCTTTTGTGCTTTTTTACATAAAAAGCAGCTGGTGTAGTTATTGTACCCGCAGTTTGAGCTTCTTAAAAGTACGCACTTTTCCCACAAATAGTGTGGGGAATGATAGTATACAGAAGTATACTAATGGACATATCAGTCTTGTAACCGCTTAATTTTCATTAAAAATGCGGATGATATTGAGTAACATCATCCGCATAAAAAAATAAAAACTATGGAATAGAAGGAGTAGTTTCCATCATTTAATTAACGTTTCCGCCGTTTGTTCTTGATTGATCAGCACTGTATCACGGTAATTTTTACCCCAATCATACATGGCCGTCAAAATGGGCATTAAACTTTCTCCTTCTTTTGTAAGTGAGTATTCGACTTTAGGTGGTACGACAGGATAAACTTTACGGTTAACAATTAGATCTTCTTCCAGTTCCCGTAGCTGGTTAACCAGCATGCGCGGCGTAATATCAGGAATAAGCGATTTTAGTTCCCCGAACCGTTTTGTTCCTTCGCGTCCTAAGTGCCATAGTATCAGCATCTTCCACTTTCCACCGATAATAGCAAGCGTTAATTCTTTTTCACAGTTAAATTCCTTATTAAGCTGGCTCAATTGCTTCACCCCTATGACCAATAGTATAAAATTTCTTTTAAAGTACTTCTTATTATACCGGTGCTGACAATCCTTTTACAAAAATCCGGCTTGTATCTTTCCATTAAAAAAGTTCAGCTTTTCTTACTATATAGTTATTCTTGACTAGTAAGGTATAAAAGGTGGCCTTTAGTCATGTTTTTTATTTTTAAGGAATTCAATTGTTTAAATATAAAAAAAGATGGGAAATCACTCAATAACAATGCTAAAGGAGGCAGTAAAAATGGAAAGAAGCCGATCTGAATTACAAAACCCTGCTTTAAGCAACAGCGCAGGCATTAATAACGATGTAGGAATCAATAACAATCCACAGACAGCTAATAGCACTACTGCTGTTAGCACTGGAAAAAGCTGCAGCAGCAAGCTAGTAAAAGGTGTTGTTGTCGGGGCAGTTGTGGGTGGATGTATAACATTACTTGATAATAAAACTCGCTCATCTGTTAAAAGAAGAGCCGTTACATTAAAGGACTCTTCTGCAAACATGATTAATCAAGTAAAAGAGAACCCTCAAGAAACAAAAGAAAAAATGGTGCAACAAATGAAAAACGCATCGAATCTTTTAAAAGATGCAATTAATGATGCCAAACATTTGTACGAGCGTGTAAATGAAGATTTCTTTAAGCAAGCAGAAGATGTGAAAAGCGTTACGCATGATGCAAAATCGACGGTAGAAGATGCTAAAAGTGATTTACAGCAAATTGGTGAAAAAGTGAAAGATGCAACTTCTGAAATAAGTAAGGAAAAGATGACGCCAGACGAAAAACCAGAAGCTGAGCGTGAAAGAACATACCAATCTATTCACTAAAAAGGAGATATTAACTGTGAGTCAAATGAATGAAGGAACTACAAAAGACATGAATAAAATTGAAGAAACGGTAGATAATTTAGGGACGGAGAAAAAAGAAGCAATTTTGCAGAATTTTGATACGTTTACTGATTATTTAAGTCAAAAAGTCCATGTCGGTAAAAAGCTCGGGTTAAATGAGGAACAATTAGCAGTTGCTACAAAAAAAGTGGCTAGCTATTTAGCCAAAAATGAGGAGCCTCGAAACCGAGAAGAAAAAGTCCTTCATGAATTATGGAAAGTCAGCAGTGAAGAGGAAAAGGAAGTCCTTTCTCATCTCATTTTAAAACTAGTTGCGTAACATTAAAAAAGCATCCCATCTATCAGGATGCTTTTTTAATGTATTAAGATGATTGATTTTGAGCTTCTTGAATCGTTTTATCCCAGTCAATACCGCAATCATCCGTTGCACAAGAAGATTGCTGTGCGCAGCTTGCACATTTTCCCTGAGTACTCTTGCGGAAGAATTTTGTCATATGATAAAGGGCATATCCAAATATCAAAACCCCAATTAAAATGTTAATAATCAATATTATTCACTCCTTTTAAGAAAAACCAAGTACTTTTCCAATAGTGTGTACAAGCAAAGCTACGAGATAAGCGACAACCAAAGGGTAGGCTACAGCAAATGCTGTCCATTTCAATGAGCCGGTTTCTCGTCGAATAACAGCGACGGTTGCTAGACACGGAACATAAAGAAGAACAAACACCATAAACGTATAGGCTGTTAGCGGTGTAAAGAATGTCTTCATTGTGTCGCCAAGCTGTCCTTCTTGTACTTTATAAATGATGCTCATAGTCGAAACAACCACTTCTTTCGCTAGGAAGCCTGTAATCAGTGATGCTACAGCTTGCCATGTCGCAAAACCTAAAGGGATAAATAGAGGAGCGATAGCACCTCCAATAATAGCCATAAAGCTATTTTCCATATCTACTCCAAAACCGCCAGGGCCAGCGTAAGATGATAGCCAGATAAATACAGAACCAGCTAAAATAACCGTGCCTGCTTTTCGGACGAAATTTCGGCCTTTTTCCCACGTGCTTCTCCAAAGAGTCTTGGCTTGAGGTACGCGGTAAGGAGGAAGTTCAACAATAAAAGTTGATTGTTCGTCTTTAAGAAGCGTTACTGATAAAATTTTCGTTACAACAAGTGCTAAAATAATGCCAAGCAAGTACATAGAAAACACCACAGTTGCTCCGTTTTGCACAAAAAACGCACCTACAAACAAAGCGTATACAGGAAGGCGTGCTGAGCAGCTCATAAATGGATTTACTAAAATGGTCATAAGGCGCTCTTTTCGCTGTTCAATTGTACGCGCGGCCATGATCCCCGGTACGTTACATCCAAAGCTAATAATCATCGGAATAAATGCTTTTCCGTTCAAACCGAAAAATTCCATGATACGATCCATTACTACAGCAATTCGAGCCATGTATCCTGAATCTTCAAGCAGTGAAATGAAAAAGAACAGGACAAAAATTTGTGGTACAAATACTAGTACGCCGCCTACGCCTGCGATGATGCCGTCCACAATTAAATCATGAATAAATGGAGCAGCACCAGCTGCATTTAGAAGAGAATCAGCGCCTTTACTGAGCGTTCCGCCAAAAAAACCGTCCAGTTTATCAGAAAGAGGAACGCCAATCCAAGTAAACGTAATATTAAAAATCAAATACATTAAGCTAAGAAAAATAGGGAGACCGAGCCACTTATGCGTCACAATTCGATCGATTCGATCTGTGAAGGTTAGAGGTGTTTCGCTGCCCTTTACGATACACTCGCTGGAAATGCGCTCAATAAATGCTGTACGCACGTCGAAGAAATGCTCGCTAAGCGGCTTGTTTAATTTTTGTGCAGCCGCTTTTCGAAGCTCAAGCAGCTCTGAGTAACTCGTTTTTTCTTTTAATGTTGATTCGATTACGCTATTTTCCGCTAAAAATTGAATGGCAATCCATCTGCTGACATCCGCTTTTGTTTGAATCATATGAATTGCTTGTTCAGCGGTTTCCCCGTAATTTAATTGAAATAACGGGGCTTTTAAATCTTGCTTTAAAGTGGAGAGAAGCTCATTAATTCCTTTTCCATTGCGGGCAATAATTGCAGAAACCGGAATATGTAATGATTTGCTAAGCTTCTCCAAATTAAAAGTCAATCCGCGTTTTTCTGCTACATCAATCATATTTAAGCCGATAACTAATGGCTTTCCATATTCCAATGCTTGAATAGTGAGATGCATGCTTCTTTCAAACTGAGAAGCGTCTACAATATTCAGCATACTGTTAAATTCTCCGGTTAACAAAAAGTTAGTTACCACTGCTTCATCTGAAGAAAGAGGAGTAAAATCATACACACCCGGCAAATCAACCAGCTGGCTGTTTTGCTTTTTAATAGACCCAACTTTCTTTTCAACGGTTACACCGCTCCAGTTTCCTACGTATTCATAGGAATCTGTTAATATATTGAATAAAGAAGTTTTTCCTGTGTTTGGATTTCCTAAAAGTGCAATTGTACTCATGCTGTCTCAACCTCAATTTTAGCCGCATCGCGTTTTCGGATGCTAATCATTTGACCTTGACATTCAATAATACAAGGTCCTCCTAGGATGGTTTTTTGCTTCATGCATAGTTCGCAGCCTTTTTTTACTCCAAAAGAAAGCAGGCGGCGTTCTAATGATCTATCTAAAAATTCAATGTTTTTAACTTTTACTTTGTCGCCAATACTCACGGTAGTTAAATTCATCATTCAGCACTCCTGTTAATGATAATCATTTTCAATTTGTATCTATCTCGATTATACATAAGGTTCTAAAATCAATCAATGCTTCTAGAGCGTTACAATTAAAAATATATATTTATAACTATATTTTTCAGGTGAAATTATGTACGATTTTAGCAGCAAATTGTCAGGAGGGGTGTGAGTGGAGGTAATCATTCGTAAAATGAGAAAAGAAGATATTACGTCTGTTCAATACGTCGCAAAGATGAGCTGGTATGATACATATGAAGGAATTATTCCTAGAAGCGTTCAGAATCGGTTTCTTTCAGAAGCATACTCCAATAAAAGGCTGCTGTGGCGCTTGCGCAATTCGTTCATTTATGTAGCAACTATTGATGAGAAAATCGTAGGATACGCTAACTTTTTTCGACTACAAAACAGAGGGGAAATAGAACTAGGATCTATCTATATACTGCCTGCTTATCAAGGGAAAGGAATCGGTTCGCAATTGTTAGAAAAAGGAATGAAGCGCTCGAAGGAATTAAAAATCGTTTACATTAACGTAGAAAGGGAAAACGGAATAGGCCGTGCTTTTTATCAATCAAAAGGTTTCCAGCTCGTGGATGAATTTGATGATGAATTTGAAGGGCATTTGTTAAAAACGATGCGGATGAAGTTAATGATTTAAGCCTATAGCATGAACGTTATCTTAAAAAAGCTGATTTTAAACTTTCTGCTAAAATCAGCTTTTAATTACAGAATAACGATTGACCTTATTCTTGTGAATATGGTAACATTAATCAGAACTTAATGACCGAAAATGTTTTTCGGTCAAACAGTCAGGCAGAAGTAAGGATTATTGGAGGCTAAAAAACATGAATATGATTAAAGGAGAATGGAAAAAAATCTTTTCCAAACCAATGACTATTGTTGTGATTTGCGGATTGTTATTTGTTCCATTACTTTATAATGTCATCTTTTTATCTGCTTACTGGGATCCATATGGAAAAACAGATCAAATTCCAGTTGCAGTGGTAAATGAAGATAAAGGTGCTACGTTAGATGGAAAGAAATTGAATGTTGGTCGTGATTTTGTTGATGATTTAAAGAAAAACGATAAATTTGACTGGAAATTTACGAACAAAGAAAAAGCGTTAGAAGGCTTAAAAAATGAGGATTACTATTTAGTTTTAGAAATTCCAAAGAATTTCTCCAAAAATGCAACAACATTAATGGATAAAGATCCTAAAAAAATGAAATTTATCTATCATACAAATGCCGGAAAGAACTATTCAGGCGCTCAAATTAGCTCAAATGCAGTGGCTAAAATCAATGATCAGATTAAAGAAGCAGTCACAAAGCAGTATGCTGAAACGGTATTTGACAGCTTTAAACAAGTAGCGGACGGTCTTCAAAAAGCAAGTGACGGTGCAGGAGAACTCGAAAACGGCTCGAAAACGCTGCGAGATAACATGAAGAAATTAGCAGACAGCACGGTTACATTCGAAGACGGTACAGCTAAATTAGCAAGTGGGTTAACGGATGCACGAAAAGGAGCAACAGATTTAAATGCAGGTGCCGCTAAGCTACTAAACGGTGCGGACACAATTAATGAAAACTTAGGCAGCCTAAACAGCGGTTTAGGGAAGTTAGAAAGTGGAAGCAGTCAATTATATAGCGCTTCTAGTCAATTAGAAACTGGAGCTGTTGGTGTTCGAGATGGATTGTCAAAGTTACAAAGTGCAACCAAACAACTTAATGATGGAACGCAGACACTTCAAGGAAAGCTTCCGCAGTTCACGAGCGGCTTAAACCAAGTGGACGCTGAAGTGAGCAGCGTTACGCAGCAAATTAATCAAGCGGAACAGGAAATTACGCAGATTAAACAGCAGGTCGATTCAAAAAAAGCAGAGTTTGAACAGCAGCAGCAAGCTCTCATTGACAGTATTAACAGCAATGAGTCCATTCCTGATGAGCAAAAACAAACGCTGATTGCAGGAATTAAAAAACTCACGTCTCAGCAGTTTATGGATGAACAGCAGCAAAAAGCAGAGCAGCTAAAAGCAAAAGTAGATAAAGTGCAAGAGTTATCTGCGGCGCTGCAAAAGCTTTCTAAAGGCGGAGAAGATATTCAAAGCGCTATTAATAAAATTGCTGATGGACAAAGTCAGCTGTACGATGGACAAACGAAAGTATATAACGGTGCTGTTAAATTAGCGGACGGAGAAAAGCAGTTCAACAGCAAATTTGCAGAGCTAAACAGCGGTATAGCTGACGCTCATACAGGAGCTGGAAAGCTTGCTGACGGGCAGCAGCAAATTGTGGATGGACTTAAGAAGTCTGAACAAGGAAGCGCAGCGCTAGCAAATGGTTTAACACAGCTAGAAAACGGGGCAACCAAATTAGCAAATGGTTCTAAAGAGTTAACAAATGGTTCGTCCAAACTATATGATGGTTCATCTAAATTATCAGATGGAACAAGCGAGCTTCATTCATCTTTAGCAGATGGTGCAAAAGATGCAAAAGATGTTAAAGCGGATGATAAAACATATAGCATGTTTTCAAATCCAACGGATTTAAAATCAGATAAACAAAACAACGTAGATAAGTACGGTGTCGGATTAGCTCCATACATCTTGTGTATTGGCTTGTTTGCGGGAACGTTAATGTTTTCGGCAGTATATCCAATGAAAGAGCCATCAATTCGACCGACATCAGGCATTTCGTGGTTCTTAAGTAAGTTTAGTGTCATTACTATTGTAGGTATGCTGCAGGCAGCGATTGCTGTTACAGCTCTTCTATGGGGCTTGCATTTAAACGTAACAAGCATTTGGCACTTCTATATCTTTACCATGATTACAGGTGTGACGTTCTTTACACTTATCTTGTTCTTAACAACAGGGTTAGGAAAAGTAGGGCAGTATTTAGCCTTTATTATTCTGCTGCTTCAAATTGGCGGCAGTGCAGGTACATTCCCTAAAGCACTTGTGCCGGAATTCTTCCAGGCAATCAATCCATACTTGCCTATGACCTATGCAATTCGCGGTTTCCGTGAAATCATTTCAATTGGTGATGATTTCGGCTATGTATGGCATCAGGCTGGCGTACTTGGAATCTTTGCAGCAATCTTCATCACTCTTTCATTGATAATGTTTTATATCAATGCCAGAAAAGAGAAGCATCACACAGAGGAAGAGGCAGCAGCATAATTTAATTAATAGAAAAAGAGAGTTCCAGTTTAAAAAGGAATTCTCTTTTTCTTTATGATAGTATAGGTTTACGTATAAAAGAGGGGAACGTGAATGCATGCAGCTTATAAAATTTTCGGTATATGAAAGTGATCGTGTGAAAAAGTGGCAGGAAGGGCTGAAAGAATGGGACGGTTCAATATCGGAACGGATGATAAATGACCGAGCTGAAGATGAATTTTGGCAGCGGTATATAGAAAAAATGTCTTTTAATTCAGAAAATGACTCTGTAGTCAAACAGCTTCAACAAGAACTTCTTGCTTTTTTGAATCCAAATGACTCTGTTATGGAAATTGGCCCTGGCTGGGGGAATTATACGTTTTCGATTGCTGATTATGTAAAAGAACTTACGTGTATGGATTGTTCGCCAAGCATTATTCGCTACTTACAAACGCAATCGGATGCCCGCTCTAATCTAAAGTTCATAGAAGGTAAATGGGAGTATAAGCGTCTAACAGATAACTATGATGCCGTAGTAGGAATAAATTGTTTTTACCGTATGCATAATATTGTCGATGGTCTCTTAAATATGAATGATTCGGCTAATCGTTTGGCGGTTATTGGCATGTCAGCGGGTCCAGAAAAGCCTCATTACGTAGAGTTACATAGAAAACTTGGGTACGAGATTAAATGGCGCCGTAAGGAATATATTGACTTACTAAATATTTTATATGAACTGGGCATTTATGCAGATTGTAAGCTGGTTCCTATAACCAAAACGGTAACCTATGAGACATACGAAGATCTCATCAAGAAGAACTCGACAAAGGTGCTTTCTAAAGATATTGACAAGTTAGAAACTGAGAAGATTATTTTACAGCATGTAAAGAAAATAAATGGCACATATGAGTATACGTATCAATATCATATGGCTTTTATTTATTGGAAACCGATAAAAAGAACCCGTTGAGTAAAATCAACGGGTTCTTTTTAGTAGTGGTAAAGCTGTAATTTAGAATAAGCAATATTAAAATCGTCGCCGCTTAGAAGAACTTTCAATTCCTGCTTCTTCACGGTATTTAGCTACTGTTCTTCTTGAAATTTGAATTCCTTCGCTGGAAAGAAGAGACATGAGCTTTTGATCTGAAAGAGGTTTTAATTTATTTTCTTCGGCAATTAATGTTTTAATTTTTTCTTTTATAAAGGCAGTAGAATTGCTTTGTTCGCCATCAGTTCGCTCTAAAGAATTGGTGAAAAAGTATTTTAACTCAAACAGCCCGCGTGGCGTTTGAATATACTTTCCGTTAGTCGCACGGCTTACCGTTGATTCGTGACAGTCTACTTTTTGAGCAATATCTTTTAAGGTAAGCGGCTTTAGCCCCGAAATACCCATTTCGAAAAAATCTTGCTGATGTTCCACAATGGCTTTGGACACGTTGTAAATCGTCGCATTACGCTGCTCAATACTATTGATTAGCCAAGTAGCTTCATGCATTTTTTCCTGCACGTATCGATCCGTCGTTACGCATGCGGAACGATGAACCAGCTTTTGATAGGTGCTGTTAATCTCGATGGGCGGAAGCAGCTCGCTATGAAGAATGACATGATAGCGGCCATCAATTTTTTGGACCGTTACATCAGGTGAAATATACTTCGTAAGCGGGACGTGGAAATCTCCTGCCGGACGAGGATTTAATGTCCGGAGACAGTCTACAATTTCTTGTACTTCACGCATCGAAATAGAATATTTTTTTGAAATGTTCCGATATTTTTTGTTAGCAATATCTTCAATATCATGTTTTACCACATCGTATAAAAAGGGAGGCTTCGACTTTTTGGCCTTAATTTGAATAAGCAGTGAATCAACAAAATTTTGAGCGCCTACTCCAATTGGATCAAAGCTTTGTAAAACGTGAATCATATCGTTGACTTCGTTAATTGAAACATTCAGCAGTTCGGCTGCCAATTTTGGCTCAATTGCTAAAAAGCCGTTTTTATTTAAGTTTCCAATTAGAAATTGAACGATGTGTTTTTGGTGTGAGTGTAAATGATTTAGCATAGACAGCTGCTCTAATAAATGACTCTCTAATGTCACAGTTTGATCAGATATATAATTAAACGGATTATACTCGTCATCGGTATAACCTTTTGAATATGAACGCTGTTCTCGAGTATCAAATGAATCTTTTTGCTGAGAGTCGCCAGCAGACAGTTTAATTACAGGATTTTCATTGACTTGCTGATGAAGATAATGAACTAAATCGGCCGTAGAATAATTTAAAATGTTGATAGACTGACGTAATTCAGGTGTCATGGCCAATTTTAATAGTTGTTTTTGGGATAAATCTAAACCTAATTGCATCATTGAATCACCTATCATTCTTGAGTTTTATTTCGACAATTCTGGCTGCATCGTTCGACATCATCATAGCTGAAAATGCGAAAGAATTCTATAGTGTTGTCAGATGTTCTTACACAGGGGCGAATCGCAAGAAAGAGTAGGAGAATAGATAAAACAAAAACGAATAGTTCCTGACAACAGCTATTCGTTTGTTTTAACAGAGCCGCTAGGAGAACTTAGCTGCAATTTGGGGTGTTTCCCATTCTTCTATCTCCCCATGCGCACATCATATTTAAAATTTCTCGTAAGGTTTCGCCTTCTTCACTGAGTGAGTACTCTACTTTAGGAGGAACTTCATTGTATACTTTTCTATTAACCACACCGTCTTTTTCTAATTCTTTTAGCTGTTGAGACAGCATTTTTTTGGTAATAGCAGGCATAGCTCGCTGAAGTTCACTAAAACGTTTTTCGCCTTCTTTTAATAGGCATAAAATAACGACTTTCCATTTCCCGCCGATTACTTCAAGCGTTGCTTCAACAGGTACATTATAGTGGGGTGCTTTCACCGTTAATCCTCCATTCATAAACAGATATGAAATATGGATATAATAATTTAATATCCATAGACCTAGGTTACCGGGAAGGTACCTGGTTACATGAAAGTGCCGTCTTTTGTAAACAACATGTATTTATTATACTGAAAAAGAACTTTTAATTGAAGGAAGAAATGTAAAAGGGGAGATCTTGATGAAAGCTTTACTGCTAGAAGGCAAAGGGAAAGTAAGTGAGATGAAAGTCGGAGATATCCAAAAGCCGCATCCAGCTAAAGGTGAAATTTTAGTTAAAATTAAAGCTACTGCCCTGAACCCTGTAGATTATAAAACAGGAAACGGCGGTAATCCTAGTTGGACATATCCTCACGTATTAGGACTTGATTCAGCTGGCGTTGTCGAAGAAGTGGGAGAAGAAGTCACAACTGTCAAAGTCGGAGACCGCGTTGTATATCATAGCGATTTATCAAAAAAAGGCGGGTTTGCACAATACGGAGTGACAACAGCTCACACAGTTTCTCTTATTCCGCAAGGAGTTTCATTTGAAGACGCTGCGGCTATTCCATGTGCGGGGTATACAGCATATCAAGCATTGTTTCACAAAATGAACGCTTCAAAAGGACAAACGATTTTAATTCACGCAGGTGCTGGAGGGGTTGGAGGGTTTGGCATTCAGCTTGCCAAAAATGCAGGCCTTACAGTGCTCACAACCGCATCTTCTGCCAATCATAAGTTTGTGAAAAGTTTAGGTGCTGATTATGTAATCGACTACCGTAAAGAAGACTTTGTGAAAAAAGTGCTGGAGCTTACCGATGGAATCGGTGTAGATTTAGTCTTGGATACCGTTGGGCGTGACAATGCAGACGAGTCGGTGAAGGCTCTTGCTTTTAATGGTCAAATTGCATTCATCGCAGGACCGCCTAATGTAAACGATGCGATTTCGTTTGCGCACCCACTATCGTTTCATCAAGTTGCATTAGGAAGTGTACATCAGTCTAATAACGTAAAAGAACAGCGAAAACTTGCTGACATGGGAAATAGAATGCTTTTGCTTTTACAAGAAAATAAGCTAAATGCACTCGTGGAAAAAGTCATTTCACTAGACGAAGTGTCAGCAGCATTAGATGAACTGGCGGCTCGTCGAGTAAAAGGGAAAATTGTAGCTGTAATAGATAAATGATAGAACGAAAAAGAGATTGAGACAAAAGTATTTTAGTTGAAGTAAAAAACGAACTATTGATTAATAGTTCGTTTTTTTTTGTTATTATGATGAATATAGGTTTCATGTATTTAGTTGTGTTCCAGCCTCTTTTAAATCGTAAACTGCTGCGTATAGAGCTTGTGGTAAAAACCTTGTTTCTCTAGCAGCTCGCGATGATTTCCTTCTTCAATAATTTGTCCGTCTTTTAAGACAAGAATTTGATCTGCATTTTCAATCGTTTTAAGGCGGTGGGCAATCACAAAGCTTGTTTTTCCTTTTAATAGATTACTCATTCCTTTTTGAATATCAATTTCTGTTTTTGTATCAATATTGGAAGTAGCTTCGTCTAAAATTAAAATATCACAGTCAGAGAGCATGGCTCGAGCAATCGATAAAAGCTGCTTTTGACCTTCACTTAAATTTCCTCCACCAGCTGAAATCACGGTATCGTATTGCTGCGGCAGGTGCTTGATAAAAGAATGAGCATTGGCCATCTTTGCTGCGCTTTTAACTTCTTCATCGCTGGCATCTAGCCTGCCAAATCGAATGTTATCCGCAATCGTACCGGAAAATAAATAGGTATCTTGAAGAACAATGCCGATTCGGTTTCGTAAATCATGGATGTTATAGTCACTGATGGAGCGGCCGTCAATTTTAATTTCTCCGTTTGCGATGTCATAAAATCGTGTGAGCAAGTTAATGATTGTTGTTTTACCAGAACCTGTCGGACCGACCAAAGCAACCATTTCACCTTTTTTTGCTGTAAGTGTAACATTTTTTAAAATCATTTTTTCGTCAGTATAGCCAAATGATACGTTCTCAAAAGCAACGTCTCCTGCAAATTTTGTAACAGAAAGAGCGTTTGGCTTGTTTGTGACGTCCGGCTGCTCATCCATAATCGCAAACACGCGCTCTGCGCCGGCAATAGCCGAAAGAATGGTGTTTACTAAGTTTGCCATTTGACTAATTGGGCGAGAGAACTGACGTGAGTAGTTAACAAATGAAGCGATCATCCCAACTGTAACGCTACCTTGAACAGCCATAAATGCTCCCGCTCCAATCACTAGTGCTAAGCCTAAGTTGTTAATAAAGTTTGTGACAGGACCTAAAAAGCCTGAAAATGTTTCCGCTTTTGTTGCTGAACTTCTCAGCTGTTCATTTCGTTCATTAAAAACAGTTAAAAAGTCTTTTTCCTTACTAAAAAGCGTAACAACTTCTCCTCCAGAGATTGCTTCTTCTACAAAGCCGTTTAGCTCACCTAAGTCTTTTTGGCGTTTGACAAAATTTTCACTGCTTCGTTTTAATATTTGTCGAACGATTATAACCATTAATGGAATGACAATCAGCGTGATAATGGCAAGAATCCAGTTGAGCGAGAACATCGCAATAGTAATGCCGACTAAAGACAAAATAGAGGACAGAGCCTGAATAACGCTTTGACTCAGAGCGTTGTTTAGATTATCAATATCATTTGTGACTCTGCTCATTAACTCTCCGTGAGCTCGCTTGTCAAAAAAGCGAAGAGAGAGAGTCTGAAGCTTTGCAAATAAATCTTGTCGAAGCATTCCAATAGTCGTAAACGAAACGTTCACCATTAAATAGGTTTGCAGCCATGTTAACAAAGATGTCGTAATATAAATTCCTGCAAGAATAAGTGACATTCGTATCGTTCCGCTGATATCTTTGGGGATAATATGCTCATCAATAATAACCCCAATTAAATAAGGACCTAATAAATTAAGCAGGGAAGTCACAATAACTAAGATTATCGCAGCCGCAAGCGGAGATTTTCGTTTCCCCATATATGACCAGATTCTGTGCAGTGTTTTTTTCGCATGCTTTGGCTTAACTACAGGGCCTTTCATCATTCCTCTAGGGCCGCGAATAGAGCTCATTTGATTTTTACCTTGATTATTCACTAGGCAACACCTCTTTTCCGCCTTGTGCAAGATAAATGTCGTAATAAAGAGAGCGATAACGAAGCAATTCTTCATGAGTCCCTTGTTCAGCAATTTTGCCTTCATCCATGACGATAATATGATCAGCGTGGAGAAGAGACGAAATTTTAGAAGCAATAATGATAACGGTCGCATCAGCAAACTCTTCTTTTAAATGTTTTAGTACCTGCGCTTCTGAGACAGCGTCTAATGCCGAAGTTGCATCATCGATGACCAGGATAGCGGGCTTTCTAACAAATGCACGCGCGATTGAAACACGCTGCTTTTGCCCTCCTGATAAATTGGTTGCTCCCCGCGTTAAAGGATACTCATATCTTTCTGGGAGTTTTTCAATAAACTCCGTTGCGCATGCAAAATCTGCAGCATCTTCAATTTCTGAGGAAGAAGCATGATCTTTTCCCATTCGAATATTCATATCAATCGTGCCGGTAAACAGCGTAGCTTTTTGAGGAATAAACCCAATGGATGAGCGAAGCACTTTTACGTCATAGTCCGTAAGATTTTTTCCATCCACGAAGATTTCGCCGTCATCAGGATCATATAAGCGGGAAATAAGTTTTGCAAGCGTCGACTTTCCGCTTCCAGTAGAGCCGATAATGCCAATGGTTTCCCCGTGTTTAGCAGTAAATGAAATATCTTTTAATACGTTTTCGCCATTTTTACTATAGCTGTATGTAACGTTTTGAAACGATAAATCGCCTTTAAGTCTGTTGATTTGAGCAGCAGAGTTTGCTGGAGGAATATCTATTTTTGTTTTTAAAACAGAATCGATTCGTTCAGCTGAAGGGAATGCGCGTGTAATTTGCATCAGCACCATGCTGCTTGACATAAGTCCGTTTAAAATAATCGTTAAGTAATTAATAAAAGCTAAAATCACACCTGCTTCAATTTTTCCTGCTTCGACTTGAAGTCCTCCCAGCCATAGAGTAGCTACCATTCCGATATTTACTACAAATAAAATAACGGGCATTAAAAGCGAAATAAGCTGAACAGCACTCATATTAGCGCGCGTCAAGGAGCTGTTTGCTTCTTTAAACTGATTGATTTCATATGATTCTCTTACATACGCTTTTACTACACGCATCCCTGATAAATTTTCTTGGACTTTTGTGTTTACACGATCAACGCTTTGCTGAACTTTTTTAAAAAGTTTTCCAGCTTTCGTGATCACAAACCAAATGCATAAAAATAAAATAGGGACGACCACGACGATAATAGGAAACAAAGAACGAGCGGTTAATAACACGATCACAATACTTCCTGCAAAGAGTAAAGGACCTCTAACTAATACTTTTAGCGTCATATTCAATGCGTTTTGAACACTCGTTACATCATTTGTCATGACGGTAATTAAGTGACCAGTCCCTAGTTTGTCTCTGTTGCTGTTTGAGAGGTTTTCAATCTTTTCAAAAAGTGATTTCCGAATATCGGTAGAAAAATTCACTGCCGCTTTTGTGCTAAGGATGGCGCAGACGATACCGGCAGCTAAGCCAATGATTGCTAACATGAGCATAAGGATACTTCGGGTGATAACATATGTTTGATTGTTGTTTGCAATGCCATAATCAATGATATGCTGCATAATAGTAGGCTGAAGAAGGTCAGCTAACACTTCAATTACCATCAATAGCGGGGCAAACAGCGCGAGCCATTTGTAAGGTTTTAAGTAAGGGTACAAAGATTTAATTGTATTCACACATTGTGGCACTCCTTTCTGTAAAAAATATGGTAACATAGAATAAGTTTAGAAGTTTGTTTCAAGCACCATTTATTATACGCCAATGCAAGCAGAAATCCACTTTTTGAGAGGGTCAGGTATGCAATGAATCAAACATTACGAGTACATCATCCACTTTTTGGATCTTTGTTATATGACTCGGCCTGGGTTGGAGAAAAACAGGTCACTTTCTTTGGACAAAAACAACACGTGTTGCTGACAATTGATGGAGATAAAGAGAAGCCATTTCAAAAACGCCAAGAAGAGGCCTTTCAAGCATTTTGGCTTCAAGGTGAATTATTGTTAAAGAGGACGGAAAAAGCTCTTTTTGATTATTATCAACAGGTGCGAGATGAATACAGAACTCAAGTTGAAAAAGACGTGGTAGACTTATTAGTTCCGAATGTAAAAAAGCGAAAAGACATCGGTTTTTTAGTTGAGTGTATTCAAATCTTTGTCCCTGAAGCACCTCATGATACAAGAGAACTTGGTTTGTTTTTTGAATGTACGTGGGAAGAAGAGCATATGTTAGCTGTAAAGTTTAGAAATGAACAAATTGCCGCTATTGGTTTACAAGAAGATTTATTCTAGTAAAAAGCCTTGAAGCAAACTGCTTCAAGGCTTTTTGGCATTAGTGTTTGACAGGCTCTTCGATTCCCATACCTGTATTTGCTTTTACTAAAATCTCATCAAATTTCTTTTCGTCTGCTTTTTTAGACGAAAGAAGTGTTCCTATAAAAGCAGCTAAGAAGCCTAGAGGAATAGAGATAATACCAGGGTTTGTTAGCGTGATGAGCGGTTCACCTACAAAGATAGCAGCTCCCGGCTCAGGTGCCCACACGTTTGGACTAATGGCAACTAAAAACAGCGAGCTGAATAGTCCAACCAGCATGCCAGTGACTGCTCCTGCTGTATTGAAACGTTTCCAAAAAATAGTGAGAAGAATAATTGGCAAGTTAGCGCTCGCTGCTACGGCAAAGGCAAGTGCCACTAAAAATGCCACGTTCATGTTTTGAGCAAATAATGCAAGAATAATAGATAGAATGGATACCCCAATAGAAGCCCATCGTGCAGCTACTACCTGTTCTTTTTCAGTAGCAGCTCCTTTACGGAGAATATGACTATAGAAGTCGTGCGCGAATGCTGAAGCTGCTGAGAGCACCAGTCCAGCTACAACAGCTAAAATTGTAGCAAAAGCTACAGCTGAGACAAACGCAAAGAGAAAGTCTCCGCCAAGAACTTGAGCGAGCAGGGGAGCTGCCATGTTTCCTGCTGCGTTTGCTTTGATAATATCATCGTATCCTACAAATGCAGCAGCACCGAATCCTAAAAAGATTGTCATAATGTAAAAAACGCCAATGATCCACGTTGCATAAATAACAGACTTTCGTGCGGTGATGGCATCTTTTACTGTAAAGAAACGAATAAGGATATGAGGCAGGCCTGCTGTACCAAGAACAAGAGCTAAATTCAACGAAATCATGTCCAGCGGATTTTTGAATTTATTTCCTGGATTTAAAAAGCCGTCACCAAGAGGAGTTGCGGTTTTCATCTCAGAAAACATTTTAGCTAAGCTAAAATCAAATTTTGAAAATACGATAATGGAAATAATGAACGTACCAATCATCAGAAGCAAGGCTTTGACAATCTGCACCCAGCTAGTGGCTGTCATTCCTCCAAATACAACGTAAACCGTCATCAAGACGCCGACAATCAAGACAGAGTACACGTAATCTAGACCAAGTAATAAATGAATTAATGCTCCTGCTCCAACAAGCTGCGCAATCATATAAAAAATGGAAATAGTGATCGTGTTTAACGCAGCAACTCCCCGCACTTTCTTTTCGTTAAAACGAGCTGCTATCATATCTGCCATTGTGTACTTTCCTAAGTTGCGAAGTGGTTCAGCTACAATGTATAACACAACGAGGTAGGCAACTAAAAAGCCGATGCTGTAAAAAAAACCGTCAAATCCAGAAAGCGCTACCATTCCAGCTATACCTAAAAATGATGCAGCAGACATATAATCTCCAGCAATCGCCATACCGTTTTGCCAGCCGGTTAAACTTCCATCTGCTGTATAAAAGTCACTGGTCGTTTTTGTCCGCTTGGATGCCGCATACGTAATGATTAGCGTAAGACCTACAATGGCTAAAAAAAGTGAAAAAGCTAGTACGTTCATTCATTTAACCCCCTATTCAATTTGCAGCTTCTTTTTTAATCGTGTCAACAAGTTCATCAAATTTCGAGGCTCTTTTTGTGTATAGAATGCATAGGGTCCAGGTCATCACAAACTGTGCAAAAGCAAATACCCACGCCCAAGTCATAGAAGCAAAAGCTGGTTTGTTTAAGACGGTTGTGTAAGCCGTTAAGATAGGCAAGGTAAAATAAAAAGCAAGAAAAAACAGAGAGAGCGGTAAAATAAAATTGCGTTTTTGTTTCAAAAGCTTTTGAAATGAAGCAGACTGTACAATTTCTGTGTAATCAGGAGAGGAAGAAGCATTGTTTACCTTCTTTAAAGAATTTTCATTCATCGCCAAGCGGAATTCCCCCTTTGATAATAAATAGATGAAGCAAAAAGCTTCATATCACTTGAATTATATTATTTTCGGAATAAAAAGTAAATTCTGTCTTTTTGTGAGAATGGTAACTATGGAAGTTTTTTAATATACTAAAGGTTCAAACTAAATGCATACTGCCATAATAAAAACGAACAACATTCAATACAAAGGAAAAATCATTCGCAAAAGAAATGTTGAAATTAATCCTTAGTTTCTTTTACATATAAGGCTTTTCTTTATTATTTAAACGTTATTTTTTTGTTTGATCTTTTGAAAAGTAAAAGAAGATGATGATAAAATCATAAGCACACAATAATACTTAGATAGGAAACAGATTGAGAAAGTACGCTATTATTTAGAGATGGTTATAAATAGACAAGATATTATGAAAGATTTCTATATGAATGATATTTTTTCTTTATAGTAAACAAATCATGTGACTACTTATATAAAAGAGAAAAGGTGAAATAATGGCATTTGGAATCAAACGCCCGGAACTAAACGTATGGAAAGCAGCTGTTAAGCGAGGAGAGATCGCCTTTTTAACTCATTACTGGCTTGATGAGCGTTTTCCAAATGCAACTACCGTAACAAAAGTAGGTTGCAGTGACTTAAATAAGCTGATTAAGTGGGGAGAAAAGTATGGTATTCCCGCTAAGTATATTGATAATCGATCCGGCTATCCTCATTTCGATTTACTAGGCGAGCGTCAGAAAGAAATTATGAAAAAGGAAAATCAGCTGGAGCAGCTGAAGCGATTTGAAGAAGTTAACGAGTGAAAAGCAAAACTAATTTAAAAAACTGTAAAAAAATTCTATTGTTAAGGCTTTTTTTATGTTTAAATAGAAAAAACAGTGGAATAGATTAAGAAGAACAATTATGTCATACATTCTCTCATATAGGGAAAAATCTTAGGTGAGTTTCCTTATTTGATACGATAAAGAGCTTTGTTTTATAATAAAATTGTTGTTCGGATAAAAGGAGGAAGAAGGGCATGTCCGAGGTTGGAACTTTAAAAAAAGGATTAGATATCTTCTCTTTGCTTTTAAACCGTCCGAATATGACTATTCCAGAAATGATGGAAGCGCTCGGTTTTAATAAGAGTACGATGTATCGTCTTGTGAGCACGCTTGAACAAAACGGATTTATTGTAAGAAACCCGTCTAACCGCTATACGGTTTCACCACAGCTGGTGCTGGCACTCGTGCAAAATACGATGCATACGAACTATGAAATGAATTGGCTCTCTGTTCCTGCTATGCAAAAGCTGAGTGAAGAGACCAATGAGACCATTTACGCGGGAATTCTCCATCATAAACAAATGGTTACAACTCAGGTGGTGAACGGGCAATATAGCACTCGTACGCATTCCGAAGTAGGAAATAAAAAGCCGCTTCATGCAAATGCTATTGGGAAGTGTATTCTTGCTTATCAAGAGGACAGCGTGCAAAAATCTATTCTTCACGAACTTTCGCTTGAAGCTTATACAGATCGAACGATCACCGAGCTGGACGAGCTTGAAGCTGATTTGGCTTTAAGTAAGGAAAGAGGATATGCTGTCGATGATGAAGAACGGGAGCCTGGCGTTCGCTGTATTGCAGCCCCTATTTTCAGAAAAGGAAAAATAATGGCGGCTATTGCTTTATCAGGTCCATCCGTTCGTATTTCACAAGAGAAAGACGAAGAACATGCTGCGCTTGTTAAACAGTGCGCAGAACAAATTTCACAAGCAATTACTCTTTACGAATAATTCAACAGTAAAAAAGGGGATGAACAGCAACATGGAAAACTTACAGTCAACGACGACCTTAGCAAACGGCGTTAAAATGCCTTGGTTAGGTTTAGGTGTTTATAAAGTAGAAGATGGTCAAGAAGTTGTAGATTCAGTTAAATATGCAATCAAAGCTGGATATAAAAGCATTGATACGGCTAAAATTTATGAAAATGAAGAAGGCGTTGGACAAGCGATCAAAGAATCAGGTGTTTCTCGCGAAGAACTATTTGTTACATCAAAAGTGTGGAATGCAGATCAAGGATATGACACAACTCTTCAAGCATTTGAAACAAGCTTAAACAAGCTAGGTCTTGAATATTTAGATTTATACTTAATTCACTGGCCAGTTGAAGGTAAGTATAAAGATACGTGGAAAGCACTTGAAAAGCTTTATAAAGACGGGAAAATTCGTGTAATCGGCGTATCGAATTTCCAAGTTCATCATTTAGAAGACTTAATTGCAGATGCAGAAGTTAAGCCGATGGTAAACCAAATCGAATTTCATCCACTTTTAACACAAACAGAAGTGCGTGAATACTGCAAAAAACAAGGAATCCAGGTGGAAGCATGGTCACCGCTTGCACAAGGTGAGCTGCTTGATAACGAAGTGTTAACTCAAATTGCTGAAAAGTACGGAAAATCAACTGCTCAAGTTATCTTACGTTGGGACTTACAAAACGAAGTAGTAACTATTCCTAAGTCAACAAAAGAACATCGTATTATCCAAAATGCAGACGTATTTGATTTTGAATTAAATGCAGAAGAAGTTGAAAAAATTAACGCATTAAATCAAAATCATCGCGTAGGTCCAGATCCGGATAACTTTGACTTTTAATTTTAAAGCAAGACTAAAACGTCTTGTAAGATAAATAATAAACAAAGCGCTATTGTCATTCATGCAGTAGCGCTTTGTTTATTAAAAAATAAATGTGATGGTTGAACGAGGAGGAAAAGTAATGAAAATGTCAGGAAACACTATTTTAATTACGGGCGGAGCGTCCGGAATTGGGTTGGCGCTTGCAGAACGTTTTTTAAATGAAGGAAATGAAGTCATTATTTGTGGAAGAAGGGAATCAAAGCTGCAAGAAGCAAAAGAAAGATTCCCTTCGTTACATACAAAAGTGTGCGACGTATCAATAGAAGAAAGCAGAGTAGAGCTAGTAAAATGGGCGACTGAAAGGTTCACAAAATTAAATGTTATTGTGAATAATGCAGGCATTCAGCAGCGCGTAAATCTTTTACACATGCACGAAGAGTGGCAGTATTACGAAAAAGAAATAATGAGTAATGTAAGTGCTCCTATTCATTTAACTTCGTTATTGATTCCTCATTTCGTTCAACAAGAACGAGCTGCGGTTATTAACGTAACGTCCGGGCTGTCTTTAACACCTGGAGCATGGGTGCCAATCTACAGCGCAACAAAAGCGGCGTTAAGGTCGTTTACGATTAGTTTAAGACATCAAGTAGAAGAAACAAATACCGAAGTGATAGAAATTCTTCCTCCAGCCGTGAACACGGATTTAGGAGGACCGGGACTTCATACATTTGGAGCATCGCTTGATGACTTTACTGATTCAATATTTGAAGAATTGAAAAAAGGTAAAATCGAAATTGGCTATGGAGATAGCGCTAAGAGGCTTCATGCTTCCAAAGAAGAAATTGAAAAAGCTACAGCACAGGCTTGGAATGGATTTTTGAAAAATAATCCTGAATTTTAAAGGCAGCAAACAAAAAGCTTCCTAAACTCGTCAGTAGTAGCGGGTCATAAAAAGCGTGTGTCCATAAAATAAATGAACACACGCTTTTTTGCATTAACGATCCACAGTTTGTCTAATTCGTTTTTCCATTTTTTCAAGCATGCGGAGGTACTCATCCTGTTCTTCAGGAGTTAGAGCAAAAAGCATGTCTTGCCAAAATAAATTTCGCTGCTCAATTACATAGTTCACTAATGTTTCGCCAGCCTCTGTTAAGGATATCCATACAATTCGGCGGTCTTTTTGGTCACGTACGCGCTTAATGAGTGCATCATCTTCTAATTGATTTAATAAAATGGTAGTAGCCCCGGAGGTTAGCTTTAGATTTGAAGAAATTTCGGCTACCATACGTTTAGAGCTGACTCCAATGAATTTTAGAATTAAAAATTTCGTAATGGTCAAATTATAGGGCTGCTCACTGATTTTATCTTCCAAGAGCTTTCGCTTGAGTTCAAATAATGAGGTTTTGACTTGGTCAAGTTTTTCTAGTTTATCTATTAACTGCTGATCCATTATAATCACCTTTTCTTTATCATTATAGGTGTTAAACAATTGCTGCTAGTTACCTATTGTGGTTTATGTATATAGGGAGTTTGTTCCAAAAAAAGGAGCTGTTTTTGTGTATAACCCTATGCTTATATATCTAACTTTAAAGTAAAGTAAAGTACTTGTAAAGAAACCAAAACTTTTAAGTTGTATTTCAGTTAAAGATGTAGTAAAGTATTCAGTCGGGAAAACTTTATGAAACATAAATGTTTAGTTTTAAAAATAAATTAAAATCAAAGTTATTTACAACTAAATATCTTTGTGATAAAGTTATCTAGCGTAATACTTAACTGAATGAAATATTAAGGAGGTAAAATAAATGTCAAGAGGGCGTTTAATTTTAATGAACTTTATCGGAATTATTGTAGTATTAGCTTTAATTATTGGTGGGGGATACTATTATATTCAAAAATCTAATTATGTATCCACAGACAATGCAAAAGTGTCCGGCGACCTTTATACAGTAGTAGCGCCAGCGGCAGGTAAAGTAGCAAGCTGGAACATTGAAGAAGGTAAAGATGTTTCAAAAGATGATGAGGTAGCTAAAATCCAATCAGAAGATGGAGAAAAAACAGTTACAGTACCAGAAGATGGTAAAATCATCAAAACACAGGTAAAAGAAAATCAAATGGTTCAAGCTGGTCAACAAATTGCTAGCGAAGTAGATATGAATAACTTATTTATCATTGCAAACATTAAAGAAGACAAATTAAAAGATATTGAAGCTGGCGATGACGTTGATGTAACAGTTGACGGAGATACTAAAACAACAATCGATGGAAAAGTAGAAGAAATCGGTTATGCAACAAACTCAATTTTCTCATTAATGCCAAGCTCTAATTCAGACGGTAACTATACTAAAGTATCACAAACAGTTCCTGTTAAAATCTCTATTTCTAACTACTCTGAAAACGTACTACCAGGTATGAACGCAGAAGTTAAAATCTCTAAAAACTAAGAACGTACATGATTAAGAAGAGAAGAAAGGAGGAAGGAACTGATGTCAGCAAACACGATACAACCAGAGGAAAGCTCAGTTAAAAAGCATATCCCGCTGCTAGTCGTACTTATGCTTGGATTATTCTTAGCAATTTTAAACCAAACGCTGCTAAATGTTGCGATTCCGCATCTGATTACAGAGTTTGGCGTTACGGCTAATACCGCACAGTGGTTGCTTACAGGATATATGCTTGTAAATGGTGCACTTATTCCATTATCAGCCTATTTAATTGAACGTTTTGGAGTTCGTCGCTTATTCTTATTTGCAATGGCCTGCTTTACAATAGGGGCACTTGTCTGCGGAATTGCGCCTACTTTCTCGATTATGCTAATCGGACGTCTGGTTCAAGCAGTCGGAGGCGGAGTGCTAGCACCTCTAGTTATGACCATTATCGTATTTATTTTCCCTCCTCATATGCGCGGAAAGGGAATGGGTATCTTTGGTTTAGCCATGATGTTCGCTCCGGCAATTGGACCGACGCTTTCAGGATGGGTTATTCAAAACTATGACTGGCACATTTTATTTACGGGAATGGTGCCACTAGGTGCGCTCGTACTTATTATTGCAGCTTTTAAATTAAAAGATATTAAACCACCTCAAAATGTAAAAGTAGATCTAATTTCTGTGTTTACATCTCTTGTAGGTATGGCTTTACTTCTATACGGCTTCAGTGAAGCTGGAAACGATGGCTGGACGGATTCAGTTGTATTGTCAACGATGATTGGCGGTATTGTATTATTAATCATCTTTGTCGTGCAGCAGCTTCGACTTAAGAGTCCATTACTTGATGTGAGAGTATTTAAATACAGTATTTTCTCATTATCTAATATCATTAGTATTGCCATCACAATTAGCATGTATGCTGGTATGTTCTTATTGCCAATTTACTTGCAAAATATTCGTGGCTATTCCGCATTTGATTCAGGTTTATTAATCTTGCCTGGTGCACTTGTTATGTTAGTTATGTCACCAATTTCTGGTACGCTGTTTGATAAATTAGGACCGCGTCCACTAGGGATTGTCGGGATGTTGATTACAGTTGTGACAACATTTGAATTTACAAAATTAACGCTTGAAACACCGTTTAGTCATATTGTTATTATTTATATGATCCGTGCATTCGGTATGTCATTATTGATGATGCCAATTATGACGGCTGGTTTAAATCAGCTGCCGGCAAAATTAAGCAGCCATGGTACATCAATGGCGAACACGCTTCGTCAGGTGAGTGGTTCAATCGGTATCAGTTTAATGACTACAATCTTTACAAATCGCACAACATATCATGTGAATGAAATGAGCAGTTCAATGACTACATCGGATCCATTCTTTATGAATAACTTCCAGGTATTTGTTCAAAAGATTGCTCAAACGCTTCACCTTTCTCAAACAGAAGCGCAAAAACAAGCTTTAACAACATTAGCTGGAAAAGTTCAAGCGCAAGCAACTGTACAAGGAATTAACGACGCGTTTTACTGGACAGTTATTATTGCCATTATTGGATTGATTTTAAGTTTCTTCCTACGTGATGTTCGTAAAGATGCAGTAGTAGAAGTAGAAGAGACAGAAAAAGAAACAACAGACGATATTCGTATGTTACCGGCACCAAAAGATATGAACTCATAAGCAACGGAGGGATAAAGGATGAAAATTTGTATCGTATATGATAGTGAAGGCGGACATACAGAGGCATTAGCAAAAGCGATTGCTTCTGGCGCCGAGCTGTCTGGAGAAGCAACCGTATATGTAAAGCATGTCGAAGATGCAGATGTACGTGAACTGCCTGAAATGGATGCTATTATTTGGGGCTGCCCAGGGCATTTTGGAACAATTAGTTCAGGGTTAAAAACGTGGATCGATAAATTAGGTTATCTATGGGCAGAAGGTAAATTAATTAATAAAGTAGGTGCGGTGTTCTGTACAACAGCTACAACGCATGGTGGCTTAGAAGCGACGCTTTTAAATTTAATTACACCTATGCTTCATCAAGGTATGATTATTGCTGGGTTACCAGGTAACATCCCAGAAAATGCGCTTTACGGTACTTATTACGGTGTTGGAATTACTTGTCCAATCGAAGGTGACGAATTATTAACAGAGAACGACCAAGCGCTAGGTAAAGCATTAGGAGAACGTGTTGTTCAAGTGACTAAACGAATGACACAAGGACAGTAGGTGACGGTATGTTAGGTATTTTACTGATCGTTGTAGCTGTGATTCTGGTTGTACTAATTATTACAATGAATGCCAAAGCATCATCTTCTAAGCGCCAGCGTACAGTTCCACCTAAAAAAGAAGCGGCTGCTTCAAATGCTCCTAAAGAGCCAAAAGTAGCAGAAGAAAAACCTGCAGCACCAAAAGAAGAGCCAAAAGAGCCGCAGGCGAAGACGGAAACAAGAACATCTAGACATAAGAGAGAAAAAGATGTCATGAACGATGATATGTATCGTCAAGTGCTGCAAAAGTTTAGAGAAGGCGAAAAAGACGACACGGTTTTTACAAAAGAAGAACGTGACGTTATGAATGATGACGCTTTTCGTAAGGCTTTAAGATCGTTTAAGAAAAACGATAGTGAATGAGTTTCTTCTATTATAATAGTACGGAATAAAGTAGATAGAAAATAGGTTATAAGCATTCCGCGAAACCAGCCGCTCTCCCCAGGTTAGGTTTCGCTTGGAGTGCAGCAGGGGGCTGACATGTTAACATCGACTCCCTGATTATAAGAAAGGGGACGTCAAAACATGGAACAGCTCACATTTATTGAAGAGGTCCAGAGAATTTCGATATCCCTTAACAAAAAGGTAATGACAGAGATAAAAGAAAGGTTACTTTCACAAGGGATTACACCTTTTCAATATCATATCTTATTAATTATCGGTAAGTGCAGTCACATTGGGGTAACCAAGCTGGCAGAAGAGATGCGTGTCAAGCCTAGTGCGATTACTCCTGTTATTAATCGTTTAATAGACTTAGAGTTAGTTTCACGCTATCACTCTAAAGAGGATCGTCGTAAGGTAAACATTGAGTTAACTGCTAAAGGTGAACAAGTGATTGAAGAAGCAAATGAAATTGTGCAAAAGATGATTGCTCATTTCTTTTCTTGCTATGAACCGAAAGATCAAGAGCAATTTTTGAAATTATTTAAGAAACTAGACGCTAATATCTAATGAAAGAAAAATCACTTCTTAATGGAGTGATTTTTTTTAATAAAAAGATTGTCAACTTCACTTTTCCATGTTATTATTTGTGTAAACGGTTACATATATGAAGGGAGGGAAATAAAGTGGTAACAATTCGCGATGTAGCAAAAGAAGCAGGCGTGTCCGTTGCGACCGTTTCGCGCGTTTTAAACAGTACAGGATATGTAAAAGAAGACACGCGTGTGCGAGTAATGAATACAATTCAAAAATTAAACTACAGCCCTAACGAGGTAGCCCGTTCGCTTTATACACGTGAATCGCGTTTGATTGGTCTCTTGCTTCCAGACATTACAAACCCTTTTTTCCCTCAGCTTGCACGAGGAATAGAAGATGAAGTACATAGCCATGGATTTCGTTTAATTCTTGGCAATAGTGATGAGCAGTTAGAGAAAGAATTAACCTATCTCCAAACGTTTACGCAAAACCATGTAGTAGGGATGATCACGGCAACAACAAGTCTAGCTCAGAAACTATATGAAGGTCTTACATTTCCCGTCGTGTTTTTAGATAGAAGTTCTGATCATTATCCATCCGTTTATGCTGATGGTTTTGAAGGTGGAAAACTTGCTGCAGAAGAAATAATCAAAAGAGGAAGTAAAAGAATTACACTTATCAAAGGTCCAGTAAATGTAAAGCCTGCCCAAGAACGTTTTCAAGGCTCTCTGTCTGTTTTGAGTCAGTCTGATGCAGACTTTTACGTATTAAATACAAATTCTCTAGCGTTTGACGATGCGCAGAAATGGGCAAAGGAAATCTTTCAAAAGTACCCTGAAACGGACGGGATTATTGCAAGTAATGACATTGTAGCCACAGCCGTTTTACACGAGGCGTTTCGATTAGAAAAAAGCGTGCCTGATGATCTACAAGTAATTGGTTTTGATGATATTCCGCAAAGCCGCTTTTCTTTTCCAGCGCTGTCTACAATTCGTCAGCCTGCTTATGAAATGGGCAAGCAAGCAGCAGGTCTGTTAATGAAATGCATTAAGAAAGAACCTTTAATTCAAAAGCAAGTACAACTACCCGTTACGTTTATTGAACGAAATACGACACGAAAGGTTGAGGAACATGGCTAAAGTAACTGTGATTGGAAGTTCATCAATGGATTTAGTAGTAACATCAAATATTCGTCCTGGAGCTGGAGAAACAGTGTTAGGAGAATCATTCAAAACCGTTCCTGGAGGAAAAGGAGCGAACCAAGCTGTTGCAGCAGCCCGTCTTGGAGCTGATGTGAGTATGATTGGGTGTGTGGGCGAAGATCATTACGGAAAAGCAATCCTGGAAAATTTCAAATCAAACGGTGTATCTGTGGAAAATGTGAAACCGGTTACAGATTCAGATAGCGGAACAGCTCACATTATACTCGCTGAAGGAGACAACAGCATTGTAGTTGTCAAAGGAGCAAACGATTATATTACTCCAGACTACGTAGAAAAAGCAAAAGAAAAAATTAAAGAAGCTGATATCGTACTTATTCAGCAAGAGATTCCAGAAGAAACGATTGAATATGTTGCTCAGCTTTGTCAGGAACTTAAAGTACCGCTTTTGTTAAATCCAGCGCCTGCAAGACCATTAAAAGCAGAAGTGATTGAACAAGTTTCTTACATCACTCCAAATGAACATGAAGCAGAGCTTTTATTTGAAGGAAAAGAAAAAGAAGAAGTATTAAAACAATATCCAAATAAATTGTTTATTACAGAAGGAAAACAAGGTGTACGCTATTTTAACGGCGAGAAAGAAGTATTGGTTCCTTCTTATCAAGTAGAAACGATTGATACAACAGGAGCAGGAGATACATTTAACGCAGCGCTTGCTGTGGCACTTGCCGAAGGGATGGGTTTTGAAAAAGGAATTCAGTTTGCTAATCGCGCAGCTTCGCTATCCGTCACTAAATTTGGTGCGCAAGGCGGTATGCCGACTCGAAAAGAAGTGGAGGAGAGTCTGTAAATGAAACGTCACGGAATGATTAACAGTCATATTACGAAAATACTCACAGATCTAGGTCATACAGATACTATTGTCATTGCAGATGCAGGGTTACCTGTTCCTAGTGACGTGCCTAAAATTGATTTATCTTTAAAGCTAGGAGTGCCTAGCTTTGAAGACGTAGTAGTAGCTGTGTTAGAAGATATGGCTACAGAAAAAATAGTGATTGCTTCTGAAATGAAAGAAAGAAATCAAAAGGCTTACGAGTTGATGGAGAAGCAAAACATCTTAGTAGAAGAAGTATCGCATGAACAATTAAAAATGCTGACAAGTAAAGCGAAAGTTGTGATTCGTACAGGAGAAGCAACTCCTTATGCAAACTGCATTTTACAAGCGGGAGTTATTTTTTAAAAGAGGTGAACAGCATGCATATTGCAATGAGAGGGATTCATAAAGCCTTTGGAGCAAACCGTGTACTAAGGGGCGTGGATTTTGAATTACATGAAGGTGAAGTTCACGCACTAATGGGGGAAAATGGAGCGGGGAAATCTACGCTGATGAATATTTTAACCGGCCTTCATAAAAAAGATGAAGGGCAGATTCTGATTGATGGCAAAGAGACGTATTTTCAAAATCCAAAAGAAGCAGAACAAAACGGAATTACCTTTATTCATCAAGAGCTGAACGTTTGGCCTGAAATGACGGTGCTTGAGAACTTATTTATCGGCAAAGAATTAAAAACGCCTTTAGGTTTTTTAAAAACAAAAGAAATGAAAGCGTTAGCAAAGAAGCAGTTTGAAAAATTATCTGTGACCATTCCTCTTGATCAAGAAGCGGGACTTTGTTCTGTCGGACAGCAGCAAATGATTGAGATAGCCAAAGCGCTGATGACGAATGCAAAAGTCATTATCATGGATGAGCCAACTGCAGCGCTTACTGAAAGAGAAATTCAAAAGTTATTTGACGTAATTAATGCGCTGCGAAAACAAGGTGTATCGATTGTCTATATTTCACATCGTATGGAAGAGATTTTCGCTATTTGTGATTCCATTACGGTCATGCGTGACGGACAGACGGTAGACAAAAAGCCGATTCCAGAAACCAGCTTCGATGATGTTGTTCGCAAAATGGTAGGAAGAGAGCTAACGGATCGATTTCCTGCTAGGACATCTCCTAAGGGAGACGTTGTATTTGAAGCAAAAGGCTTGGAGAGAAAAGGTGTATTTCATGACGTTCATTTTTCAGTGCGATCAGGAGAAATTGTCGGTGTTGCGGGGCTAATGGGAGCTGGCCGAACCGAAATTATGCGCGCTATCTTCGGGCTTGATCCGTTAGAAAAAGGCGAAATTGTATTAAATGGCAAACGGGTCAGTATCACAAAGCCCGACCAAGCCATTAAATTAGGTCTCGGGTTCATTACAGAAGATCGTAAAACAGAAGGGCTCGTCCTGGATTTTTCTATTCGAGAAAATATTGCGCTTCCAAGTCTATTCAGCTTTTCGCCAAAAGGCTTTATTGAACAAAAAAGCGAGCAGCAATTTGTAGATTTACTTATTAAACGTTTAACGATCAAAACCGAGTCGTCTGAGACGAGTGCGGGTAACTTATCAGGAGGAAATCAGCAAAAAGTAGTTATTGCCAAGTGGATTGGCATTGGACCAAAAGTGCTGATTTTAGATGAACCAACTCGAGGAGTTGACGTCGGGGCAAAGCGTGAAATTTATCAGCTTATGAATGAACTGACAGACAGAGGCGTGGCTATTATTATGGTGTCTTCAGAGCTTCCGGAAGTACTCGGCATGAGCGATCGCATTTTGGTTGTGCATGAAGGAAAAATAACAGGTGAACTGACAAGTGAAGAAGCAACTCAAGAAAAAATTATGACATTTGCAACAGGAGGTCAGTAAAATGAAAGCAAACACAGCGATAAAAGAAAATCGCGTTGATAACGTGATGCAAAAACTAGGTCCGTTACTAGGTCTATTTATTCTTATTGTCATTGTATCGATTTTAAATCCAAGCTTTTTAGAACCTTTAAATATTTTAAACTTGCTGCGTCAAGTAGCCATTAATGCCTTAATTGCATTCGGTATGACATTTGTCATTTTAACAGGCGGAATTGATTTATCGGTTGGCTCTATACTTGCTTTATCAAGTGCGTTAATGGCAGGTATGATTGTGTCAGGTGTAGATCCTATTTTAGCTATTTTAATAGGATGTGTGTTAGGAGCTGTAATGGGTATGATTAACGGCTTGCTTATTACAAAAGGAAAAATGGCGCCGTTTATTGCAACGCTGGCGACGATGACAATTTTTAGAGGGTTAACGCTTGTTTATACAGATGGAAATCCAATTACGGGCTTAGGCGAAAACTATTACTTCCAGTTATTTGGCCGCGGCTATTTTCTAGGTATTCCTGTTCCGGCAATTACGATGGTACTAGCTTTTGCTGTCCTATGGGTGATTTTGCATAAAACGCCGTTTGGCCGTAGAACATATGCAATCGGGGGAAATGAAAAAGCAGCATTTATTTCAGGAATTAAAGTACCAAAAGTTAAGGTTATGATCTACTCACTAGCAGGATTATTGGCAGCGCTATCAGGAGCGATTTTGACTTCTCGTTTGAACTCTGCTCAGCCAACGGCAGGTACGTCTTACGAGTTAGATGCTATCGCTGCAGTAGTACTGGGTGGAACAAGCCTTTCAGGCGGACGTGGACGCATTGTTGGAACGTTAATTGGTGCGCTGATTATCGGAACGTTAAACAACGGTTTGAACTTACTCGGCGTTTCGTCATTTTACCAAATGGTCGTAAAAGGAATTGTTATTTTAATCGCGGTATTAATTGATCGCAAAAAGTCAGCTTAGGAGGGAAAAACATGAAGAAAATTTGGCTCGTGCTATTATCATTTTCATTATTACTGTTAGGGGCTTGTTCACTTCAGCCTCCTGAGTGGGCGAAACCATCTGAAAGTAAAAATTTAAAAGATATTAAAATTGGTTTATCCGTTTCTACATTAAACAATCCGTTCTTTGTTTCGCTAAAAGAAGGGGTACAAAAAGAAGCAAAAAAACTGGGCATGGAAGTAGTTGTAGTAGATGCTCAAAATGATTCAGCAAAACAAATTAACGATGTAGAAGATTTAATGCAGCAAGGTGTTAACATTCTGCTTATTAACCCAACGGATTCAGCTGCTATTTCAACAGCTGTACAATCGGCTAATAATGTAGGTATTCCAGTTATTACGCTAGATCGTTCAGCAGAAAAAGGAAAGGTAGAAACACTGGTAGCTTCAGATAATGTAAAAGGTGGTCAAATGGCTGCTGATTACATTGTGAAAAAAGTAGGGGAAAAAGCTCAAGTAGCAGAACTTGAAGGCGTGCCGGGAGCTTCAGCAACTCGTGAACGAGGAAAAGGGTTCCACAACGTTGCAGACCAAAAGCTAGATATTACGGCTAAACAGTCAGCTGATTTTGACCGTACAAAAGGCTTAAACGTTATGGAGAATGTTCTTCAAGGAAACCCTGGTATCAAAGCCGTATTTGCTCACAATGATGAAATGGCATTAGGAGCTATTCAAGCTATTAACAGCTCAGGAAAAGATGTGTTAGTAGTAGGGTTTGATGGAAACGACGATGCAATTAAAGCGGTAAAAGAAGGGAAACTAGGAGCAACTGTAGCCCAGCAGCCTGTTTTAATTGGTAAACTTGCCGTAAAATCTGCTAAAAATGTTCTTCAAGGCAAAAAGGTAGATAAGCAAATTCCAGTGCCTTTAAAACTAGTAACCTCTGAAAAATAATGGATTTATACGTGTGGAGAAAAAAGATGCTCATTTGATTTATGGGCGTCTTTTTATGTATATAAAGTGTAAAAAAGAAGTGAAAAAGTCACAACTTTATAAATAGTGTAGGAATTATGTAGGTGGAATTTATGTAATAAAAAGTAAAAAACACCGAAAAAAGACGGTAAAACACATAATTTTCTGTGAAAAATTTGTAATATACCTGTAATAATAAGCGTTTATTTCTATTTTTAAAGAGCAATTTTGCCCTGTTTATGACAAAAATATATCTTTTTTAATAAACAGTAAACCTCTCTATCAAGGGATTTTGGTGATGAATTTCCAGAAAGAGATTCTTGGTTATACAGATTATGGGAAACTTTTAACTGTATTGTAACATAAACAGATAGTTTTTTATGGTATAACTATGTCTATGAGGAAAGGGGACTATTACTTTATGAAAATTTTTAAGCGTATGACTCTTGCAGCAGTCACAGGAATTTTCTTCATGACCGGCATTACAGAGACTCACGCCCAATCGAATGAAGAAGCGCTCCAGAGTACTGAAAATAAAATTAAAGAAACAGAAAAGGCTGTTCAACAAAAAGAGAAAGAGAAACAGTCTATCAATTCAGATGTTCAAAACATTCAATCACAATTAAATTCATTACATACAGTAATCTCTAGCAATAAAAAAGAGTTAGCATCGACTGAAAAGCAGATTTCAGAAGCGAACAAAATGATTGAGAAAAAGAAAAAAGAGATCGTTTTGCTTCAGGAAAAAGTGTTAAGTCGTAAAGATATTATTGAAAATCGATTAGTTGCTTTACAGCAGGACGATAAAACAAGCGTTGTTATTGATACATTAATGAATGCTGATAACTTTGGAGATTTTGTTGCACGTATGGGTGCTGTCACAACTTTATTGTCAGCAGATAATGATATTTTAAAGCAGCATCAAAATGATTTAGATCAAATTGAAAAAGATAAAAAAGAAATTGATAAGCAAGAAAAAGTATTAGAAGCAGCAAAAGGTAGCTTAGCGGCTAAACAAGCTGAATTAGATAAAAACGTTGCCAAACAAACAGCAACGTTAACAACTATGCAAGAAAAATACAGCACGGTCGTAAATGAAATTGATGCAGCTTCTTCAGAAAAAGCAAACCTTCAGTCTGAATTAACAGGCATTCAAGATAAGATTGCAAAAGAAAAAGAAGCAGCTCAAAAGCAAGCTGAGCAAGTGGCGAAACAGCAGGCAGCTGAAAAGGCTGAGGCTGATGCAGAAGCAAAGCGTCAAGCTGAACTAGCAACTGCTAAAAAAGAAGTAAAAACAGAGCCAAAACAAGAAGTAAAAACAGCTGCGGCTACGGAGAAGAAAGCAGCCGTTTCTTCAGAAGCAAAAGAAACGAAAAAAGAAGAAAGCACACAAAAGCATTCTGGAAAAGAAATGTATGTAGAAGCAACAGCTTATACAGCTAATTGTGCAGGCTGTAGCGGCGTAACAGCCACTGGACAAAATGTAAGTTCAGGCACTCATAAAATTATTGCGGTAGATCCATCCGTTATTCCATTAGGTTCGAAAGTATATGTAGAAGGATACGGAGTGGCAACAGCAGGTGATACGGGCGGTGCGATTAAAGGATATCGAATTGACGTATTAGTACCTTCTGAGTCAGCTGCAAAAGCATTCGGACGTCGTACAGTGAAAATTACGGTGTTAAATTAAAGAAATAGGCTGGAATAAAAATATTTTAGTTGCAGGAAAATCCGAACGATGAATCGTTCGGATTTTTTCATTGTTGTACTGAACGTAGGTTTCATCTAGTTAGTTGCTTCTAGCTGTTGATTGGAGGGCAAGGCGAAGACTCCTGCAGGGATGAGACCCCGCAGGAGCGTAAGCGACGAGGAGGCTCATCGGCCGCCCGCGGAAAGCGAAGCCTTGCACGGAAATCAACAGTGGTGTCACAAGTGATCTATACTAGCTCATTACTCCCATTTGTTCGTCTTCGGATTAGGTGGATGTAGTTATGTCTCAATCTCTTTTTTTGGATGTTGGTGAGCAAGTTGCTAGCTAATCTATATTCTTTTCGTTACCATACAATAAAGTAAATGGAAGAAAAGGAGTGGGTAAAATGAAGATAGTCGATCCAGCGGTACAAAGTGCAAAAGACAATTATCATTTGCTAACAGGTGTCGTCATTCCCCGGCCGATTGCGTTTATTACAAGTCAAAATGATGACGGTGTAGTGAATGCCGCGCCGTTTAGTTTCTTTAATGTAGTTGCGGCAGAGCCTCCGCTGATTGCCGTTTCGGTTTCGAGAAGTGAAGGTCAAATGACGAAAGATACGGCCAAAAATATTAGTGCATCTAAAGAATTTGTAGTTCATCTTGTAGACGAAAACTTAGTGGACCAGGTGAATCAAGCGGCATCTTCTTATCCTTCTTCCGTGAGTGAAGTCGAAGAAACAGGGTTAACACTAGCACCGAGCAAAAAAGTGCAGGTTCCCGGAATTCAAGAAGCCAGCATTCGGATGGAATGTAAGCTTCACCAAATTGTTCCATTAGGAACGGATGAGGCATACAGCTCAGATTTGTTTATCGGTGAAGTTGTGATGTTTCATATTAGTGAAAAAGTGATAGAAAACGATCGCGTTTCTGCAGAACGTGTGAAGCCAGTCAGCCGACTTGCGGGTTCTAACTATAGTAAATTGGGGCAATTATTTTCCTTAGAACGTCCCAAATAAGCAAGAAAGTGTTACTTATGTAGCAAAAAAATAGTATACATTGGATTTTTTTAAATAAGCGATTGTGTTCTGTTTCAACAACGACAGTACATTCGCTTTTTTTCATGAACGAAAAAGTTAATAGAAACCATAATAACAAAATCAATTTAGAAAAAGGCAAAAATGTAAGGTTTTTGCCTTTTATATTTACCATTGAGGAAAAAGGTATTCATTCATATAATTTAGATTAAGTAAATTGTATACGCTTTCAATATACAGAATTATTTTTCAATAATTCTCTTGAGGAAGAAAGAGTCATGAGCGTTTACAAAAAAACTTGCCACACTAGGAGACGAGATTATAGGAGGGGTATTCATTGAAACGTTGGTTTAGTTTAATCAGTTTTGCACTCATTTTAACCCTAGTACTTGCAGGATGCGGAGGAAAGTCCGCTAATGAAACAAGTGGTAGCGGTGGAAAAGAAGTTGTTGCATGGGCTTGGAATATTAACGTACCGGTATTAAAGAAAGCAGCAGCAGAATATCAAAAGGAGAATCCAGGTTTTAAATTAAAAGTAGTGGATATGGGACGTGAAGACGTTTATTCTAAACTAACAACAGGATTGCAAGCTGGCGGAAAAGGCCTTCCTGATATTGTATTAGTAGAAGACGATCGTTTCCAAGGATATTTAGATGCATTTCCAAAAGCATTTTTAAACCTATCTAAAAAAGGATTTGATAAGCAAGAAGATAAATTTCCTGAGTTTAAGAGAGCCCTTTTATCAAAGAATGGAGATATGTACGGCTTCCCGTTTGATGCAGGTCCAACAGGCGTTTTCTACCGCACAGATTACTTTGAAAAAGCAGGCGTAGATCCAAACAGTATCAAAACATGGGATGATTATATTGCGGCTGGTAAGAAAATTAAAGAAAAAGTTGGCGTTGATTTACTAGGTTTAGATTTTAATAATGACGATGGCTTATTCCGAATGGCGCTGACACAGCAAGGTACGTTCTATTTTAATAACAAAGGTAAGCTAAATTTAACTTCTAAAGAAGCGAAAAAAGCGATGGAGTTAAATAAGAAGTTAAAAGAAGCAGGCATTGTTAAAAATACAGTGGGCTGGGATGCTTCAATCAGTGCTTTAGCAGAAGGTAAAGTAGCAAGTTCACCATCTGGTGCTTGGCTATCCGGTTCTATTACACAGCAGGCTCCGGATTTAAAAGGAAAATGGGGAGTGTTTCTATTACCTTCGTTTGAAGAGGGAGGCAACCGTGCTTCTAACTTAGGCGGAAGCAACTATGTGATTTCAGCAACTAGTCAAAAAGCAGATGAAGCGTACAAATTTATGGAGTATTTCTCAACAACGGATAAAGTTCAAGAAGAAGCGATGAAGGGCGGATTATTCCCATCATTAAATACCGTATATTCTTCAAAATTATTCACTGCACAAGATGAGTACTTTAACAATCAAACGATTTGGAAAACATTCGCAGATGAAATGAAAGATATTAAGCCGGTTAACTTTACGGGCAATTACTCAGTTGCAAACAGTGAAGCAGTCAAAGCTGTGTCAGAAGTAACAAATGGTAAGGGCGTTACAGACTCGCTTGAAGCAGCTCAAAAACGCTTAGAAAACCGAATTAAAAAATAATCAAGAAGCATAGAAGGTGATTTCTGGAAAATTGCCTTCTATCTCTTCTTCTTGCGGTACTAGGAGGTCATCATGAAGACAAATAAATCGTTGCCTTACTTATTTATTGCTCCAGCACTTTTGCTGTTCGCGCTGTTTACAATCTACCCTATTTTTTCATCGTTTGTTCTAAGCTTTCAGAGTATGGAAGGCGGAAAGTATGTATTTACCGGGTTATCAAACTATACACGTTTGCTCGGAGATGATATTTTCTGGAAAGCGCTTGGAAATACGGGTATTATTTTAATCGTCCAAGTACCCGTTATGATTTTATTAGCGCTTGTACTAGCTAACGCGTTAAACAGTCAGCTTTTAAGACTAAAAGGTTTTTTCCGAGTTTCATTTTTCTTGCCGGCAGTAACGTCACTAGTTGCATACTCTATTTTGTTTTCAATCATTCTTCAAGATGAAGGAATTATGAATACTGTTTTAGGATTTTTCGGTATCGATGCCATTCAGTGGCTGGGAGATCCATTTTGGGCTAAAGTCTCAATCATCGTTGCGATGACTTGGAGATGGACAGGTTATAACATGGTTATTTTTCTAGCAGCTCTTCAAAGTTTATCTCATGAAGTTTACGAAGCAGCTGATTTAGACGGAGCAAATCGTATTCAAAAGTTTTTCCACGTAACGGTTCCACAATTAAAACCCGTTATCTTGTTTGCTACTATTTTATCAACAATTGGCACGCTTCAATTGTTTGACGAACCTTTTAACTTAACAAAAGGCGGCCCTGCTGATTCCACGATGACGCTAGGCTTATATATTTATCAAAATGGCTTTAAATACTTTGATTTTGGATATGCTTCAGCCATTGCGTACGTTGTTGTATTATTAGTTGGTATTTTAACGTTCTTCCAATTTAAATTTACGGGTGATAAATCATGAGTGTATTAGAGAGAGTAGAAGCAACCGCAGTAGCTACCGTGCCTAAGGTTAAAAAGAAAAGTAACATCATGCGCAAAATAGGATTATACAGCATGCTTGGGCTGTTCACGATTATTTCTATTTTTCCTTTTTACTGGATGATTATCGGCGCTACGAATGAATCAGGGAAAATGTTTACAAACCCTCCAACGCTGAAGCCTGGCGATCAATTTATGACAAATCTACAAAATTTAAATGCTTCAATTGATTTAGGACGCGTCTTTTTTAACTCAGTATTTGTTTCAGTAGTGTATGTGATTGTAGCTTTAATGGTCTGCTCTACAGCTGCATATGCGCTATCTAAATTTGAATTCAAAGGCCGAAACGCAATTTTTACTACGCTTTTATTGTCTATGATGATCCCATATCAAGCAACGCTCATTCCGCTTTTTCAGCTGATGTCGAATTTTAATTTGCTTGATACGTATTTTGCTCTTATTGTTCCGCAGCTGTGCTTTCCGTTCGCTATCTTTTTATTACGTCAGAACTTTTTAGCTTTTCCAACGGAACTTATTGAAGCAGCTCGTTTGGACGGTGCTGGAGAGATGAGAATCTTTTTAACCATTGTGCTTCCTTCTATGAAGCCTGCTATGGCTGCAGCAGCTATTTTCTTATTTATGACGCAGTGGAATAACTTTATGTGGCCGTTAGTTGCGACTACATCTAACGAAATGGCTACATTACCGGTTGCTCTTTCAAGCTTAATTGGATTATCGATTATTGATTACGGTCAAGTAATGATGGGAGTAACCATTGCAACCATTCCAATCATTGTCTTCTTCTTGGCACTTCAGCGTCATTTTATTTCAGGAATGCTTGGAAGTGCAGTAAAATAAAAAGCAGAAGCTCCTATTATAGGAGCTTTCTTAATGAACAGGAGGAGAGAAGATGGGAGAAATACCTGTAGGAGTTCAGCTTTATACGCTGCGTGAAGAAACGAAAAAAGACTTCAAAGGAACTCTTCAAAAAGTAGCTGCATTAGGCTATCAAGGGGTAGAGTTTGCAGGGTATGAAGGACATACAGCGCAAGAAGTAGGAGCGTGGTTAACAGATTTGCAGCTGAAGCCAGCTTCTAGTCATGTGCCGCTTGAACAATTAGAATCTAATTTAGAGCAAGTGATTCACTTTGAACAGCAAGTTGGAAATTCACATATTGTTTGTCCTTATTTAATGCCTGAACGTCAAACGGAAAAAGGATATCACGTGCTTATTGATTCTTTAAATGATATTGATACGTATTGTAAAAAAGAAGGCATGTCGTTTAGCTATCATCATCATGATTTTGAGCTCAAGAAATTGTCAACTGGAAAGTCAGCTCTCCAAACAATCTTAGAAGAGACTGGTGTAAACGTCGAACTGGACATTTATTGGCTAACTAAAGCAGGCGAAGATCCAGTGGAGTGGATGAAGCATTATCAAAATCGTACGCCGTTTATTCATTTAAAAGATATGACCACAGACGGCGAGCAATTTTTTGCTCCTCTTGGTACCGGAGGAGTAGATGTGAAGGCTGTCATGCAAGAAGGACATAGAGCAGGTGTAAAATGGTGGATTGTTGAACAAGACCATTGCAAAGAAAATCCTCTTAGCAGCATTGAAAAAAGCTTAGCATATATCAAATAAAAAACGAACAGACGCTGTCTGTTCGTTTTTTTATTGATAAGCTGGAGTCCACTCAATTTCTCCGCACTTATTCGTATAATCAATATTTACCTCAAAGTTATGTTTTTCATAAAAATGAATCAATCTTTCGAGATGATCCCAGTCGCGCTCAGCGATATCGCCTTTAATGACATGAACATTTTGATCAACCGCTACTTCTTTTAAATAATTCATACATACAGAGCCATATCCTTTATTAGCAGGCCCTTTAATGTCACCGATAAAAATAGTGTGATTATCTTCATATACGCCGTCGATAGCAAAATCCCAAGCCCCTCTATAGGCTTTTGTGCATTCATTTAGCATAATTTTACATGCGCTTCCGTCATTTTGTGCCGATACAATAACTAACTGATTATCTTCAGGCTGATCGACACCAATAACTTCATACTTTTTAGCAATTTCTTTTAAATTATCCTGCATACGAAATAGCTGAAACTCTAAATCATCAAGTGTTTCTTTTAGTTCTTCTGCATTCTGGTTTTTTTCTGTAAGCTGAGTAAACATTTTATACTCCTTTCCGTCTGTTTTCGGTCTAAGTGCGCCTATGACAAAGAGGACACGGTGTATAAAGCGAAACTTTATTTAGCAAAGTATCTACCTTAGTAAAAATATAAAAAGGAAAGAACCTGATTTGATTGATTATTCATCAAAACGGCTGCTTTCCTTAACATTCACTTTTAAATTTTTCACAACGTGTATAAGGGTAACAAAGACTGATTAATTTTGTCAATAAGGTTGTAGGTCTATTTATAAAGAAGATAACAGGTCATTTTGCTTATTGAGGAGAAAAAATAATGGGTGAAAAAAGAATCATTTTAAAGTAAAATCATTGGAGGAAAAGTATGGTTAAAGAGTAATTACTTTTCATTTGGAAAAAACATACTTAAAATAAATCAAGAAAATATTTCATTTACTTACAAAATATTATAGAAAAATGGATGGAGTAATATGGGGTAAGTGTTAACTATATCGAACAAAGGGTGTATAAGATGGATAAATATCAAATTGCATTGTTAGCTAATGTCCGCAAGCAGCTGCAAGAGTGGACTGATCAAAATGAAGAAATACCTCATGAAGAGGTCTATCGCTTTTTGCATTCAATTTCTGGAACCTCTGCGACCATTGGACTGCATTATTTAGGAGATCGTTCCCGCGAGTTAATGGAAGCCGTTGAAAAAAACCAGAAAAAAACTTGGGATTACTCAGAGTTGAATACTTTTTTATTAGATATTATTAAAATTTGTTATCAAGATGAAATTCAATCGGTAGAAGATATAAATAAACCGATAGAAATCAGTGAAAAAACAGCTAATATTTTACTTGTGGATGATGATCTTTCAATGCTGATGTATTTAAAAGAACAGTTTGAAAAACAAGGCTGGTACGTATTAGCAACAGCTTCTAAAGAAAAAGCCATTACGGCTTTTTACGAATTAAAGCCGGATTGTTTTGTTGTTGATGTACATATGAAAGACGGTACGGGCTTTGACATTCTTTCATTTTTACGTGATAAAACAAAGCAACTGTTCGTCCCGATTGTCATGATGAGCGTTGATAATCAAAGGGAGACGCGTTTGAAGGCTTTTAAATTAGGGGCCGATGATTTTTTTGTTAAACCTCTTGATATGGAAGAAAGTCTACTTCGAATTGGTCACCATATTGAACGAAAGCAGATGTTTAACTCCTATTTAATGTTTGATGAATTAACAGGAGCCTATAACCGAACGTATTTAAAAGAAGTCTACAGTCAGCAGCTATCTAGCTACGACCGCTTGAAAGAGCCTTTTTGTTTAGCGATTTTAGATTTAGATTTCTTTAAAAGAATAAATGATCAGTATGGACACCTTATGGGAGACCGTGTGCTGCAAGCATTTGTAGAGTATATGAAGCATGAAATTCGTCCAACAGATTACATCTTTAGATATGGAGGCGAAGAATTTATTCTTTTACTTCCAAAAACCAATATAAAAGAGGCAGAAACAGTATTAAATAGACTGTTGGATTTGTTTGTGAAAAAAGTGTTCACACATCAAAGCAATTCGTTTTATTGCAGCTTTTCCGGCGGAGTTGTAGAAGTTCATAACACTGAATGGCCGTTAGAAAAAGCTCTTCATCAAGCTGATGAAGCATTATATATAGCGAAGGAATCAGGGCGTCAAAAAATTGTAGCTTCTTCTCAAAGCAAGCTGGTTAAAAAGCGAACGCTTCGTATGGCTATTATTGATGATGATTCTATCATTCGAACGATGCTGAAAGAGCTTTTAAGTAAGATTGATGTAGGAGATCGCTATGAAGTGAAAATAGAAGTGTTTAAAGACGGCATCGAATTTTTTGAATCCCAATGGATTCACTCTAGTGATCAGTACTTTGTTATTTTAGATGGAATGATGCCTAAAATGGATGGCTTGGAAGTTCTGCAAAAATTAAGACAGCATAAACGTCACGATCAGTACACGGTTATTATGCTTACATCACGAAACAGCGAACAAGATATTCAAAGAGCATTAGAACTTGGGGCAGACGATTACATGACAAAGCCATTTAAGTTAATGGAGCTTGAAGCGCGCGTGCGTCATTTAATGAAGAAGGTGAAATAAATGGCGATGTCAATTCAAGTGGTATATGTCTTATTTGGCGGATTGCTATTGCTTTTAGTCTGTTTTCTGAGTTATTTATTTATTCAAAAAGCGCGTTTAAACGCTTTTCGAGCAAAAGTAGAATCCTATAAAGAGAGTATGAAAGAATCTCTTTTTATTTATTTATACAGAAAAGATGAAGAGCATCGCGTCGAGCCTAAAAATAAAATAGAGCTGGCGGGTGTAGAAGAACTATTGAGCGGTTTTTCTGCAGCCGTGCAAGGCGATGACATTTTAAATAACATTACGGTCTATGCGGAGAAGGCTTTTACACCCAAATATAAAAAAGAGCTGCATCATTCTAGATGGAGTGTCAGAATGAATGCCCTTTATGCTATTGAAGACTTTGGTATAACTATGCTAACAGACCAATTAGTAGAAATGTATGAGAAAAAAAATAGTACAGCGGCTGAAAAAAATCAAATTTTAAAGATTTTAGTTAAGCTGAACCGTCCTGAGTTTGTTGTGTACATGACGCACGCTTCTAGACCGCTGTCTGAATTTATGTACCGCTCTTTATTTGGAACTATGAACAGTGAGCAGTTTCAGGAATTTATTAATAAATTTGAAGACCTGCGAGAAGAAATTCAGCTGCCTCTTATCGATATGATCGGTATCAATCATAAATTAGAGTATATAGATTTCTTAAAAGTGCACATGAAAAGTTCATCAGAAGAACTGCGAATTCGTTCGTTGAAATCACTAAACGCTTTATCTTTTCCATTAAAAATAGAGGAGCTCACGAAACATCTTCAGTCCGATATTTGGCAAGAAAGAATGATGGCTACAAAACTAGTAGGCAAAACGAGAGATGAAAAGGGACTGTCACTTCTTGAGCAGTCGCTAAAAGATTCTCACTTTCTTGTGCGTTCGAATGCTGCTCAGTCAATGATGAAAATCCCAACAGGTACAGAATACTTAGTTCATGTATACGAAACGACTGATGACAAGTTTTCAAAAGATATGGCAGCAGAGTGGCTTGAAAAAGGAGGAATTACGGTTGTGGAATAGTGTTTGGCATCTTTTATTGTCCATTTGCGGGTGGGCTGTATTTGCTTATATGATTTTTGTGCTTTGTTTTTATTTTATGATGTTTATCATCTCTGCTTTTCAACTGCGAAAGCAATATCAATTAAATGATGAAGAGCCTTATGAAGATTTGCTTGCGGTTAGCTATACAACGCCGTTATCTATATTAGTTCCCGCTTATAACGAATCTGTCGGGATTATTGGAAGCGTGCGTTCACTGCTTGGAATTGAATATCCGGAATATGAAGTAATTGTAGTAAATGACGGATCTTCAGATGATACGTTAGAAAAGCTCATCGAAGAGTTTTCTCTTGTGAAAATGAATCGAGTTGTGAGAAAGCAAGTGGAAACGAAAGAAGTAAAAGCTGTATATCGTTCTAAATTATACGATTATTTATATGTAGTCGATAAACAAAATGGGGGAAAGTCAGATGCATTAAATGCAGGAATTAATTTATCCAACTATCCTTATTTTTGTTCGATCGATGGCGATTCAGTGTTAGAAAGAGACGCTTTTTTAAAAGTTATGAAGCCAATTATTGATTCAGACGGAGAAGTAATTGCTTCAGGAGGGAGTATTCGAATTGCAAACGGATGTAAAATCGAAAACGGTGCGGTCGTATCTATTGGACTTGATACGCAGCCGCTTGTTGTGATGCAGATTATTGAATATTTACGTGCCTTTCTTATGGGGCGCATTGGTCTCAGTCGCCATAATTTATTACTTATTGTGTCAGGAGCATTTGGCGTATTTTCTAAACGCTGGGTGATTGAAGCTGGGGGGTATTCTCATACAGTCGGCGAAGACATGGAGCTTGTTGTCCGCCTGCACCGACTGATTAAACAGAAAAAAACCAACAATCAAATTGTTTATATTCCAGATCCCGTATGCTGGACAGAGGCACCCGATGAAATCAAATATTTGCGAAGACAGCGGAACCGCTGGCACCGCGGTTTATTTGATAGTCTTTGGAAGCATAAAGAGATGCTGTTTAATCCGAAATACGGAAGTATCGGAATGATTTCTATGCCTTATTTTGTGTTTATTGAACTAATCGGGCCGGTCATGGAAATGTTAGGGTATTTGTTTATTGTCATTTCTCTAGTTGTAGGCGGGATTTATGTAGAGTTTGCTTATTTGCTTTTTCTCTTAATGGTTGTATATGGTTCTCTTTATTCGATGGCGGCCGTTTTGCTAGAAGAGTGGAGCCTTCGCAAATATCCAAAAGTATCTGATATCGCTAAGCTGTTTGTCTTTTCCCTGACCGAATCCTTTTGGTATCGCCCTCTAACTGTTATATGGCGCTGTCATGGATTGTTGGATGTTATTCGCAATAAAAAAGGCTGGGGAGACATGCAGCGAAAAGGAGTTTCACAATGAAAAAATGGTTATTAATTGGCGGCATTATCTTGGTTATTGCCGTAACGGCTTCTCCGTTTCTTATTTGGCAGCTAAAGAAACCAACTGATTTAAATATGCTTGTCATTGATAAAACAGTTCCAGATCAAACGTTTCGAGAGCATCAAGGTTTAATGTGGATGTTGAATCAAGCGAAAGTACGCAAAGGTGGAAAGCCTTATGAAATCTCAAAAGATTATGCAGGGTTTTACCCGAAAGGAGATAAAACATACAGCATTAAATCTCTGCCAAAAACAAACTCTGCAGATATGATTTATATCACGGACACTTATGGCGTATATAAAGAAGATTTAGGCGTAAAAGCTAAAAAAGGAAATCGATCTCAATTGGTGTATGGCGGTATGACTTCTGACGACGTCAGCTACGTTAAGAAAGCGCTGAATGGACGTACAAAAACGTTGATTGGAGAGTTTAATACATTCGGAAGCCCTACTTCTTTAGACGTTCGTAAAGAACTGTATGAATTATACAATGTTACCTGGTCCGGCTGGATTGGTCGTTATTTTGATGAATTCGGCAGTGAAGAAGTTCCTGCTTGGGTAAAAAGTGCTTACAAAAAGCAGTACAGCAAAGAGTGGAACCTTACAGGGAAAGGATTATTATTTGTTAATGAATCCAATAAGCTCGTTATTGTAACGGAAAAAGAATTAAAAGAAAATCCAGTATGGTTTCAATATACAAAACAAGGAAAGAAAACATTGGATTTACAGGATGAATCTGCTTATCAATATTGGTTTGACGTAATTACACCGCATCAAAAAAGTGATGTGCAGGCTCAGTTTGTCTTTCACTTGGATTCTAAAGGACAAAACAAGCTAAAGGAAAATGGCATTCCTTTGTCCATACCAGCAGTCATTCATCACAATAAAGAGCGATATGATACCTATTACTTTGCAGGAGATTTTGCAGATCAAGGAGAAGTACCTTCCATTTATCAAACCTCTTTTTACCCGGTGTGGAAGAAATGGACAGAGAAAATTGGAAAAGAAGATGAGTCTTCATTTTACTGGACTGTTTACCTGCCTCTTATGAACAAGATAATAGATCAACGGAAAAATGAATCGCAGCCCGCCGCTGCTACTTTTAATGAAAATATGGAAATCTATGAAGATGCTGACCGTAAAGTAGCAGGGAAAGTAGGGAAAGATTATTTGCAAGTTTATCAAAATGGCAAGTGGAAGGATTTGCTGATTAAAGGAGTAAATATGGGCATTAGTAAACCAGGCCATTTCCCCGGTGAGACTGCTATTTCGAAAGAGGAATATTTGCGCTGGTTTAAAGAAATTGGAAAGATGAATGCAAACTCAGTCCGCGTATACACCATTCATCCTCCTGCCTTTTATGAAGCGCTTGCTGAGTATAACCAAAAAGCCAAAGAACCCATTTATCTTTTTCATGGAGTATGGGTGAATGAAGAAGTTTTCTATGATTCACAAGATGCTTTTGCGAAGGGAAACACAAAAGAATTTGAAGCTGAAATGAAAAGGATTGTAAACGTTATTCACGGAAATGCAACGCTGCCAAAACGGACGGGACATGCAAGCGGCACCTATACAGCAGACGTTTCTCCTTATGTGCTAGGCTGGATTATAGGAGTTGAATGGGATCCTACTGTAGCCCTTTCAACAAATGAAAAACATAAAGGAATGAAAGATTTTAAAGGGCAGTACATCTATACCGAAAAAGGCAATCCCTTTGAAATTTGGCTTGCTCAGCTTATGGAAAAAACAATTTCATATGAGCAGGATAAATATGATTGGCAGCGGCCTATGAGCTTTACGAACTGGGTGACGACGGATTTACTGACTCATCCATATGAGCCTTCTGAAGACGAAGATAAAGTGTCTGTTAATCCTAATTTAATTCACACGACCAAAAAATTTGAGCCGGGCTTATTTGCTTCTTATCATATTTATCCGTACTATCCTGATTTCTTAAACTATGAACCTCGTTATCTTGCTTATAGAGATCATCGAGGAGAGAAAAATAACTACGCAGGCTATTTGCAAAATATGAAAGAAGTTCATCATATGCCCGTTCTTGTTGCAGAATTCGGTATCCCAGCTTCACGAGGACTGACCCATAGAAACGTATACGGGTGGGATCAAGGCTTTCATACGGAACAAGAACAAGGAAAGATTCTGTCACGCTTATACGAAGATATTGTTGAAGAGAAAATGGCTGGCGGTATGGTCTTTACATGGCAAGATGAATGGTTTAAGCGAACGTGGAATACGATGGAGTACGACAATCCGAACCGCAGACCATTTTGGACGAATTTGCAAACGGGAGAGCAGCATTTTGGACTGCTGAGTTTTGATCCAGGAACGAAGCTAAAAGTCAAAGTAGACGGTAAATCAGATGATTGGAAAAAGCTGAAAAGCAAGTCGGTATATAAGCCGTCTAAGAAGTTAAAAGCATTGAACATTACAAGTGATGAAGGTTATCTATATCTACACGTGAGTGCAAAAGAACTGGAAGATCAAAAGCTTTATTTCTTGTTTAACACGATTAACAATCAGGGACAGGCGAAAATTCCTCAAATTCCTTCCTTAAAAACAAAAGGAATCGATTTTGTAGCAGAATTAAACGGGAAAGAAGACAGTCACTTATGGGTAGACAGCTATTACGATACGTATTATTTTTCATATGCTCATCAGCTTCAAATGATTTCAGCGGTAAAAGGAACCGATACAAAAGACAACGGCATGTTTAATCCAATCAGGCTGGCGCTCAACAAAGAGTTAGCGATTGGCGAAGGGAATAACAAGAGAACCATTCCTTTTGACGCCTATGAAACTGGGAAGCTCGAAGAAGGAAACAGCGATCCTAACTCTTCTTCATTCGATTCATTAGCAGATTTTAAAGTGGATGAATCAAATGGAATTGCTGAACTTCGCATCCCTTGGGCGCTTTTAAATGTAAAAGATCCGAGTCAAAAAGAAATAATGGGAGATATTTGGTCCAAAAAAGGATTAGAATCCAGCGAGAAAATAAAAGGAATTCAAGTGGGAGTCGTAGCTGTTAATAAGAAGAGCAATGACGTGGAAGATACGTTTCCGACTCAGAAAAAAGGAGAACTTTTATTAAAAGATTTTTACTTATACAAGTGGAAAAATTGGGAGTATCCAACTTTTCACGAACGAATAAAGCCGTCCTACTTCATATTGCAAAAAACGTATGGACGACTACAAGCGGAGGAATAACAATGGCCAAAATTTTATTAGCGGAAGATGAAGAAGTGCTTCGTATGTTAGTGGTAGATACGCTTGAAGATGAAGGACATGATGTGACGGAAGCAGAAAATGGCGAAGAAGCTTTGGAATTTATTAAAGAACGTGATTTTGACTTAATTATTTTGGATTATATGATGCCCGCGTTCACCGGGCTTGAAGTCATTCAGCAGCTGAAAGAAATGAAAGATAAGCGCCATACAAAAGTATTGATGCTTTCAGCTAAGAGTCAAGCTGCTGATCAAAGCCGAGTGTTAGAAGCAGGGGCTGCGTATTTTATGTCTAAGCCGTTTAGTCCCCTATTACTAGCCGAACGTGTCGAGGAAATTTTAGATGAACAATAAACTAAAACGAAAAAGTATCTCAACCCAGTTCATCCTCTTAGCAAGTATCCTTTTACTTGCTTTTGCAGCGGGTTCAACTGTACTTGTCGTACGACAAAAAGAAATTACAGCTGATTATGCCCAGTACAGGGCACAAGTACGGGAAAAGGCACAGCTGCTATCTACAATTGATAAATCAATGAACAAGGCTTTTTTGCAGGCTCGTGGTTTTATTGCGTTTGATTCAGAGGATATGTATAACGAGGCTGCAAGTCAGCAAAAAATTATCGAAGAAAATCTCGATCGACTTTCAGGTCTAGCCACAGATAGACGTGAGCGTACGTTTGTAAATGAAGCGATGGTGATGTTAAACACGTATTTTAATCAAACGCTTCCTTATTTTAAAGATATTTACGACAAAAAAGGTATTGAAGGAGTCCGCTCTAGTCCTGAGCGGAAGGCTGCTTCTAAATCAATAGAACAAATGCAAAAAGAACTTGATGACTATCAAAACCAGCTAACTAAAGACTTAAATACACAGTACGATGATACGTCGAGTGAAATGCAGAAAAGTCAAACGCTCTTTATTTTATTTTTAGCGTTTACAGTGGTCATTTTATTGTTGCTTACACGGGTACTGCTAAATAAGTTTGTAAAGCCACTAAGTCAGCTAGCATATACGGCAAGCGAAATTGCTGCTGGAAAAGAAATGCCTATGACATTTGATGAACATAGAAGAGATGAAATCGGTATGCTATCTCAAGCCTTTTACAAAATGGTATCGACTTTGCAAAATAATGAACAGGAGTTAACGGCTCAAAATGAGGAGCTGATTGCACAGCAAGATGAGTTGCACAGTCAGCAAGATGAACTTCAGCACGCATTAGAATTGACAAAGGAACGAGAAGGAGAGTTAGAATTGCGCAATTTATTTGTGCATGGACTAACAAATTCTCTTCACAAGCAAGAAGTTCTCACGAGTGCTGTCACAAACATGAGCCGAGTGATGAAAGCTGATCACGGTTTTATTATGCTAACCGATGAAAAGACACATGCTTCATTTGGTCTATCTTCATCAAGTGTTCAACAGATGGTGGCAAATCTTCATAATAATTATGTTGATCATGTGCAAAAGACGAAAAAATGTTTGGTAGTAAAAAGAGAGTGTATAGAACATGAGCGCCTATATCATCAGCAAACGTTTTATTTGTATGATGTTATCGTACCGGTGCTGTCTTCACAGGGAGATATGCTAGCCTATATGTTTTACAGCCGCTACGCGGATGAATACACAGAACATGAATTACAGACATTTGAAATACTGGCCAAACAAATCACGATTGCTCTTGAAAAAATTTATATTTACGAAGAGTCTGAGCATGACCGATTGCTATCTCAAGATATTTTAAACTCGATTCAAGAAGGAATGCAGCTTGTAGATACAAGCGGTACGATTCTACAAGTGAATACGAAGATTAGCGAATTGTTTCAATATGAGCATCAAAGCGGGCTTCTTCAGCTCTCTCGCGATCAATGGCTAGATGCTCTCTCTCAAAAAATCGAAAATATACAGCAGCTGAGACAATACGTTGAAACCATTTGTAAGGGAGAGCAAGTAGAAAAGTCTTTTGTTTATTACCTGCACACGGAAGGTAAGCGAAAAGTTATAAAAGTTTATAGCGAATACGTGTATCGAAACCGTCAGATGTTTGGCGTATTGTTCGTTCATCGTGATATTACGAAAGAATTTGAAGTTGATCAGATGAAGTCGGAATTTGTAAGCACTGTGAGTCACGAGCTGCGCACACCTTTAGCAAGTGTATTAGGGTTCACTGAGCTTATGCTAAACAAAACATTAAAAGAAGAAAGACAGAAGAAGTATTTAACTACTATTTATCAGGAAGCACAGCGGTTAACGTCTTTAATCAACGATTTTCTGGACGTCCAAAGAATGGAAGCGGGGAAACAAACCTACGATAAAAAGTATCAAGACATTCTGCCGCTTATTAAGCAGGTGATTGAGGTCCAGAAAATACAAACAAGTAAGCATGAATTTGATATGATTTCCGATCAAGAGCATTTTACAGTAATGGGAGATAAAGATAAGCTGCTGCAATTGTTTAATAATGTAATTAGCAATGCAGTGAAATATTCGCCCGATGGAGGGAACGTTACAGTTAAAGTGTATCAAAAGGAACACGCTGTTTATATTGATATTCAAGATGAAGGAATTGGTATACCAAGTGAAGCGCTAGGTCAATTGTTTACCAAATTCTACAGAGTAGATAACTCCGATATGCGCAAAATTGGTGGAACTGGTCTAGGATTAGCAATTGTAAAAGAAATTGTAAAAGCTCATGGTGGAGACATTACTGTACAATCGGAATGGAAAAAAGGAACAACATTCACGGTTGTGCTCCCGCTTCTATATGAAGTTCAGTACGATGAAGAAATGATGATAAGTACGAATGATAACCGTAAAAGCGTAGTGATTGTAGAAGATGATAAAAGTTTAGCGACGCTTTTACAGGTAGAATTAAAAGAAAGCGGTTTTCACGTTCGGTATTTTAACAACGGAGAAGACGCATTAAACTCTATTCATCAGCAAAAGCCTGAAGTGGTTGTTCTAGATATCATGCTAGGAGAAAATAAGTTAGACGGCTGGGATGTTTTAAGACATCTCAAAGAAAATACAGAGACAGAAAAAATTCCTATCTTAATCTCATCTGCTTTAGACGAAAGAAGCAAAGGATTAGAGCTTGGAGTGTGTGAGTTTCTGATTAAACCCTATCAGCCTAGTAAATTATCCAAAACGATTCTTCAGCTGCTTTTGAAAAAACAAGAGCATGAAGGAGAAATTATGATTCCATCAGATAATGAAGAGTAGAAATTTGGTGAGGCTTCGCTATATTTACGGAGTCTCATTAAACGAAAAGAAAATTAGTAAAGTAATATAAAAAAACACTGAAAACGCTATCAAAATGTGGTTTTATAGAAAGTAGGCATAACATGATGACCTTAGAATTACCTTTTTCCACCTCCTTACATGCGTAAGGAGGCTTTTTTGTATAAATATAGTAAGATAAGATAACAAAACCTGATGCAGAATCGTTCATTGAATTTCAGCTAGTTAAGAAACTGCTCAAGAAAGTTTGATAGTGAAAGGCGTGAAGCTCTGGAAATTATTTCACAAAGGGAAGGTAGTCTATCCAAGAAGTGAAGGTAGTTCAATTTTTATAATCATAGTATAATAAAAAATACGGTTATAAAAGCTGTGTTCGTTATACATCTTTTATATAGAAGGTAAGATTGAATTTTATATTTTCTTAAAGGAGGTCTTTCCTTGGATATTGCGTATATAATTGCTGAAGAAAGAATTAGACAAGCAATAAAAGACGGTGACTTTGATAAGCTGCCTGGGGAAGGAAAACCATTAAAGTTAGAAGATTTATCACATATACCTGAAGAACTGCGCCAAGCTTATAGGATGTTAAAAAATGCAAACATGATAACTGATGAACAAGAGCTAAAACGAGATATGGCTACAATAGAAGAATTGATTTCTATATGCACGAATGCTAATGAAGAACAAAGGCTAACAGAGATGCTTACGGAAAAGCGTTTGCGCTTTGAGCAGCTCGTTGACAAGAAAAAGATGACAAGTTCTGCAGCTTACAGGACGTATCAGAATAAAATTTACTCCAAATTTTTTTATTAATGAGTGTAATGGACGAGACGATCGGAGGGTGAGAACTTGCGGCTGTTAATTTTATTGATTAGTATCATATTATTTATTTCGCTTTGTTTTTATATTTTTGCCCCACAAATAAAACGAGGTGCCCAATCGAAAAATGTGCCAGTTTTATTTATGCATGGCTATTTAGGCAGTCAAAAAAGCTTAGGGAAAATGATTAAACGATTTGAACAAAACGGATGGGGAACTAAAGTAGCTTACTGCGTTGTTCAAAAAGATGGAGCTATTCAGTGGAAGCATATTATGAAAGCAAAAGAGGGAAAACTTCCGCTTATTCATATCGTCTTTAAAAAGCCAGATGCCAGTATTGCACAGCAGCAAAAATGGATTGAAGCTATTATGCAAGATGTACGTGATACATATAAAGCATCTTCTGTTGATTTAGTTGGACATAGTATGGGAGGAGTAACAGCAGCAGCTGTTAGTTTGTCTAACCCTCAATATATTCAAAAGTTAGTTACGTTAGGATCGCCAATTCAAGGATTAGATTATCAGGAGTTAATGGAGATGTATCCTCATGCACGCAATCATATTGAATCTATGGGTGCTCGTGATTTAGCTTTTCACTCTATAGCGTTAAACAAGCTATACGAAAGTCGTCAAGATTTCTCAAAAGAAATCGACGTTTTTTCAGGAGCAGGAGACGTGGGTGATAAGACAGATGGAGTGGTAACAGTAGAAAGTGCGTACGGACTGCAAGAGTTTACCGAACACATTCACCTCCAAACGTTTCATGAAGCACATTCGGATTTACATGAAAGCTCAGAGGTTGATAAAGCTGTCTATCAATTTCTAAAACGGGATTAAAGGGGGATTACGATGCTTTACTTAATTAGACACGGCCAAACAGATTGGAATAAAAACAAACTTATTCAAGGGCATGCTGATATTCCGCTCAACGAAGCGGGAAAGCAACAAGCTAAACGCGTAGCGGAACGTTTTCGAGATATCCATATTGATGTAATCTATACAAGCGATTTGCTTCGTGCGCAGGAGACGGCTAGGGAAATTGCAGCAGCTGCTAAAGTAGAGAAAGTCGAGGTTTGTGAGCAGCTGCGTGAGCGCTCTTTTGGAGAACTAGAATCAAAGAACGTAGAAGTTCTGCATGAGCTTGTGCCAAACTATGCGACAAATTGGGGAGAAGAACCTTTATATAATATCGAAACACTCGAAGCCGCTCAAGAACGGATGGTTCGGCGGTTAACGGAAATTATGAAGAAGTCTATCGGAAAGAAAGTAGCAGTTGTTAGTCATGGAGCGGCAATTAATACATTCATCCATCATGTAACAAGTGGAGAACAAGGAACTGGGACGACAAGTTTGCAAAATACATCCATTACAACGTTTGCTTATGAAAACGGAAAGTGGCGTCTTGAAACAATCAATGATGCCAAACATCTTGAATAAATATACTTTACATAGGCTGGGACAGCAGTATTTTAGTTGAGGGAAGATCCGAACGATTAATCGTTCGGATTTTTTATGTTTAATGGATTTAGTTATGTCTCAATCTCTGTTTTTATGATAAATAAACAAAAAGTAGGGGAGATGAAAAGACGATATATTAATTTTAAATATAAATATTTATACAATTGATTTTAATAAAAATGCATAGTAAAATAAGTTTTATTACTATTCTATTAAAGCGTTTAGTATAACTGAATTTCCTAATATTGTTTAATAAGTAACTATATTTCGGAATAAGATTAATTGATTTGTATAATTTCAAGGAGGATGTAGTATGTCAAAAGATTGGAGTCACTTATTTGAAAGAATGCCTGAATTGCTAGCACCGACGATGGCTAAAGACCATCCGAATTTGCCCGTTGTGAAAGAAGAAGGATGCTATTATTATGGATTGGATGGTAAAGAATATCTCGATTTTACTTCCGGAATCGCTACGACAAATGTAGGACACAGACATCCGAAAGTAGTAAAAGCAATTAAAGACGGAGCAGATCAATTATTGCATGGTCCTTCTGGTGTTATTATGTACGAATCGATATTAAAGTTAGCTGATGAGTTAGGGAAAGTAACACCGGGTAATTTAGACTGTTTTTTCTTTGGGAACAGTGGCACGGAAGCAATTGAAGGAGCATTGAAGTTAGCGAGACATGTGACTAAGCGTCCGTACGTTATTTCTTTCTTAGGTTGTTTTCATGGCCGTTCCATGGGAGCTTTAAGTGTTACAACATCCAAAAGCAAATATAGACAGTTTCAGCAGCCTTCGGGACTGACGTATCAAATTCCATATGCAAATCCAAAAGAGTGTCCGCCAGAGCTAGATAGCGATATATACTTTACTGAAAAGCTTGAAAAAGATTTTGAAACACTCTTTAAGCACCAAGTGACGCCCGAAGAAGTGGCTGCGGTTATTTTGGAACCAGTATTAGGAGAAGGCGGTTATATTATCCCGCCTAAAAGTTGGATGAAGAAGTTAAGAGAAATTTGTGATCGACACGGAATATTACTTATTTTTGATGAAGTGCAAACGGGTTTTGGACGCACCGGCGAATGGTTTGCTGGACAAACGTTCGATGTCGTACCAGATATTATGGCTATAGCAAAAGGAATTGCTTCTGGAATTCCACTTAGTGCAACGGTAGCTTCTCAAGAATTAATGAAGCAGTGGCCGCTTGGCACACATAGTACAACATTTGGAGGGAATCCTATTGGATGTTCAGCTGCGCTTGCGACCCTTGAAGTGATGAAAGAAGAACAGCTGCTGGATAATACGAAAAAAATGGGTGCTTATGCGTTAGAAAAGCTACATCTTTTAAAGGAAAAACATTCAGTGATTGGTGATATCCGTGGTTTAGGACTTATGATTGGAATTGAAATTATAGATCCGTATACGGGAGAAGGAGATGGAGACGCCCTATTCGAGATTTTAGATTTAGCTTTAGAAAAAGGCGTGTTATTTTATTTTTGTGGAAATGCAAGTGAAGTTATTCGTATGGTACCTCCGCTTACTGTAACAAAAGAACAGATAGATGATGGCATTCGTATGCTAGATGAGGCTATTACTTCTTTTGAAAAAAAGTCATTTGTAAAGGCATGATTAAAAAAATATAAAAAAATTATATATTTGTAACCTAGTTGTCATAGTAATGGTAGCGATATCATAGTTTTAGAGGGAAAACAATTTTCTGAAAAGTAGTTGACATCTGTTTGTGCAGCATGTAACATAATATTTATCTTATCAACAATTATCAACAAAATTCGACAAACTTCTTATCAAGAGAGGTGGAGGGATAGGCCCTTTGAAACCTCGGCAACGGACTGTATAGAACCGTGCCAACTCCCACAAGCAGTGCTTGACAGATAAGAAGAGACCAGGCTTACTAACAATTGTGATCCCAACCTCTTCTTACAGGCACTTAGACACTGTAAGTGGAGGTTTTAATTTTATGACAAGAATATGACATTTAGATAAAAAACAGCAGGTGAAATTACCTGCTGTTTTTATATGCTGTAAAATGATAAATAACCTACCAGAATTCCTAGTAAAAGTACTCCAATCGTAATACCAACAATCCACCACATCAATTTTTTCATTATTTATTCCTCTTTATCAATTAACTATAGCTGTAGATCCGCCTGAAGCGCCGGAAGCTGTACCGTAAGCAGTTTGTCTTTTGATTCCGGCATTTTTAGCTGCAATTTTCCACTGCCAGTCAATTCGCCCGTAGGCTCGGTTATTTTGCACCCAAGATTTTGAGCTCTTTTTTGAAATAGATACAAGGGGGTTTACATTTTTCGTGACGACGCCTCGTACACTTTTCACTGAAGTCACCGATGAGTTTTTCGTGTAATAGTCTACATACACCGTTAGTTTTGTTGTTGTAAATCCAGCCGCTTTATAAGAAGCCGTATAAGCTGCTGTTTTGAATAAAGGTGAAGCCGTTCTTGCTCCGTATGCTGCTGTACTTGCAGCTTCGACCGTGCCGCTGCTCTCTTCAATATCCATTTTTAACAGAGATGGATCCTTTAGTGATTGTACAACTTTTTGTTTTTGTTGACGCGACAGTTTTGAAAATTCATACAGTGAACTTTTATCACTTTGCGCTTTCAAGAACTGCGTGTAAGAAGCAACCGTTAAATGAGCAGGTTTTTCACTAGCCATAACAGAGTTTGGTACGACTAATAGACATAATAATGCACCTATCAGGAAAAAAGAAAAAAACGTTCTTTTTGTAGCCATATTTATATAAATCCTTTCTAGTAGTCTATCTTTATAAATAGATAAGAAGTAATTTATCGTTTTGAAGAAGGACTGTGTGCTGACATATTAACTGTCATCACGACACGAGCTTGCTGTACAGATTTCATAAAACATTCGTATAGAGAAGCGAATACTTTGTCCACATCTCCTTCTAAAGCTGTTGCAAAAGGCACGGTTTCGGTAAATACTCCCTGTTGTTTAACTGCGCCAATTCCGCTTTTGATGATGTCTACATAATGCGGCGTATCTAATGGATACAAAGAAAATTGAGTGGATACAGGGAACGAAGCACAAAGCTGTTGGTTTGAAGACATGTTTTCTTTTGGTTTTATTTTTCTTTCTTCGAAATATTCTTGGTGCTGCCCTGTTGAAAACGTGGCATTCAGCACAATATGCTTTCCTGACTTTCCAGCACTTTTATAAATGGCTTGCACAACTTCAAATACGTCTTTGGCAGTTCCTTCAATAAACGTACTAACACGGTCCGTTTTTCGCTGAACTTTAGACATATCCACTTCGTTTAGTGCGCCTAAAATAATATCGATGAAGTTATCACTCATAACGGAAAGCGTAAAACGACAGCCAACATTTATTTTTTCCAAGTTAATCACCCCTAAAATATAGATTTGTAGTTTTTTAATCATACAAATCATAAAATAACTTTTCTGTTTTGTATAGAAACAGAAGATAGATTCTTTATTTTTAGGAAATATTACATAGAAGAAACGAAAATAAATTGCATAACATGAAAAATAAGGGTGTTAAGAAAAGTCACATAATGAAAAAGAATAAAAAAACAATGTTAGAACTTCTGACAAAAAGCTGGAATGTAGACTGAAAACACCATATTATAAATACAAGATCACATTATTCTCCTGCGATTTCGTATAACCTCTTGAAAAAGGGACTTGGGATTTTATCATAAATCCAACCTCCTAGCTGTATAATCAGCTAGGAATTTTTTTTACCCAAACTCTCTATCGCGCATGAGGTTACCTACACTTATTCAACTCAGAGCATGCACCATATATATTTAAGACCAGTGTAAGAAAGATTGCTTGAGGATGTTAGTGTTCGGCTTGAGCTAGAAATAGATAGATGTTACGAAAGAGGGGAAAGAAGGTATGACGCACACATTAATTAAAAATGCAGAGATTATTACGATGAATGAGAAGAATGATATTATTTACGGTGACCTTTATATTGTTGGAAATCGTATTGCAGCCATCGGGAAAAACCTGCATCAGGAAAAGGTAGATAAAGTCATTGACGCAGCAAATAAAACGATTGTGCCGGGCTTTATACATACTCATATTCATTTATGTCAAACGCTTTTTAGAGGGCAAGCAGATGATTTAGAGCTGCTAGACTGGCTAAAGAAGAAAATATGGCCGCTTGAAGCTTCGCATGATGAAGAATCTATCTATTATTCAGCACTGTTAGGGATCGGCGAACTCATTCAAAGCGGAACTACAACAATTGTAGATATGGAAACTGTTCATCATACAGACTCTGCTTTTCAAGCTATATCTCAAAGTGGAATCCGAGCTCTTGCAGGAAAAGTAATGATGGATAAAAAAGGCGATGATCTGCCAAAAGCTCTGCAGGAGACAACGGCTGACTCGATCAAAGAAAGTGTAGAGCTGCTTGAAAAATGGCATAATTCAAATAACGGTCGTATTCGATACGCATTCTCCCCAAGATTTGTGCTGTCGTGTACGGAAGATTTGCTGCGTGAAGTGAGCCATTTATCAGCTGCATATAATGTCCATGTACATACTCATGCTTCTGAGAATCAAGAAGAAATTCGCATCGTAGAAGCTGAAACGGGTATGAGAAATATCATGTACTTAGATCATTTAGGATTAGCCAATGAGCGCCTTATTTTAGCGCACTGTGTGTGGCTAAACGATCAAGAGAAGCAAATTATTAAGAATCAAGGAGTAAAAGTTAGTCATTGCCCAGGCTCAAACTTAAAACTTGCATCCGGAATCGCAGATGTGCCCAGTTTATTAGAACAAGGTGTATTTTTAAGTCTTGGCGCTGACGGTGCTCCTTGTAATAATAATTTGGATATGTTCAACGAAATGAGGCTGGCCGCTACGATTCATAAACCCTCGTACGGACCAACGGCCATGAATGCAAAGCACGTGCTAGAAATGGCTACAATCGGGGGAGCGAAAGCAGTTGGGCTTGAAAAAGAAATTGGAAGTTTAGAGGTCGGGAAAAAAGCGGATCTTGCTATTTTAAATTTAAATCAGCTTCATACCTTTCCATCTTACGGCGTAGACCCTATTTCCAGAGTTGTGTATTCGGCAACGCGAGGAGATGTAGAACTAACGATGGTTGATGGAGAAATTGTGATGGAAAATCGCGTGCTGAAAACAATTGACCAGGGAATTGTATTGAAAGAAGCAAATCATTCGATTGATCGTCTTCTAAAAAGAATCCCACTTTTAATTTCATAAGATATAAAACGAAGAAGGTGCTGAGACAAAAGTATTTTAGTTGAAGTGAAAATCGAATGATTAATCGCAATTATTGATTAATCATTCGATTTTTTTGCTGTCATGATGAACGTAGGTTTAATCTGTTTAGTAGCTTCTAGCTGTTGATTAGAAGGCAAGACGAAGACTCCTGCGGGAAAAGCGTAAGCGACGAGGAGGCTCACCGGCCGCCCGCGGAAAGCAAAGCCTTGCACGGAGATCAACAGCGGTGTCACAAGCAGTCCAGATCATTTATCCAGTTTGTTCGTCTTTAGATGGGATTGATTTAGTTATGTCTCAATCTCTTTTTTTTGTATAAATGATTAAAAAGAGTACTCTTGCCACAGACTAAAGGGATAGAAGAAATAAATTTTCAAAATTCCAAACTAACGGAAGATAAAAATTTTTATAATGATAGCGTTTTCTGCCTTTGCATATCTGTAAATTAAGACTATAATAGGACAAAAGATTTTACTTTGTAACGTAAAATCCTCCTAAATCGTGTCCTTGTTAGGACATTTGAATAGGTAGGATTTTTTATTTTTTTTAGAAGTAGGGAGGCGCGCGTGTTGGAGCGTAACGGAATATTAGAGCGCTTGTTTAAACTATCAGAGCGCAACACAACACCAAAACAAGAAATACTAGCAGGACTTACAACTTTTATGACGGTCAGTTATATGGTAATCGTCAACCCCATTATCATGTCTGACGCGGGGATACCCCGAGAAGCAGCTCTTGCAGCTACCATTTACGCCATTGTATTTAGTACGTTACTGATGGCCCTGTGGGCAAACTTCCCAATTGTAACCGGTCCAGGGATGGGCTTAAATGCGTTTTTTACGTATTCAGTAGTATTAGGACAAGGATTGTCATGGCAAACGGCACTTGGAGCGGTTTTTATATCTGGCGTCTTGTTTTTTGTTTTGACAGTAACAGGAATACGCGGAAAGATTATTGATGCCATTCCAAACGTATTAAAGTCTTCAATAGCAGTTGGAATTGGTCTTTTTGTTGCGTTTATCGGTTTGAAAAACGCTGGATTAGTTGTGGCAAACGAGTCTACTTTTGTAGGGCTTGGAAACGTTATGGATAAAGGACCTTTACTTGCTATTTTTGGGCTGATATTAGCAGCTGTACTGATGGCTAAAAATGTAAAAGGTGCTCTCATTATAAGTATTTTTGCTACGACAATATTAGCGATGATTGTAGGAGTACAAGCAGTTCCTCATTCCGTGAAAGACGTTTTTTCAGCCACGCCGCCAAGCGTCGGAGAAACATTCTTTCAAATGGATTTAAAAGGTGCAGTTGCCTACGGCATTTTTTCAGTTGTATTTTCTTTCACCATCGTAGAACTATTTGATACGCTAGCGACACTGATTGGACTATCTAAAAAAGCAAACTTAGTAGATAAAAACGGTAAAATTCCAGGTTTAAATCGCGCGCTTGCAGCGGATTCAATCGGTACAATGGCGAGTGCTATTTTTGGAAGCACAGCGTTAAATACGTATATTGAAAATGCAACAGGTATTGCAGAAGGAGGACGTACCGGCTTAAAGGCATTAACGGTTGCCATCTTATTTATATTTACCTTGTTTTTTGCACCGCTCATTCAATTTATCCCAAGCGTTGCTACTGCACCAGCACTCATTATTATTGGTTCGCTTATGCTAAGTGACATTCGAAACGTTAACTTCGACGATTTTACTGAGGTTGTTCCCGCTTTCTTAACAATTGTCATGATGCCGTTAACCTACAGCATTGCAGAAGGTTTAGCATTCGGCTTCATTTCATACACAGCGATTAAACTGTTTACAGGACGCCATCGCGAAATTCATTGGATGATGTATGTGATTACCATTGCCTTTTTTATCAATTTTTATATGAGTTCGCATTAGGAAGAAAAGACGTAGCCCCACACTACGTCTTTTTTTGTTACTGAGTCCTTGTCAGAGAACATCGTGAAAGGATGAAGCTTTTCTTTTATTTTAGATAATTGTAAAATAATCATAAAAGGTGCGTTATAAAGGGTTGGTGGAATAAATTGAAACAAAGTAAACGCAAACGTGTAACCTTACAACAAGTGGCAGAACACGCGGGAGTATCTCGAGCTACCGCTTCGCTTATTGTGCGAAATAGTCCAAGTGTTTCTGAAAAAACAAGGAAAAAAGTTCTAGCTTCGATGAAAGAGTTAGGATACGTATATGACCGTATTGCAGCAAATTTAAGATCTCAAACTTCATCAACAATCGGAGTTATTATTACGGATATATCTAATACGTTTTTTACAGAATTGTTAATTGGAGTGCACGAGGAGCTCGAGAAAGACGGATATACGGTGTTTTTAGGTACGACGTTTGATTCGGATAATCGACAGGATCAGCTGCTTTCTACGATGCTAGAGCATCGGGTAGGAGGCATTATTTTATGTCCTGTTGCGGGTACATCGGAAGATACGATAAGAAAAATTCAGCATTTAGATGTTCCTTCAGTACTAGCAGTAAGGGAATTGCCTGAGGTGGAGTCAGATTATGTAGGGGTAGATTATAGCTTAGGCGTTCAAAAAGCGGTTCAACACTTACTTGAACAGGGACACAAAAGAATCGCATTTTTAGGAGGAACAACCGGTTCTACAACGTGGAAAGAAAGAATGGAAGGTTACCGTTCGGCGCTAAAGAACGCAGGAATTTCTATCGATGAAGAGCTTGTTATTCCGAGCGGTCCGACAAGAAGCGGCGGTGTAGAAGCTGCACGTCAAGTGTTGGACATTTCTGAGCCTCCAACAGCAGTTTTTTGTTTTAGCGACTTAGTTGCATTTGGTGTTATGCAAGGTTTAAAAGAGAAAGGGATTGTTCCGGGAGAAGATATAGCGGTAGTGGGATTTGATAATGTCATGGAATCATCCGTATGTCACCCTACTCTAACAACCGTCTCTTCTTTTGCAAGACAAATAGGAAAAGATGCTGCACGGTGTCTTCATAACCAAATTGTTGATAAAAAAGAACATCATCATCGCATTATTTTAACGCCTCAGTTAGTTGTTCGAGAATCGTCATCAAAAAAAAGAAGCAGTTAATGAACTGCTTCTTTTCCTTGTGAATTATTTAGACGGTTCGTAAATATCCCAAGCCATTTTCAAGGAATCAACAATATAATTTGCTACTTCTTCAATATCCAAATTGTCAGTTTCTACTTTGGAGTGGTGGTTGGAATAAATTGCTTGTCGCGTATAAAATAATTCTTCAATATCCTCTAGGCTTCTTCCTTGTAAAACAGGGCGACTGTCAATAATGAGGCTGATGCGCTCTTTCCATGAATCCCATGAAAGGTCTAAAAAGAATACAATACAATTTGATAAGCATATTTTTTGAATTTCTTCTTGAAGAAATGCGCCCCCGCCAACGGATATAATTTTTAAACGCTGCTGAGATAACTGGCTAATTACTTCTTTTTCTTTATTTCGGAAAAACTCTTCACCAAACTCTTTAAAGATTTGTGATGTAGGCATTTGAAACATTTTTTCGATTTCTTGGTCTATATCGACAAAATCTCTGTATAATTTCTTAGCGACTAGTTCGCCGATTGTTGTTTTACCTACGCCCATAAAGCCAATAAATACAATGCTTTTTTCTCTAAGAGACATCTCGCTGTAAGTCATTTTTCAAAGCCTCTTTCTGTTTTTAACAATAAAAAACTTATTATTTTGTATTTTAGTTATTAGAATTATAATACAAATTTTACTGTTTGTAAAAACAGTGAAAGGTATATTATGTCCTAAGCAACAAGTATCAGCTCACGTTTATAAAATTTTTGTTAGTCAACAGATGGTGATACGCTGTAACCAAAACAAATAAGCAATAGTTAAGCTCGATCATAATCATAAATTCTTTGTCATATTGATAGTGCTGCTATCTTATATACTCCTACAGTGTATGTAAGAAAAAAAAGGAAGTGAATGTGAAACTACGTAAGAGAGTATAAGCAAACTGGACTCAGTATCAATAAATATTTTTAGAAAATTCTTTAATTTTCTATTGCTAGATTAAAATTTCTGTTGTAGGATTATGATAACGTTTACAAAACGAGTTATTACTTTAAATCAATAGGATTTATAGAAAACTGCATCAAATTTTAGATCGATCTAAAAATAAGATTAGATCGATCTAAAAATAGCAGTCAGGTCAATTGTTAAAAGGAGAGATAACAATGAGCTTTAGACGAGCAAGGCCTTATGTAAATAAAGAATGGCTTGAAGGTAATCGATCAGCAGTAAGTATTAAAAGTCCGTACTCGCAGGAAGTAATTGGTGAGCAAATTATAGCAACGCCAGAAGATGTTGAACGAGCGCTATCAGCCGCCTATGAAGCTAAAAAAACAATTGCTAGTCTGTCTTCTTATGAAAGGGCCAAAATTTTAAAAGAAGCAGCACGGCTTTTGGAAAAGCAAAAAGAAAAATTTGCTTTTCTCATCTCAAATGAATTAGGAAAACCGCTGAAGAATACGTTGGATGAAGTATCTCGATCTGTAGAAACATTAGAGCAATCTGCGGAAGAAGCAAAAAGGCTTATCGGTGAAACGATACCAGGAGATGCTTCCGAACGAGGGGGAAAAGCGATAGCTTCCACATTCCGTGTGCCTGTCGGAGTTGTTGCCGCTATTACTCCTTTTAATGCACCTTTGAATTTAGTATGCCACAAAATTGGACCAGCTTTTGCTGCTGGCAACAGTGTCATTTTAAAACCAGCTCCGCAAACAACCTTAGTTGCTTCAGAATTTATAGCTCTATTATTAGAAGCTGGAATCCCTGAATGCGCTATTAATATGGTTTTAGGGGGAGTAGAAACAGGACAGCAAATCGTAAAAGATGACCGGGTAAATGTCATTTCTTTTACCGGTGGAACAGTAGCAAGCAGAAATATATGTGAGCTGGCTGGAATGAAAAAAGTGCTTCTAGAATTAGGAGGAAATGCTTCAACAATCGTTCATGAAGATGCCGACATTAAAAAAGCTGCTGAAATGTGTGGGAGAACAGGGTTTAGCAACTCCGGTCAAAGCTGTATTTCAGTTCAGCGTATTTATGTACATGACTCAGTTGTTTCTGAATTTACAGAGCTTCTGAAGAATGAGGTAACGTCTTTAAAAGTTGGTGATCCTCTGCTGCCTCAGACGGATGTTGGGTGTTTAGTAGATGAAAGAGCCGCAAACCGAGTTTTGGTTTGGATTGAAGAAGCAGTCGATCTAGGTGCAAAGCTGATATGCGGCGGCAAAAAGACAGGGGCTTCTATAGAACCTACTGTTCTATTAAATCCTCCTAAACAAAGCAAAGTGGTGTGTCAAGAAGTATTTGGGCCTGTGGTGAGCATCATTCCTTATCAAGATATTGAAGAAGCTATTCGGGAAACAAATGATTCATCATTCGGTTTGCAAGCAGGGCTGTTTACAAATCAAATGGATTTAGCTTACCGTGTTGCTGAATCTTTAGAAGTAGGAGGAGTTGTGATTAATGGCACCTCTAATTTTCGACTCGACCATTGGCCGTACGGTGGGATAAAAGACAGCGGCGTTGGTAGAGAAGGACCTCGATTTGCGATTGAAGATATGACAGAAACAAAAATGATTGTCCTGCAGCTATCGTAGCTGAGTTTATTACCTGACAAAATATATAGTGAATTTAAAGGAGGATATACAATGGAAAAATTAATATCACATCAATTAGTAAATTATCTTGAGGAACGAGGCATCGAGCATATTTTTGGTTTGTGTGGTCATACAAACATAGCGGTACTAACAGCCTTAGAAGAAAGCAAAATTAAATTTATCAACGTTCGACACGAACAAATTGCAGCGCATGCAGCTGATGGCTATGCACGTGTGACGAAAAAAGCAGCAGTAGTATTAAGTCACTTAGGTCCTGGCTTAACAAATGCTGCTACAGGCGTAGCCAATGCAGCGTTAGATTCAATTCCAATGGTTGTCATCGCTGGTGATGTTCCTACTCATTATTATGGAAAGCATCCGCATCAAGAGGTAAATTTACATGCTGATGCTTCGCAATATGAAATTTATCGTCCATTCGTTAAGCGTGCATGGAGAGTGGACCGTCCAGATTTATTTCCCGAAATATTAGAGAAAGCATTTTTATTGGCAGAAAGTGGGAATCCCGGCCCCGTATTAGTATCTGTACCTATGGATATCTTTTCAAAAAAGATCGATGTTTCTTTATTTGATCGATTGCATCGCCAAACGAAATCTTTGCAAAAACCTTCTATCGATGATGAAACGGCAAAGAGTATTGTACAAAAATTAATTAACGCCAAAAATCCAGTGTTATATGTAGGCGGAGGTATCCTATTAGCAGATGCAGCAAATGAATTAAAAGAGCTTGTGGATCACTTGAACATTCCAGTAGCCCACTCCTTAATGGGCAAAGGAGCACTTCCAGATGATCATGACTTGACTCTAGGGATGACTGGTTTTTGGGGCACGAAGTTTATTAATGAAAAGTGTCGGACTGCCGATTATATTTTAGCATTAGGAACACGATTTGCAGAAGCAGATTCTAGCTCCTGGGAGCCGGAATATACGTTTGATTTTTCACAAACAAAATTGATTCATATTGATATTGATCCTAGCGAGATAGGGCGTAATTATCCTGCCGAAATTGGTGTAGTGGCTGATTTAAAACAAGCCCTTAAAGTCTTAAATCGCGTGGCTAAACAGCTTATTCCGGAAGGAGTAAAAAACGAAGCATTAATCAAAGAGATTGCTTCTTATCGTGAAGAGTTTAAAGCTAGCAATGAAGAGTATATTCACGACAATTCATTCCCAATGCAGCCGCAGCGAATTTTAAATGAAGTTCGTGAAGTCCTGCCGAAAGATGCCTATATTACTACTGATGTAGGCTGGAATAAGAATGGGGTAGGACAGCAGTTTCCAATCTATGAAGCTGGAAGTATATTAACTCCAGGAGGTTTTGCCACAATGGGATTTGGAGCGCCGGCAGCTTTAGGAGCAAAGGTAGCTCAGCCTGATAAAGTAGTTGTTTCTCTAGTAGGAGACGGGGGATTCGGCCAAAATCCAGCTGTGCTTGCTACGGCAGCCGAAGAGAATATTCCTGTGGTTTGGATCATTATGAATAACTTTGCGTTTGGTACGATCGCTGGGCTGCAAAAAGCACATTTTGGAACCACTCTAGGCACGGTATTTGAAAAAGATGGAGAGGTATATTCTCCTGACTTTGCAAGTATCGCTAAAGCTTATGGAGTAGAAGGTATAAAAATTCAGTCAGCCGAAGAGTTTAAACCGGCACTTCAAAGAGCTATTGCTTCTAATAAACCAGTTGTAATTGATGTAGCGATGTTAAACAATCCTGTACCAACGTCAGGACATTGGAACATCATGGATATTTACTCACCGGATAAGAAAGTACACCATGTATCTGTTTAACAAGTATGGAACAAATGCTGAAATGAAAAAGGAAACATTTAACTTTGATAAAAAGGAGCTGTTCCTATGTTAGAACGAGGAGAAGGAACTCATTCTCCATCTATTTGTACGCCTTTAGTGGGCAAAGATCGCAAAGAGCTTTTAACAGAGCTAGCGGAAATTCTATTAAAAAAACCGGATATAATTGAATGGCGCTTAGATTTTTACGAAGAAATTCAAGATATAAACAGCGTCCTTTCTGCAGCTAAAGATATATATGAAAATAGTGAGCGCACTCCTATTTTGCTTACTGTACGTTCTCAAAAAGAGGGGGGGCAGCCTATTTCCTTATCAGAAAAGGAAGTAGTAGCCATACTTGCAGAGGTATGTAAGCATCCATATGTAGCAATTATTGATTTTGAAGTATCAAACCAGCCGGATCACATCCGCTATTTGCGTGAAGTTTCCAAGGAAAATAACAAGAAACTTGTGCTTTCTTATCATAATTTTTCTTTTACGCCTCCTAAAGCGGAAATTTTTAAAAGCTTATTTCTAGCTGAATTTTACGGAGCAGATGCAGCGAAAGCAGCTGTCATGCCTCAGAACAATCAAGATGTTTTAACTTTATTAGAAGCTACAAGAGAGGCTGAAAAAGAGCTCAGCATTCCTCTCATTACCATGTCGATGGGAGGGTTAGGAGCTATTAGCCGAATCGTCGGGTGGATGTACGGCTCTTCTGTTACTTTCGCTGTAGGGAAAAGCAGCTCGGCTCCTGGGCAAGTTCCAATTGATGAATTACGAAAAATAATTCAGTTAACAAAAAAAGTTACGGATCCTGAGAACTATCATTCCCATCAAATTGTTTCGATATAAAATAAAAAGAACAAGAGCATAGCATGCTCTTGTTCTTTTTATTTATCCTTTAAATGCATTGAAAGATACACCCGAGTATCTTTTTTGCGCTCATACTTTGGATTAGCGCTTCGCGTATATTCTTTTGACTGATGTTCTATATGGTAGTTCTGTTCAAACTGTTTGATCGCTTCATTAATTTCTTCTTGTTTTCCCATTAATCTTACTTGCAGCATTGTAACGTCTCCTTCTATATACTTCGCTTTTTGACTATATCATGAAATGAAAAAGAAGTAATTTTATTTTTGTTGACGAACCTGTATATACAGGTTAGAATAAAAACATAAAACTTGTATATACAGGTTTTCGGTGAGATTTATATGGGGGGATAGGAAATATAGGAATAAAATGAAAACGGAAACAAGGGGGAAAAGACATGAATCGAGAATCTGTTGAACGCATTGTAGAAGCCGTTGGTGGAAAAGAAAATATCTCTGCTGCAACGCATTGTGTAACGCGTCTTCGACTTGTTTTAAAAGATGAAGGTAAAGTCAATCAAAGTATGCTAGATGAGCACGAATTAGTAAAAGGATCTTTTTCTACAAACGGCCAGTTTCAAGTTGTTATTGGTCAAGGCACGGTTGATAAAGTATATAAAGAAATGGTGGCGCTTACAGGGATAGGTGAACTGTCAAAAGAGGAAGTGAAAAACGAAGCGGCTAAAAACTTAAATCCGCTGCAGCGCGCAATAAAAACATTAGCTGACATTTTTATTCCCATTTTACCGGCCATCGTAACCGCGGGTTTATTAATGGGAATCAATAATGTATTAACAGGAGCCGGAATTTTTTACGATGATAAATCAATCGTAGATGTTCATACACAGTGGAAAGACTTCGCGAGCATGATTAATTTAATTGCCAATACGGCTTTTGCATTTCTGCCGGCTCTTATTGGATGGTCAGCTGTTACGCGTTTTGGAGGAAGTCCTTTATTTGGAATTGTCCTTGGGCTCATGCTGGTACATCCTGATTTGCTAAATGCCTGGTCTTATGGAGAAGCATTAAAAAAAGGAAGTATCGATACGTGGAATTTATTTGGTCTGCAAGTTGAGAAAGTTGGCTATCAAGGGCAGGTTTTACCTGTGTTAGCTGCTTCGTTTGTGTTAGCAAAAATCGAATTGTTTTTACGAAAACGAATACCAGATGGTTTTCAGCTTTTAATTGTAGCGCCTGTAGCTCTTTTAGTGACAGGGTTTCTCGCTTTCATTGTGATTGGTCCGATTACATTTGCAATAGGAAATGTTATTACAGGTGCAGTTGTATGGCTGTTTAAAACGGCTCCATTTATTGGAGGGCTTGTATACGGAGGCTTATACGCTCCTCTTGTTATTACAGGCATGCACCATACATTTTTGGCCGTAGATTTACAGCTGATTGGAAGCGTAGGAAGTACGTTCTTATGGCCAATGGTAGCATTATCTAATATTGCCCAAGGCTCTGCGGCTTTCGCGATAATGGTTCTTTCAAAAGACGATGAGAAATTAAAAGGACTGTCTTTAACGTCAGGGATTTCAGCGTGGCTTGGCATTACGGAGCCTGCAATGTTTGGTGTGAATTTACGCTTTAGATTTGCTTTTATTTCTGCAGTGATTGGTTCAGCTATTGCCGGTGTCGTCATATCCATGGCGGGAGTGAAAGCGGCATCGGTGGGAATTGGTGGTATCCCTGCTCCGTTATCAATTGTTCCACAGAGCTGGTCAGCTTTTATTATTGGAATGGTAATCGTAATTGTGGTGCCGTTTCTTTTAACGTTAACGCTTGGAAAGCTTCAGAAAAAATCAACCGTTACATCAACTGTCGCGGGTACAGACTCGTTTCAACATAATTCAAAGAATTAAATGGTGGTGTTAAAAATGCAAGAACCTTGGTGGGAAAAATCGGTTGTCTATCAAATTTATCCAAAAAGCTTTTACGATACGACTGGCAACGGCGTTGGTGATATAGCAGGCATTATTGAAAAGCTAGATTATTTGAAAAAGCTCGGGGTAGACGTTGTGTGGCTAACGCCAATTTATAAATCGCCGCAGCGGGATAATGGATATGATATAAGTGATTATTTTGTTATTCAAGAAGAATACGGAACAATGGAGGACTTTGATCGTTTAGTAACAGAAGCGCATAAGCGGGATCTTAAAATCATCATGGATATTGTTGTTAATCATACGTCAACTGAACATGAATGGTTTCAAGAAGCTAAAAAATCGAAAGATAACCCGTACAGAGATTTTTATATTTGGAAAGATCAAAAAGAAGATGGAAGTGCTCCGACGAATTGGATTTCAAAATTTGGAGGTTCGGCGTGGGAGCATGATAAGTTGACAGAACAATCCTATCTGCATTTGTTTGATGTCACGCAAGCAGATTTGAACTGGGAAAATGAGCGTGTGCGCCGCAGCGTGTACGATATGATGACGTTTTGGCTTGAAAAAGGAGTAGATGGATTTCGTCTGGACGTTATTAACTTAATTTCAAAAGATCAGCGTTTTTTAGATGATGATGGTTCTATCGCGCCAGGAGATGGACGAAAATTTTATACCGACGGTCCTCGCGTTCACGAATATATGCGAGAAATGAATCAAGAAGTTTTTTCAAAATACGATAGCATGACCGTTGGGGAAATGTCGTCGACAACTGTTGACCACTGTATTCAATATTCTCATCCGGACCGGGGCGAGCTTAGCATGACGTTTAATTTTCATCATTTGAAAGTCGATTACCCAAACGGAGAAAAGTGGGCGCTAGCAGATTTTGATTTCATTAAATTAAAAGAGATTCTATCAACTTGGCAAACGGAGATGAATAAAGGAGGGGGATGGAATGCACTATTTTGGTGCAACCATGATCAGCCTCGCGTTGTTTCCCGCTATGGAAACGATGAACTCTATCATAATAAATCTGCCAAAATGCTCGCTGCAACGATTCATCTGATGCAGGGAACACCTTATATTTATCAAGGGGAAGAAATAGGTATGACAAACCCGAAGTTTTCCTCTATTGATGAATATAGAGATGTGGAGTCATTAAATGTGTATGAGATAAAACGTGCACAAGGAATGGACGAAAATGAAATTTTGGAGATTTTAAAACATAAATCAAGAGATAATTCCCGTACACCGGTGCAATGGAGCGATGAGCCAAATGCAGGTTTTACAAAAGGAAAGCCATGGATTAATCCGGCCGATAACTACCGTGAAATTAATGTAGAAAAAGCGTTAGATGATGAAGATTCAATTTTTTATTTTTATCAAAAGCTTATTGCATTACGCAAGCAGTACGAGATTATCACCTATGGAAACTATGAATTGATTCTTGGAGAAGACGAGCAGATTTTCGCTTATATCCGAAATGGAGCAGATGAAAAGCTGTTGGTGATAAATAATTTCTACGGCAGCGAAACAGCCTTTGAACTGCCAGAAGATATAACTTTTGAAGGATATTATAGTGAAATATTGCTGTCTAACTACGAAGATTCATCAAAGGAATTCAAGCGAGTCTTACTTCGGCCGTATGAATCAATCGTGTATCATTTAAAAAAATAGAGAAAAAAGTAAAAAGAACGATGGGTGACAATCTATCGTTCTTTTTATACAATTGGGTATATATAGAAAGTAAAATAGGTGATGGCAATTGAAAGAAAATAAATTTATCAGCATTTACGAACAGTTAGTCGATAAAATTAAACGTGGTGACTGGCGTCCTAATACAAAACTTCCTTCTGAAAATGAGCTTGTTGAACAGTATCAAACGTCTCGTGAAACGATACGGAAAGCGTTAAATTTACTTTCACAAAATGGGTACATTCAAAAAATGAAAGGAAAAGGCTCTTTTGTATTGGACGTATCACGCTTTGATTTTCCAGTGTCAGGACTTGTAAGCTTCAAAGAAGTCGCGGAAAAGCTAGGACATACATCGACTACTATTGTAAAAGAGTTTGAATTAGTCAAGGCCGATCAAGATCTGTGCACACAGCTTGGGGCGACGAAAAAAGATCTCATATGGAAAGTAGTTCGAGCGCGTGAAATCGATGGAGAAAAAATTATTTTAGATAAAGATTTTTTTCATAAAAAGTATGTTCCTCACCTCACAAAAGACATATGCAAAGGCTCTATTTATGAATACTTAGAAAAAGATCTTGGGCTGAAAATAAGCTTTGCCAAAAAAGAAATTTCCGTTGACGAGCTGACGGACGAAGATAAGTGTTACTTAGATTTAAAAGACTATGAACATATTGTGGTAGTAAGAAACTATGTGTATCTAGAAGATGCAAGCCTTTTTCAATATACGGAATCACGTCATCGTCTTGATAAGTTTCGTTTTGTGGATTTTGCTCGCAGAGGTATATAATGGTTCACTGCCCATGAGTTTTTCCTTTTTGTAGATTTTTACAAAAAAACTGCTTTGGTATAAAAAACAAGGCAGTTTTTTTATGGGGAAAATTGAAAAAACGTGATCCTTTTGACGATAAAATTTTAAAAAGGTTGAATTTTTCTTTGGAGTTTGTTTTAGTAGAACATAAGATTATTTTATATTTGTATAATGTTATCCATACAGGATAGAGATTTATTGTTCTTTTTTTATTAGATATATAAGAAATTGTTATTTGAAAACAACAATTCCATTAGTAATTCTAATGAATGTATCTAACTACAGCATTAAAGGGAGCTGCTCAAACAATACTAAGTAAAAAGGGGGAGACGGAATGAGTAACGATTATCGACTTTATCCTCTTGGTGACAGCGGCATTGTCGTTTCATTTGGAGACGAAATTAATTTCGGCATACATAAACGTATTCAGCAATTTACTGAGGTGCTAGAGCAATCATTATGTAAGGGAATGATTGAATATGTGCCGGCTTTTACAACAGTTACAATCTATTATGATCCTTGGATAATGAGTGAAAAAGGAAGAAGAAATCCTTACACAGCAATGTCTACATATATTGAAGAACTGCTTTTCCGCCAGGAAGAAAAATCTGAAGCGGTCGCTAGACAAATTGAAATTCCGGTGTGTTACGGAGGAAAGTACGGCCCGGACTTAGAGAAAGTAGCTGCTTTTCATTCATTAACGCCTGATGAAGTTATCTCCATTCATACAAACGGAGAATATTTGGTGTATATGATAGGCTTTGCTCCTGGTTTTCCTTACTTGGGAGGAATGAGCGAAGAAATTGCGACTCCAAGAAAAGAATCACCGAGAAACAGCATCCCAAAAGGGTCAGTTGGCATCGCAGGAATGCAAACCGGCGTGTACCCAATTGAGACACCTGGAGGATGGCAGTTAATCGGGCGTACTCCTCTTACACTATTTAACCAAAAAAAAGATTCGCCAAGCTTGCTTCAAGCAGGTGATCGTATCCGATTTGTTTCCATTTCTGAAACGGAATATGAAGCACAAAAGGAGGTGGATGAAGATTAGTATTAAAGTGATACGTCCCGGTTTATTAACAACGATTCAAGATATAGGCAGACATGGATATCAAAAGGACGGCATGATTGTCAGCGGGGCAATGGACAAAGTTGCTTTAAGGATTGCCAACTTATTAGTAGGAAATCAAGAAAATCAGCCGGCTATTGAAATTACGTTAATGGGACCAAAAATTGAATTTCAGCAAGATGCTTTGATTGCCCTGACAGGAGGGGATTTATCGCCAACTGTTAATGATGAAGCCGTAAAGATGTGGCGGCCTTTATATGTAAAAAAAGGGAGCGTGCTACAGTTTGGTGTTCCGACTTTAGGGTGCCGTTCTTATTTATCGGTTTCCGGTGCTTTTAATATTCCTGCAGTTATGGGAAGTACATCTACTTCACTTCGCGCTCGGATAGGCGGGCTGAACGGTAAAGCATTACAGTCAGGAGACGAAGTATTAAGCCACCCTCCTACAGAAACAGGGGAAGCAATTATAAAGAAACTGGTGAAAAAGCAAACGGACCGCTCTTTTCAGCAGGCTTTTTGGACGATTCATCCTAAACTTCTTCCTTCATACGAGACGCCTATTATCCGCACGATGAAAGGTGCGGAATTTGATTGGTTTACGAAAGAAAGTCAACAACATTTCTTTCAGCAAGAATTTGACGTTACCCCTCAATCTGACCGAATGGGCTATAGGCTAAAAGGGAAGAAATTAGTCCTTGGTCAAGAAAAAGAGCTGCTCTCTAGCGCTGTGACGTTCGGTACGATTCAAGTACCAAAAGAAGGACAGCCCATTGTTTTATTAGCAGATCATCAAACGACAGGAGGATATCCTAGAATCGGACAGGTAGCAACTGCAGATTTTTCAGCGCTGGCGCAAATTTCTCCAGGGAAAAAGGTTTCTTTTCAAGCAATTTCACTGGATGAAGCGCAGCATTTATATATGGAGCAGGAAAAGAAAATAAATCATATTAAAAGAGCACTTCGAATGAAAATATAAGGGGGAAGAAGATGGCTACTGTTGATTTGAACTGTGACTTAGGGGAGAGCTTTGGGAACTATAGATTAGGAAATGATAAAGAAATTTTACGCTATGTAACGTCAGCAAACATTGCTTGTGGCTTTCATGCCGGAGATCCTTCGGTTATGAGAGAAACAGTAAAACTGGCTTTGAGTGAAAATGTGGCGATTGGCGCGCACCCCGGATTGCAAGATTTAGCTGGATTTGGACGTAGATATATGAAAATTACGCCTCGAGAAGCTTATGATTTAATGGTATATCAAATGGGGGCTCTTTCAGCTTTTATACGTGCAGAAGGAGGGACCCTTCATCACGTAAAACCTCATGGCGCTTTATATAATATGGCTGCAGGGGATCGAGACATAGCTAAAGCTATTGCTGAAGCTGTTTATAATGTCAGTGAGGAAGCTATTCTATATGGTTTGGCTGGAAGTGAATTGATTAAAGCCGGAAACGAAATGGGCTTGCGTACGTCTCAGGAAGTATTTGCAGATCGAACCTATCAACAGAACGGCATGCTGACGCCGAGAAACGTTGAAAACGCCGTAATTAAAGATGAAGAAGCGGCTATTTCTCAAGTAATTAAAATGGTCAAAGAAAAGAAAGTGTTCACTGTGCAAAATGAAGAGATTCCCATTCAAGCAGATACCGTTTGTATTCATGGAGACGGTGCACATGCTGTTGAATTTGCCAAAGCTATTTGTGACAAGCTAAAAGAAGAACAAATCATTATTCAACCACAATGAGGTGACATCATGAAAAAAGAACGCAACTGGAGCGTGCTGCTCGGAGCAGCATTTTTAATGGCTACTTCAGCAGTGGGTCCAGGTTTTTTAACTCAAACAACGGTCTTTACACAAGCTCTCGCCGCAAGTTTTGGTTTTGTCATTTTACTGTCGATTTTATTAGACATTGGCGTTCAGCTAAACGTATGGCGTATTATTGCCGTTTCAGAAAAAAGAGCACAGGATATCGCTAACAGTGTTTTGCCAGGTCTCGGCTTATTTATTGCTATTTTAATTGTAATCGGAGGCTTAGCATTTAATATTGGAAACGTAGGAGGCGCGGGTCTTGGTTTCAATGCGCTATTTGGCATTTCTCCTAAAGCGGGTGCAGTCATTACAGCCATCATTTCTATCGCAATTTTTTTAATCAAAGAAGCCGGAAAATTAATGGATCGTTTTGCTCAATTAATGGGCGGAATATTAATTATTTTAATGGTGTATGTGGCTATTTCGTCCGCTCCCCCAGTAGGAGAAGCAGTCTCTAAAACATTTTGGCCGGATAACATTGACGTAATGGCGATTGTTACGCTTGTAGGAGGAACGGTAGGAGGATACATTACGTTTGCAGGAGGTCACCGTTTATTAGATGCAGGAATTAAAGGAAAAGCCGCGATTCCTGAAGTAACAAGAGGAGCAGTATCCGGCATTACGATTGCTTCGATCATTCGAATTTTTCTGTTTTTAGCGACATTAGGTGTGTTGAGTCAAGGGTTAAAACTGAATCCTGATAATCCACCTGCCTCTGTTTTTCAGTTAGCCGCAGGGGATATTGGCTATAAATTATTCGGTGTCGTCATGGCAGCAGCGGCTATCACTTCAGTTATTGGTTCGGCATATACATCGGTTTCCTTTATTAAATCCTTCAGCAAAAGGATTGAGAAATATGAAAACTGGATTATCATTGCATTTATTGCGATTTCAACCCTGGTTTTCTTGACGATTGGTCAGCCGGTCACTCTGCTTATTTTAGCTGGAGCATTAAATGGGTTAATCTTACCTATTACACTCGGAACAATGCTTATAGCGGCTTATAAAAAGAAGATAGTAGGCGATTACAAGCATCCGACTTGGCTTACCGTTTTTGGCGGTTTTGTGGTCGTTATTATGGCTGTGCTAGGAGTCTATACGCTTGTGACTCAAATGGCAAAACTGTGGTAAGGAATTCTATAACCAACTAAAAAAGGGCCTTATGGCCCTTTTTTAGTTGGTTATAGGCAATACATATAAAATGATTGCTAAAAAGTGGAGTACGGTCCCGCCAAGAACAAACATATGCCAAATCATATGATGAAAACGAAATCCTCGCCATACGTAAAAAACGGCTCCGATTGTATACAATACGCCTCCAACTACGAGAAGGACAATTCCTTGATGGGCAATATTTTGAGTTAACGAATCCCACGCAAATACAATCATCCATCCCATAAATACGTAAAGAATGGTGGAAATAAAAAGGAATTTCTTCACAAAAAAAGCTTTGAATACAATTCCTGCAAGAGCGATGCCCCATACAATTCCAAAAAGTGTCCAGCCGGTGGTTCCTTTTACTGCGATAAATAAAAATGGAGTGTACGTACCGGCAATAAACAAATAAATAGAAGAGTGGTCAAATATCTCAAAAAGATCTTTTACCTTACCTTCCGGAAAGCTATGGACAAGCGTAGAGGAGACATAAAGAAGCAGCATGGTTACTCCGTAAATAGTAAAACTGATAACATGCCAAGGCGTTCCTTCTAACGAAGAAAGTACGATTAAAAGCGTTAATCCAACAATGCTGAGTACGGCTCCAATGCCGTGTGTAATCGCATTTGCAATTTCTTCTCCTCTTGTAAATGTGTGTGTAGTAGCCATTTACAAAATCCTTTCTTTACACAAATTTATCTTCTATTTTCTCAGAGGATCAGTTTTGAATATACCTGCTGAGAAAAAATCCGTAACTGTCAAAAACATGAGTGAAAAAGTCATTGGTTATTTCTTTATTATAGACCATTCTTTTGATTTTATCTATTTTGACTGGAGGTCCGAAAAGAGGAAAGATGTATATGTGAATGTTCACTAGCTGTAAAAAGCATGTATAGAAGAAAAAATTGCTTTTTGAAAAAATGGCAGAAAAGTTGTCATGAAGGCATGATTTTGAAATACATATAAAATAAAACTTTTAACAGTCAAGGTTACGATTGCTGCTTAGCTCATTTGCAATAGATAAGTAACAAGATTGTAAGAAGGCAGGGGGATGGAAGCAGTGAAAAAAGAAGTTATTTTTGATGAAACAGGCACATACAAATACTCTCTATTATGCAAATGGAGTGAAGTAAACGAACGTAAACTTACGTTTATCTTGTCATTTCCAGAAAATACGTATGAATACAGCGACGATACAGCTGTATCCAAATGCATAGAACTGGCGCAAAAGTGGGGATTTGGAGTCTTAGAAATCGTTTATTTATTCAGCTATCAAACCGATCATGTTTCGTTTTTACGCATGCTTTCAAAAGAAGAAGCTGTTGGAACAAGAACAGGTGAATATATTCAAAAAGCAGTGGAAGATGCTGAACTGGTTGTGGTAGCTTGGGGTGATCATGGAAGCATTTATAACCGGCAAGAGGAAGTAGAGCGCTTTTTGAAACACAAGCCGGTATACTGTTTTGGAAAAACGAAGCAGCAATTTCCTCGCCATATTTTATCCGTCGTGCACCGCACAGAATTACAGAAATACGAAGTGCCGGCTAATCGTGAAGAGTTGGAAGAAGTTTCCTCGTTTATTGAAGACATAGATCAAAGTTTTGGTGGAGAGGATTATTCTCCAATTAAACAACTAACAGAAGAAGAGCCGCTTATGTTTATTGAAGACATTGCCAGTATGTATCGGTAAAAAGAAGAAGCGAGGTTTATATTCCTCGCTTTTTCGTTAGTATAAAACACCAAGTTTTGTCATATGGTTGTATCAAGAAGCGTGTGTAAAGGGGGAACTTTATGAAGTTGAATGAAGTATTGCACCGCATCACAACTATTTATAATGAGTTAGAAGAAGAGTGCTTTCAATATATAGGAGCTGTGATCAACGAAAATGCAGAGCTGGATATTTCTCGTCTAGAAGAATTAAGTACGCTGTTAAACTTCGTATATGAATGCTCGCAGGATGTATTAGTAGGTTCTATTTTAACAAAATTGGATTATGGACAACCCATTTATCAATTTGCTATGTTAAAGCCTATTTCCCTTGAAGGAAATGAAGATAAGTTAGATATTTTATATGAAGAAAAGGTAAAAGTAGAAAGAGCTATTCTAGATGTGTATACAGCTCAGCGAAAGAAGTTATTGACTCAAGCAGCTGAAGACTTAAAAGAACTGCACTACGAGCTGCAAACCTATGTGTATGCTTGCAACATATAAATGAATCTGTTGAAATGGCAAGGCATATATACAAATAAAAGGGAACATGTTAGGATAAGTAAAAAGAACTCCTAATCAAAGAGTTCTTTTTATTGTAAAATATATGATTTTGAACTAGTAAAGCATAAAGACGGTGGTAATGGCAGTTACCCTTTTCTTTGTGCTTTTTTTATCCGATTGTGCTGATGATACTGCTTACTGCGTTAAAAAAGTTCATAAGTACCTCGTTAAGCATGTAATATGCCTCCTCTCTTACTAAATATGTACAATCAAATTATCCAATTGTGTTAATGATACTGCTTACCGCGTTAAATAAGTTCATTAAAACGCCGTTGAACATGTTTGCAACCTCCTTTATGATAGATTCATATAGTAATACGAGAAAACATAAAGTTTGGATCACATTTTTTTAATGTTTTTTTAGAAAAATAGTTAAAAAGAGAGTTTAATGGAGGTTGAAAAAGATGAACTCGTTTACAAACGACGAAAAGCAAGCGGTATACAAAGCGATTTACGGAAGAAGAGATGTACGAACATTTTTGTCTGATGAGATTCCTAATGAAACGGTTTATAACATTCTACAGGCTGCTCACAGCGGACCTTCCGTCGGGTTTATGCAGCCTTGGAATTTTATATTAGTATCTGATACAGAAGTGAAAAATAAACTTGCCTGGGCAGCAGATAAAGAGAGAAGAGCACTGGCTATTCATTATGAAGGTGAAAAGAAAGAAGATTTTTTAGAGCTAAAGATTCAAGGATTACAAGAAGCGCCGTTAACTATTTGCGTAACGTGTGATCCAACAAGAGGAGGCTCTCATGTTCTCGGAAGAAACTCAATTCCAGAAACCGATATGATGTCAACTGCATGTGCGATTCAAAATATGTGGCTTGCTTCATATGCAGAAGGACTGGCAATGGGGTGGGTAAGTTTTTATAAGAAAAATGATGTACGTGACATTTTACATATTCCTCCTCATATTGATCCTGTAGCGCTCATGTCAATTGGTTATACAGATAAATACCCTGAGAAACCAATCTTAGAACAAGCTAACTGGGAAAAAAGAAGGGATTTAGACAAGCTAATTTATCATAATGTATGGGAAAATGAAAAAGAATAGGGGAGAGAAAATAAAGACATACTAAAAAGCGCCGAAATATAGTAAAATTTGAATATTAAATGATACACTATATATAGCGAAAGCGGATATGAGCGTCTAGCGTATCCGTTTTATTTATATGTATACAAATGACTTGGGAAAAAGAGAGATAGGAGAATTGAAGGTTTCATGAATATTGCAAGAAGTTGGCTTCACAACAAACTTACTGTTCGCATCATTACGCTTATTATCATTACAGTTTTACTTGTCAGCATTAGAAGTATGCTTCAGCTGCTGTTATTTACGTTTATTTTTACCTTTTTAATTGGTCGTCTTCAACAAACGTTAAGAAGAAAGCTTCCGCTTAATTCAACGCTTATACTCATCGTCATCTATATCGCACTGATTGGGGCCCTCGGTATTGTAGGGTATGTATATATCCCGGTTATTATGACGCAAGTTACCGAGCTTGTACAGAAGCTGATGTATTTTTACAAGCACCCCCCTGATAATACATTCGTCACCTATATTATCGATAATCTAAAGAGATTCAAATCACCAGAAAATATTCAGCAGAATATTGATTTAGTGTACAGCTATTTATCTAATATTGGAAAAGTAAGTGCACAAGTTTTCTTAGCACTCTTGTTAAGCCTATTCTTTTTACTTGAAAAGTCGCGGATTCACCGATTATTTGTCCAACTGGAACAATCTAGGCTGGGCTGGTTTTTCAAAGAAGCTGGCTATTTGGGGAGAAAATTTGTTAATTCCTTCGGCAAGGTAATAGAAGTTCAGTTTATTATTGCTTTTGTAAACAGCATTTTATCCGTTATTGCGCTGTGGGTGTTAGGGTTTCCTAATTTGCTTGCGCTTGGCGTTATGGTCTTTCTACTAGGGTTAGTGCCTGTTCTTGGGGTATTTGTTTCACTCATTCCACTTTGTACAATCGCTTACAGTTTAGGAGGCGGTGTAAAAGTACTGTCTGTATTAATTATGGTGGTAGTACTTCACGCACTTGAAAGCTATGTATTAAATCCAAAGCTGATGTCATCTAAAACAAACTTGCCAACGTTCATTACGTTTATCATTTTAGTGTTTGGTGAACACTTCTTGGGCGTATGGGGGCTGATTCTTGGTATTCCTATTTTTATTTTCTTTTTAGATTTAGTAGGAGTAGATTCAGCACAACAAATGTCAAAAAAAGAAACCTCCGCAGATTAGTTTGCAGAGGTTTCTTTTTTTAAGGAGCGTATCGTTTTTTGAATAGTAGGATGATCTCGGTGCTTAAGTTTATAAGCAAGAAAGATCTGATTTTTTACTGCTAAATGTTCAAGTTCGACTTTTACTTTTTTTTCTCGAAGCGCTTCTTGAATTAAATAGCGGGGAAGCAGGCTGATTCCCATGTGATGCTGAATGGCTTTTAACACCGTTTGAAGATTTGGAATCACATGATGAGGCTGAATTTCAGGTCGTTTTTTAAAATGCTGCCGCCAAAATCTCCTGATAATAGGAAGTTCAAGGCCATAGCTAATCCACCGCTGATTGTATAAAAAATCTTCTATATCTTTACTAGCTGTAATTTCAAAAGAAGGAGGGACGGTTAAGACAAACTCTTCTTCTTCTATGACCGTATATTCGACTCCTGGTATCTGCAATCTTTGGGTTGTAATAGCAATATCAATTTCGTCGTTTTGTATCTTTTCAAGTAAAACAGAAGCAATACCAAACTGGCTGTAGCAGCGGATACCTGCATCTTTTATTCTTTCTAAAGCTTGTTCGGTAAAATACTCTACCGGAGAACCAATTTTTACGACCGGCAGCGCGTCGGGAGAAGAAGCGGTCATTTTTATTTGGAGTGAAGCAGCTTCTAGACTTTCGATTAACGGGACGATACGCGTGTACAGTTCTTTACCTTTTTCTGTTGGAATCATCTTTCTCGGTGCACGGATAAATAAATCTTCGCCTATTTCAGCTTCTAAAGCAGCTAAGTGCTGACTCATGGCCGGCTGCGTTAAGATCCTCGCTCTGGCTGCTTCAGAAACGGATCGATATTTGTAAATGCTAATAAAGCTACGATACCATTCAAAATCAATCATTTATGTTATCCTTTCTTATAAATTTATTTATGGATATCCGTTTATTTTCTAATTTGTATTATAGACAAGCTCTCTTTAAAATAAAAATAGTAAGCAAATCATTTTTAGATAAAATAATAAAAGCACCGCTAGGCAAATGATTTAGAAAGGAGAGTTAGACTGTGAAAGCATTATTATTGCAAGATAAAAATAAATGGACAGAAATGAAAGTAGAAGAAATAGAAAAACCTCTTCCAAATAAAGGGGAAGTAGTAGTTGAAGTTCACGCAGTGGGACTTAATCCCGTAGATTACAAAACAGCTACTAACGGAAACCCTCATTGGACATATCCTCACATTCTAGGTTTAGATGTAGCGGGGACAATTGATGAAGTTGGAGAAGGAGTAGTTGACTGGAAAAAAGGAGATCGCGTTGTCTATCACGGGGACTTTATGAAAAAAGGCGGATATGCTGAATATGCGGTTACAACTCCTCATTCAATTTCGCGCATTCCTGATGCTGTTACATTTGAAGAAGCTGCTGCTTTGCCTACTGCAGGTTACACGGCGTATGAAGCACTATTTCGTAAACTTCCAATGAACCATATTCAAACCATCTTAATTCACGGAGGAGCTGGAGGCGTAGGGGGCTTTGGCGTGCAGCTTGCTAAAAACGCTGGAAAAACCGTTTTCTCATCAGCTTCAGCACATAATCATGAGTATGTGAAGTCGTTAGGAGCTGATTATGTAATTGATTATCGCGAGGAAAACGTCGTGGAAAAAGTAGTGGAGCTGACAAATGGCCGCGGCGTAGATGCTGTGCTTGACACAGTGAGCGCAAAGAACGCAACGGATTCTTTAGATATGATTGCCTATAGAGGACATTTAGCACATATTGCTGGTGCACCTGATTATACAAAAGTAAAGCCTTTTACAAAGGTGATTTCTTATCATGAAGTAGCTTTAAATGCTGCACACCACATTGATGACATGATTGCGCAAGCGGATTTAGCAAAAATGGGCGATGAGCTTTTAGCATTAGTAGCAGAGAAGAAAGTAGCTCCGATGATTGAGCGCATCATCTCGTTAAAAGAAGTGCCAAGTGCATTAGAAGAGCTTTCAAAACGCCATGTGAAAGGGAAAGTTATTGCTAAAGTTAAATAATAGCAGGACAGAAAAGACTCTTTTATTACAACTAATAAAAGAGTTTTTTCTGCTATTTTCTTTTTTTGCGTTACTTCACTTATGAACTGCATATGATAGAAGATAATCAAATATAGCAAACGGGTGCGTATGAGCTTTTTTTACTAGTAAAATTGCTTTGAAATCGTGAAATTTTGAATAGTTTGAGTTATGATGAAAGAACGTGAAATTTGTATGATTGAAAGGAGAAAAAAGGTGCAAGGGTTTATTGATTTTGTACAAAATTTAGGTATAGTGGGCATCTTTATTGCTACAGCAATCGAAGCTGCGGCAATTCCTTTTCCGTGTACGTTATCGATTTTGCTCATTGGCTCGGTGCTGCAGCTCTCAATATGGAAAATCCTTATTGTTTCAGCTGTCAATACCGTTATTTATATCGCATTCAACTATATTCCGTTCGTTATGGGATACAGGTTTGAATCTATTACCAAGCGCTGGTTTGGTGAAAAAAATATAAAGCGTGCCCAAAAATGGTTTCATAAATATGGAAAATGGAGTATTACGATTTCTCGTCCCATCAGTATCGCAAACTATATAACCTATTTGGCAGGCCTTAGTAAAATCAAATCTAGGGACTTTGTTTTATACAGCACCTTAGGCATTTTTCCGTGGTTTGTTTTTTTGCTCTATGTAGGAGGACTTGGAGATATTGAAAAAATCCAAAAATATTTGCATGATGTTGATCGTTTAATATTTGTTATTCTTATAATCGGAGTGATAGTTGGTGCAGGCTGGTGGTTGAAAAAGAGAACAGAGAGACAAGCTCAAAAATAAAGCTATAATTATGGTTATAGCTTTATTTTAATATAAAGAAATTCTTTAAATAAAAAGATTTTTCTGAAAAGTAACAAAAAAACATTTTTCCTTTTAAAAAAATGTGATACTATGATACATAAGGTCGCTAAGAGTTGTCTTGGTTCACCGAGTGTTTACTGCAGTCATTTAATAAAAGAAGCTAGGTATAGGTGAAAGATTTGTTTCTAGTAATGTTGAGAAATGCTGCCTTGTGAAGGGAGGTAAGGCGTACAGTACGTTTCAAACGTATGTTATTAAAAACGTAAACTTGTAAGCGATTTCTTGCTTTTTACATGTGAGTAGAGCAGCTTTGGTTTTGAATGCAGCTTGTCAAAGGTGGTTGAATAATGAGTATAGTTTAAAATTAGATCGATCTAATTATTCATATTATATGAATGTGAAATGTGTTTGATGGTAAATGAAAATAAGCTTAAAAAGTACAGTTTAGGTTCCACAATTATTTCTGAAATTTTAATAACATAGGAGGTAAAATCATGAAAAGCGTAGGGCGTATTAACGGCAAAACTCAGCTCATAGGCCTTTTAGCAACTCCAATCGGACATTCATTATCACCGTCTATGCATAATATGGCCTTCAAAAAATTGGGATTGAATTATGCTTATTTAGCTTTTGAGGTAGGAAATGACTCGTTAGAAGATGCAATTAAAGGGCTGAGAGCGTTAAATGTTAAAGGTTTTAATGTATCAATGCCCAATAAGACAAAAATTCTCCCGTTTCTTGATGAATTAGCAGACAGCGCCAAATTTTCAGGAGCAGTTAATACCGTCGTAAACGATAATGGCGTACTAGTTGGGCATAGCACAGACGGTATGGGCTACATTCGAAATTTAAAAGAGCACGGCGTGGATATCACAGGGAAAAAAATGACGTTGATCGGTTCGGGTGGAGCAGCGACGCCTATTGCTATTCAAGCAGCTTTAGAAGGACTTGAAGAATTAACAATTTTTGCTCGTCACGATGAATTTTATTCAAAAGCTGTAGAAAACGTAAAAATTATTAATGAAGAGATGAAACATGTTTCATGTAAAGCGAAGCTGTATTCTCTTGAGGATACAGACAGGTTAAGAGAAGAAATTAGAACGAGCGATATTTTGACAAATGGAACAGGAGTGGGAATGAAACCGTTAGAAGAATTCAGCATTATTGAAGATATATCAATGCTGCGTCCTGATTTAATTGTAACAGATGTCGTGTATATGCCTATGAGATCAAAACTGTTAGAACAAGCTGAATCAGTTGGATGTCACACTATTAATGGAATAGGAATGATGATCTGGCAAGGGGCCATGGCATTTGAATTGTGGACCGGAAAAGAGATGCCTGTAGAGTATATTAAGCAACAAATGTTTGAACCAAGCTTACAATATTAAAAACCCGTATCTTCAAACTTTACTAGAAAATTGTACGAATGAAGTGTCTGTATTTTCTATTTCTTTAACGCAATAAGAGAAATGGTTGTAAAATTAATACGGTTATTTTTTGAATTTATTATATTAAAAAGTATATATGTTAATTTTCTAAAAATTAAAAATATATATTGCGCAGGCAAATGTAATTCAGTATACTAAAACTCAAGTTTGAATGGATTTTATATTAGTCTGTGTCAAAAGACGACGCTTAGCAAAAAAAAGGCAGGTGTTACAATGAGAAATTAAAAAAGCAGACGTTGATCATCATGTTCGGATATTTGAGTAGATCATAAAATATACAGCACCGTTCCGCAATATGTGAAGAGATTCCCGCCGGAATTAGAACGATCTAATAAAAATTTATTAGATCGTTCTAATTAGAAATTTCTATTAATCTTTTTAATTCCACTAATAAAATGTTTTTACGAAAGGATAAAAGAATAAGTAAATAGCTAGAGGATTAGGTTTTCAGCATTGCCATCTTTCAACTTTAGTTCAGACAGAATTTATGTAAGCAGGCAATTATAAATGGGATCTGAGCAAAGAAATATTTCGCAAAAATGAAAGCGCATACTTAAAATCTTATGAGTGAGGGAAAAGAATGAAAAAACATCGTTGGTCGATTGTATTCTTGATTGCGGTTGGTGTAGTTGTAAACTATTTTGATCGAATTAATATGTCCATTGCTATGCCGTTGTTACAAAAAGAATTTAACTTGACAGCAGGTCAGATGGGGATTTTCCTATCAGCATTTGCATGGTCTTACGCTTTACTTCAACTTCCTATAGGGCCCTTGCTAGATAAAATAGGCGTAAAATGGGTAACGCGTGTAGCGACCGTTATATGGACAGTAGCTTGTCTTCTAACTGCAGTAGCAAATGGATGGGGGTTAATTATTTTATCTCGGGTGCTGTTAGGAGTTGGAGAAGCACCATTCTTTCCATCTGCTGCCAAAGCAGTTAGCCATTGGGTTCCACGTCAGGAGCGCGGAAAAGCTATCGCAGCTTATGATTCTCAATCCAAACTTTCCAACGCCATCGGGGCACCTATATTAGCACTAATTGTAACAGAGTGGGGCTGGCGAGGCGGTTTCTTAGCAACTGCTATTCTTAGTTTCATATATGCTATTGTTTATTGGATCTGGTATCGTGAACCTCATGAAGATGAGCGTTTGACGAAAGAAGAATATGACTACATTGTTCAAGGCGGTTCTCAAAGTTCAGAAGAAGTTAAAGGCAGTGCAATGGAGAACATTCGATATTTGCTAACTAAAAGAAAAGTCTGGGCAGTATTCATTGGGTTTGCGGCATACGGCTATTCATGGTTTTTGTTCTTGACTTGGCTTCCTGGATATTTAGCAACAGAAATGAACATGTCTATTTTAAAATCAGGCTGGTACTCGGCTATACCTTGGATTGTAGGTACCATTACTGAAATAGTAATCGGGGGCTGGCTTGTTGATCGTCTTATTAACAAAGGGTATAACCGGACGCGTGTCAGCAAATTTTTTCTAGTAATAGGTATGGTGTTTGGTTTGTCAATTATTGGGGCAGCGTTTACTCACAGTGCGAACGTAGCTGTATTTTGGATTTCAACAGCACTTGGAGGTCTTGTTGTCACATCTGCTGTTGCCTACAGCATTCCTACATTTATTGCACCAAAAGGAACGGTAGGAACATTAACGGGACTTTTAACATTTGGGAATAACTCGATGGCTATTGTTGCACCTATTACGACTGGGTTTATTGTTCAGGCCACGGGTTCATTTATGTATGCTTTCCTTTTAGCAGCTGCTTTTTTAGTGATTGGAATTTTAAGCTATACGTTCCTGCTAACAGATTTAGACCCGATTGAAAGCAAAGAGTCTATCCTATTAGAAGAAAAAGAGTTAACTTTAGAAAAATAAATAATCTTAATATTCTGTCTATTGTTAAGTTAAAGCAAATTTACAAATTAATTATCTTAATTAACTATGCAAACAGTTATTACCGGAGGGGATTCAACATGTTGACCAAAAATTATGGACCTTTAACAGGAGTTCAAATACTAGATATTTCTACTATGATTGCTGCTCCTTTTGGAGCTACTCTACTAGCGGACTTAGGAGCGGAAGTAACCAAAATTGAGCTTCCGGGAAAAGGAGACACGCTTCGGACTGTAGGGCCTTGGAAAGGGACTGAACCCTTAAGGTGGCCGGGACTTGCTCGCAATAAAAAGTCTGTTACGCTGGATATTCGATCAGAAGAAGGAGCAGAAATTTTCAAAAAGCTAATTAGTGGAGTAGACGTTTTAATTGAAAATTTTCGTCCGGGCACACTGGAAAAATGGAACTTAGGATATGAAGAGCTTAAAAAAGTTAATCCTAAGCTAGTAATGGTGCGCGTATCAGGTTATGGACAAACAGGTCCTTATCGAGAAAAAGCTGGATTCGGTACACCGGGCACAGCATTTAGCGGACATACTTATTTACAAGGATATTCAGATCGTCCGCCCGTCAGTCCTTCTTATTCTTTACTAGATTATGTAACTGGCATATATACCGCGTTCGCTTGTGTAAGCGCTATCTATCATAGGGATGTACACGAACAGCCGGAAGGTCAAGTAGTAGAAATGGGATTATATGAATCTATTTTTCGAATGATGGAGTTTTTAATCGCTGAATATGATCAAAACGGAAAAGTAAGAGAGAGAAGTCCTGGACTTGCAGGTCATTCAAGCCCTGCAGGCACATATGAAACAAAAGACGGAAAATTTGTTGTATTAGTATGCAGTACAGACTCTACCTTTGATCGTCTTGCAGAAGCAATGGAAAGAAAAGATATGTTAAAGGACCCGAGATATTATACAAATGTAGAACGTTTAAAGCATGATCATGAAGTTCAGGAAATTGTGTCAAGTTGGATTAAGGGCTTTACTCAAGACGAGCTGCAGGCAAAGTTAGATTCATTTGGTGTGCCAGTTAGTCCTATCTACAGCATTGAAGATATATTTAATGATCCTCAGTATAGAGAACGAGAAAACATTGTAGAAGTAGAGCACCCCCGCTTAGGAAAAATTAAGGTTCCGGGAGTAGTACCAAAGTTTTCACATACACCGGGAGCAATTCGTCATCGTGCCCCTGAATTGGGAGAACATAATGAAGAAATTCTAGGCGGAAAACTGGGGTTATCAAGTGAAGACTTAGCGGCGTTAAAAGAAAAGGGGGTTATTTAATGAATACTATTCAAAAAATAGAATTACCGGAAAAAGTCATAATCTGTGAAGTAGCCCCAAGGGATGGGTTTCAAGCTGAACATGAGTGGATTCCTACAGAAGAAAAAATATCTATTATCCGTCAGCTAGCCAAGACAGGCATTCAATCAATGGAAATTACGTCTTTTGTACATCCGAGAGCGATTCCTCAGTTAAAGGATGCCGAGCAGGTTGTAGAAAGTGTTCAAGATTTAACAAATATCAAATTTCGCGCGTTAGTGCCGAATGTAAAAGGTGCACAGAGAGCCATTGACGCCGGAGTGAAAAAGTTAAAGCTTATGCTTTCAGCTACAGATTCTCACAGCTTATCTAACGCAAATTGTTCTGTAGAAGAAGCCCAAAAAGGTTTTTATCCTATTATCGAATTAGCGGAAAAGCATAACGTTAAAGTGGGAGGTTCAATTTCCGTAGCGTTTGGATGTCCTTATGAAGGAAAAGTTGCTATAGAACGCATTTCTTCTATTGTAGAACGATACAGAATGATGGGTGTCGAGGAAATTTCTTTAGCGGATACAACGGGGATGGCAAATCCTCAGCAAGTGTATCGTATGCTAGGGTTTCTTAAACAAAATTATCCCGGCATTATTTTCTCCATGCATTTGCACAATACGAGAGGAATGGCATTTTCTAATGTAGTGGCTGCTTTGCAGCAGGGCGTTATTCATTTTGATAGTTCTATTATCGGTTTAGGAGGGTGTCCCTATGCTCCAGGCGCCACGGGAAATATAGCTACAGAGGATCTGGTTCATGGATTAAGTGAAATGGGAATTCATACGGATATTGATCTTAATAAGCTTATTGAAGCAGCAAAAGAGGTGAAGCAAGTAATTGGTCATGACGGAGGAAGCTATATGCTGCAAGCAGGTCCTTGTTCAGAACTTCATGCCAAGCCAAAGGTTCAAGAGAAATTAGTATAGCTAAGCGGTGAACATGATAGCCTTCTAGGAGGTGAAGAGAGCGTTTAAATAAAAATAAATTAGATCGATCTATTTTTCTCTTATATAAAAACGTTCAGGCCTTATTTTATATAAAAGTTTGTTTAATAAAAATGAAAAGTTGGTGCTAAACATGATAGAAACTATTGAAAAGAAATCGCAGCCTTATATTAAAGGTGAATGGATTGTTGAAGATCGTGAAGTTGCTTTAATAAAAAACCCCTATTCTGGAGAAGTCATAGGTGAGCAGCTATTAGCAAATGAAGAAGATGTTGAAAAAGCATTATCATCAGCCTATGAAGCAAAAAAACATGTCGCTGCACTTTCTTCTTACAAGCGTTCTAAAATCTTAAAGAAAGCGGCTCTATTACTAGAACAAGAGAAAGAAAAATTTGCTCAACTTATTTCTTTAGAATTAGGAAAGCCTTTGAAAAATACGCTGGATGAAGTGGCCCGTTCAATCGAAACATTAGAACTGTCAGGGGAAGAGGCAAAAAGATTGATTGGTGAAACATTGCCTGGCGACGTTTCAGAACGAGGTGCACAAGCTATTGCATCTACTTTCCGAGTGCCCGTTGGTGTTGTAGCGGCTATCACACCGTTTAACGCCCCTTTAAATCTTGTATGCCATAAAATTGGGCCGGCTTTTGCTGCTGGTAATAGCGTTATTTTAAAGCCGTCTTCGCAAACAACTTTAATTGCAACAGAGCTCTTAAAGCTGCTGCTGCGGGCAGGATTCCCTAAAGATGCTGTAAATATGGTGCTTGGTCGAAGACAGGTTGCACAGCAAATTGTAAAAGATGATCGTGTGAACATTATTTCATTTACAGGTGGAACAGTAGCTAGTAAAAACATCTGTGAGCTAGCTGGAATGAAAAAAGTATTGCTCGAACTAGGAGGAAATGCTGCAACGATCGTTCATAACGACGCAGATTTAAACCGTGCTGCAGCTATGTGTGCTAAAACCGGATTTAGCAATTCCGGGCAGAGCTGTATCTCTGTTCAGAGAATTTATGTACATCAATCTGTGGTCTCTGAGTTTACCAATCTTTTAAAAGACGAGGTGCTGAAACTTAAAATCGGAGATCCCTTATTGCCTGATACGGATGTAGGGTGTGTAGTAGATGTCCATGCAGCTGCACGAGTGACGAGCTGGATTGATGAGGCCGTACAGTCGGGGGCACAAGTGATATGCGGAGGAAAGCACCGCGGAGCTACGGTGGAACCTACCGTTCTACTAAACCCTTCTAAAGAAAGTAAAGTTATTTGTGAAGAAGTATTTGGTCCTATTATTAGTATTGTCCCGTACGCTACGATTGAAGAAGCTATTGAAGAGACAAATGATTCTGCTTTTGGTCTTCAAGCAGGGATTTTTACGAACAAAATGGATTTGGCTTATAAAGTGGCTCATTCTCTTGAAATGGGCGGTGTAGTTATTAATGGAACATCTAACTTTAGATTAGATCATTGGCCATATGGCGGAGTGAAAAACAGCGGTATTGGCAGAGAAGGTCCACGTTACGCCGTTGAAGAAATGACTGAAACGAAGATGATTGTATTAAGACTGCCTACAGAGAATTAAAATCAAATCAATATGTAGGACGTTTATAAGTATATATCGTAATTTTAATTAGATCGATCTAATCTGTTTGAATAAAGGAGGAATTTATAAAATGGCTAATCAATTTTCCCTTGCGTATCTCACTGTTCTTGGATGTTCGCCACCTGAAATGACGTATATGGCTGCGAAGGCAGGATATGATTTTGTTAGTTTAAGGCCTATTTACATGGGGTTGCCTGGAGAGCCTAACTATGCGTTAGCTGAAAATAAGCAGCTGATGCGAGAAACAAAATCTGCTATGTCAGAAACAGGAGTGAAGCTTCTTGATATAGAGTTAGCACGTATCTATGAGGGAGTTGATCCAAAACGTTACTTACCTGCAATGGAAGCAGCTGCTGAACTTGGAGGACGTCACGTCCTTAGTAGCATTTGGACGGACGATCGCAATTTTGGTATCGAATGTTTTGCTGAACTCTGTGATCTAGCTAAGCCTTTTGGTTTAACCATTGAATTAGAATTTGTTCCTATTGCGAGCGTATACAACCTTAAAGGAGCACTGGATGTTCTTCATACAGCTAACCGTGAAAATGCAGGTCTTATGATTGATATCCACCATTTTCATCGATCAGGAGATAAAGTGGAAGATTTGGACCAAGTACCTCGTGAGTGGTTTCGCTATCTTCATCTTTGCAACGCTTCTGCGGAAATTCCAGTTTCAAAGGAAGAGATGACTCGAGTTCTTAGGGAAGAACGATTGTATTTAAATGAAGAAGGTATTGATGTTGCTAGTATTGTAAATCGTATCCCGCAGGTTCCTTATTCTATAGAATTGCCAAATGTGAAACGTGCCAACGAATTAGGATATGAAGAGTTTGCGCGCCAATGTTTACAAACTGCTAAACAATACTTAGATAAGCATCCGTGCAAGAAGTATGTTTCTCATGACACTATGGGACAAGATCAGCTACGTTTTCATTCTACACGATAGTTCTTGTATACCCTTTTAGGTCTAACTGATGTTAGATAGTTTAACAAACTTTTTGAAAAAGTAAACTTTTGTAAAAGGCGAACTATATATAATTTTGTTAAAAAGATTATTCGTTTATAGTTGACTTACAGAAAGACCTATAGTATATTTGTAGACAAGAAAAAGCTAAATACGGTTCACTCATATATGTTTGAGAATATGGCTCAGACGTTTCTACCTTATCACCGTAAATGATAGGACTATGAGTAAAAAGTGAATCTAGGTTCCCATTTTTACGTTAGTAGAAAGTTTGGTCCAAGCGATTCACATATTCATTTTTGAAAAGAAGTGGATATGACACCGAAGGGATAAAAGCCCAGGCGGGTAGGTTTTTGCTCATTGTATTTGAGAGACCTGCCTTTGTTTGGGCTTTTTCTTATGTGTCTATTTACAGTATGAGCGGGTGATGGAAATTTCTTGTTTGTATCTGCATTGCTTTCTGGGGAGAATAGCGGTGCAAAGCATGAAATCACTCACTGAAGCTTTATCTGTAAGCCCTCATTTAACCATGGGAAGTACATTCTATCTATTTTCTAGCATTTTTTCTTTGATGAGCAGCGTGGGGACGCTGCTCCTTTTTTTGTTCTCGCTTTTTTCTCTGTAAATAAAGGTCTCTAAAGAGAAGGTGATTTGCGAAATTTGGCGAATTAATGCTTTAAACAATAAATGATAGAGAAGATAAAGCGGTCTATGAAAAATGAAGAAGTTGAAAAATTGAGGAGGGAATTATGTTGCTTCACTTAATTAATGTTCGTTTGCCAATTATGCACGATCACGCTCTTTTTGAAGTGAAAATTTCAAATGGAATGTATACTTCTATCGTTTTACAAAACGGTTATCTTGAAGGTGACGAGTTTTTTTCGCTACACGCGGCTGTGTTAGGAAAAGAAACGTCACTTGATGCACAGGGTCGTGTGCTATTACCAGGATTTGTAGATATGCATATGCATTTAGACAAAGCTCATTCGCTTCCTCAAGTGCCCAATATATCTGGAACTCTTCAAGAAGCCATTAAAAATTACAGCAGCAGCCTACCGGCATTTCCAGAAGAAGAAATTAAGCAGCGAATGTTAAAAACTGCTTTGCAGGCATTAGCTAACGGTACGACTACGATTCGAACGCATATTGATTTTGACTGCAGCATGGAAGAAGATAGTTTATTTCGAAGTTTACAAGCGGCTGTCGAAGTGAGAGATGAATTAAGCCCGTATATGGATGTGCAGGTTGTTCCGCTATTCTCTAACTTAGACATTGATGATATGCATAAGATGAATAAAATTGAACGAGCATTCGATCTTGAAATTGATGCGATTGGAGGCTGTCCTCATTTAGCTAGAAATCCAGAAAAAGAGATTGATGCTCTATTTTCGCTGGCTCAAGCCTATAATAAACCTCTTGACTTACATGTGGATGAAAGCGATGATCCGTCTGTTGATACAATAATTAATATTGCTCATAGAACGATTGAATTGAATATGGAAGGAAAAGTGGTAGTGGGGCATCTTTGCTCGCTTGCAGGAATGACTGATGCAAAAGTGAACGAAATCTTAAACCTTTTGAAACAGGCGAAAATTGGAGTTGTCACATTACCTGCTTCTAATTTATATTTACAGGGAAGAGAAGATAAAGGAATTGTAAGACGAGGCGTAACGCGTATTCGCGACATACAAAAAGCAGCGATTCCGATTGCTACTGCATCTGATAACGTGAACGACCCCTTTCATCCGTTTGGAAAAGCAGACTTGCTGCAAGTAGGGTTACTAACTGCCTATGCTGCACATATGGGAAGTCCGGATGATCAGCGGCAGTTGCTCCGAATGATTACAAGTATACCAGCCCGGCTGATTGGAAAAGCAAAGTATGGAGTGGAAGAAGGGAACGAAGCAAACTTTGTTCTATTAAATGTGCAGTCTGTACAGGAAATATGGACTGAACTTCCTGAAACTCGCTTTGTTTTCAACAAGCATCGCTGGCTTAGCGTAAAAGAGACGCATCAGCGGCTCGCTGATACGAACTTGACCAACCTTTGGCAGGAAAATCAAATTTTAATTGGTTAAATAGACATAAAAAGAAGCTGTCACTAAAGTGACAGCTTCTTAATCAATTACTTTTGAACGTTAGCAGCTTGTGGTCCACGAGCTCCATCTTCGATTTCAAATGTAACTTCTTGACCTTCTTCAAGTGATTTGAAACCTTCGCCTTGGATAGCTGAGAAGTGTACGAATACGTCGTCTTGTCCTTCTACTTCGATAAATCCAAAACCTTTTTCTGCATTAAACCATTTTACTTTACCTTGTACCATTGTAGTACCTCCTGTGTGGAAAATCCACGAATATATTACTATCTCTGCTCAATTTCAATAAGAATCACTTTAAAGAAAGTCTTTCTATTTGTTAACACCGAACAAGAAATAATATACCTAGTATAACACTTTTTTATAAAAAAGAAACCTTTTTTCATAAAAAAGTACTCTGAGATAAAAATAAGTTGAAAATATGGATATATTTTGAAATGGTAAATAAGCTATTGTTTTGTGGATCTTTAGCAATTACTAAAATCTTTTATCGCTTAAAAAAATGAATAGTAAGGTTGACAAATTGAATAATGTGTAACTATAATGGTTACAACGAGCTGAGAAGAAATAGCAGTCTATAAAAAGCTCAAATTTTTTTGTGTTATATGTAACTGTAATGGTTACAATAAAAAATAAAAGGAGAGAATAAAAATGAAAATTGGCGTTATTGGAGCAACAGGAAAAGCAGGTCAATTAATTATGAAAGAAGCAAAACAGAGAGGACATGAAGTAACAGCCATTGTTCGAAATGCTTCTAAACTAAAAAATCAAACAAACGTAATTGAAAAAGATATTTTTGCCATTACTTCAAAAGACATTGAACAGTTCGATGCTGTGGTAGATGCATTTAATGCACCTTCTGGAAGCGAACAGCTGCACGTTGAGTCTATACAATCACTTATTAAAGTATTTCAAGGTGTTCAAACGCGACTCGCAGTAGTGGGCGGAGCGGGAAGTTTATTTGTAGATGCAGAAAAAACAACGCCTTTAATGAGCACAGAAGGTTTTCCAGCAGCTTATTATCCAACGGCTTCAAATATGGGCAAAGGTTTAAAAGAACTAGAAAAATCAACTATAGATTGGACTTATTTAAGCCCGGCCGCTTTTTTTGACCCAGAAGGTGCTCGCACTGGAGCCTATCAATTAGGAAAAGATCATGTGATCACAAATAGTCAAAATGAAAGCTATATTAGCTATGCTGATTATGCGATTGCTTTAATAGATGAGTTAGAGAATAAAAACCATGTGAATGAACGTTTTGCTGTAGTGGGTGAGAAAGCATAAGCTTACGTTTGAGTCATATTGAAAAACAGCTTACATTTGTTGTGAGCTGTTTTTTATATGGAACAAAATAGATATAAAGCAATGGAAAATGGTATAGATTTTTTATTATTTCTTCGTTTTTCTTTTTAAAAACGATACAATACAACATAGATGATAAAAAGGAGATGAAAAGATGATTCGTTTTGGCGTAATAGGAACAAACTGGATAACAGATCGACTGTTAGAATCAGCTCAGTATGTAAACGACTTTCAGCTTTCAGCTGTTTATTCTCGAACCATTGAAAAAGCAGAAGAATTTGCAGGTAAATATGATATTCCTCATATATTTACTGATTTAGAGGAAATGGCAGCGAGTGCTGAAATTGATGCAGTGTATATTGCTACTCCAAATGCTTATCATGCGGAACAAGCTATCTTATTTTTGAAAAATAACAAGCATGTACTGTGTGAAAAACCGCTCGCAGCCAATGCAGCAGAAGTAACTCGCATGATTCAAACAGCCAAAAATCACAAGGTGTTATTAATGGAAGCGATGAAATCAACACTTCTCCCTAACTTCAAAGTGATTCAAGAGAACTTACATAAAATTGGTCCAATTCGGAAATACGTTGCATCTTACTGTCAGTATTCTTCTCGTTACGATAAATACAAAGAAGGTATCGTGCTTAATGCCTTTAAGCCAGAGCTTGCCAACGGTTCACTGATGGATTTAGGTGTATATTGTCTTTATCCTCTGATTACGTTGTTTGGAGGGCCTCATAAAATAAAGGCAACGGCGTTTATGCTAGAATCTGGAGTAGATGGAGAAGGGTCAGTTGCTTTAGAGTACGAAGATCGAGACGCGGTCATCATGTATTCTAAAATTACAAATTCGCATTTGCCAAGTGAAATTCAAGGAGAAAAAGGCAGTATGGTTATTGACAAAATACATACCGCTGAAAAAGTAGAAATTCGATACAATGACGGACAGGTAGAAGAGTTAACGGTCGATCAGCCTTATCCTGCTATGTACTATGAACTAAATGAATTCGTAGAGCTGTTAAAGCAAGAAAAGATAGAATCGGACACAAATTCTTATGAAAATTCATATTTAACAATGCACGTGATGGATAAAGTGCGAGAGCAAATCAGTCTTGTATATCCAAATGATAAGAAATAAATAACAGAGGCTGGGACAAAAGTAGTTTAGTTGAAGGAAAATCCGAACGAGTTTGATTCTTGATGGAGAATCAAATTCGTTCGGATTTTTTCATGGTTATGGTAAAAGTAGGTTTCATATATGAAGTTGCTTCTAGCTGTTGATTAGAGGGCAAGGCGAAGACTCCTGCGGGAAAAGCGGAACAGATGAGACCCCGCAGGAGCGCAAGCGACGAGGAGGCTCATCGGCCGCCCGCGGAAAGCGAAGTCTTGCACGGAAATCAACAGCGGTGTAACCAGTCATCCATACTAGATCATTTTCCAATTTGTTCGTCTCTAAATTGGGTTGAGATAGTTATGTCTCATTCTCTTTTATTGTGGTTATAAAGAGCATAATTGAGATTCGAAATCTTGCTGCAGCACACTTTAAAAGCAAATATGTTGAAACAAGGGAAGCTTTTTAGTATCTTCTATCTTTATTCATCCCTGCATACATAGGATTAATCAAGGGAAAGAATAAAAAGAGTGGAAAATATTCGATAATCAATCCTAAATTAAAATGATTATAAAAAAGTATTGACTATAATAATAGCTCGTGTATAATAAAGAATGTAATCAATAGTCATTACTAGTTTATAATGATACTAATAATCGTTATCAAATAGAAACTGTCAATGATTGCATTAAAAATAATACATACAAGCATAAGCTTGTGAAATACATTGTACAAGGAGAGGTTTTGACATGGCAGAACGTATGGTAGGAAAACAAGCACCACGCTTCGAAATGGAAGCTGTACTTGCAAATAAGGAATTTGGAAAAGTAAGTTTAGAAGAAAATATGAAAAACGGTAAATGGACAGTATTGTTCTTCTATCCAATGGACTTTACATTCGTATGTCCGACAGAAATTACAGCTCTATCAGATCACTACGAAGAGTTTGAAGATCTAGATGCTGAAGTTGTAGGTGTTTCTACAGATACAATTCATACTCACTTAGCGTGGATTAACACAGATCGTAAAGATAATGGACTTGGAGATTTGAATTATCCATTAGCTGCAGATCCAACTCATACAGTAGCACGTGATTACGGCGTGTTAATTGAAGAAGAAGGCGTAGCGCTTCGCGGATTATTTATTATTAATCCAGAAGGTGAATTACAATACGCAGTTGTAAATCATAACAATATCGGCCGCAGCGTAGAAGAAACATTACGTGTACTTCAAGCCCTTCAAACTGGTGGACTTTGCCCAGCTAACTGGAAACCAGGTCAAAAAACACTTTAATAAATAGCGGTGGAGTAGAGGAGAAATTCCTCTACTGCTGCCATTAAAATAGAAAAGATAGTTTTCTAATTATAAAAGACGGAATATTCAGTTTTATTAATGAAGAGGAGGATTTTAAAATGAAATTACGTGAACAAATGCCTGAATTAACTGGAGCAACATCTTGGATTAACGACGAAGTAACAAAGGAAGATTTAGTAGGTGATAAAGCAACGCTTATCCACTTTTGGTCAGTAAGCTGCCATTTATGTAAAGAAGCAATGCCTGAAGTTAATGATCTTCGTGATGAGTATGATGATCAATTGAATGTTGTAGCGGTTCATATGCCTCGTTCGGAAGATGACTTAGATATGGGTGTTATTGAGGCAATGGCCATGGGACACGATATTACTCAGCCAATTTACGTAGACAGTGAGCATAAGTTAACAGACGCTTTTGAAAATAAATATGTACCAGCATATTATGTATTTGATAAAGAAGGTCAGCTTCGTCATTTCCAAGCGGGTGGAAATGGAATGCCGATGCTTCGCAAACGTATTAACCGCGTTTTAGGAGAAGAATAATATCTACATGAAGAAGAAATAAAAAGGGCCGGGATAAAAATATTTTAGCCGAAGTGAAAAACGAACCACTGATCAACATGTTTGATCAGCGGTTCGTTTTTTTGTTGTGGTGAACATAGCTTTTATCTGTTTCGTTCCTTCTAGCAGTTGATTGGAGGGAAAGACGAAGACTCCTGCGGGAAAAGCGGAATAGGTGAGACCCCACAGGAGCGCAAGCGACGAGGAGGCTCAGCGGCCGCCCGCGGAAAGCGAAGTCTTGCACGGAAATCAACGGCCGTGTCACAAGCAGATCAGCTCATGTATCCTATTTGTTCGTCTTTAAATTAGATTCATTTCATTATGTCTCAATCTCTTTTTTATTTTTTACTGAGTCATTTCAATCATTAATAAGCCTTTCATCATATTGACATAAAAAACCTAATATAGTTAAATTTATATAAGAACAAACGTTCGTTTTTGGTGTTGTTATTTTACTCTTTTCTCCCTTTTTAATAAGTATAAGAAAAAAAGGAGGAGATTTGCACAATGACTCAGCTCTATTCGCAGCAAGAAAAGCGGCACGACAAAGAATGTACCTTTCATACATTTCTTACAAACCACAGCGCAACTCTTCAGACTCATATAATGAATACATTTTTGACACCAGAACGCTATGAGCGATTACAAAAAGCGGTTGCTAAAAATGATACAAAAGAACAAAGACTTCTAAACAAAGAATTTCATCAGTTTTACAGCGAAGTTAGATTGCTTCATTATATTAACAAGCTTTGCAGACATTATTCCAGAGATGTTATGCGTGTCAAAGAAAAAGAGCGTTCTTATATTCCTCTTCGCCTGCAGCAGCCGGCTGCGCTAGATGGAAATCGAACAGTTGAAGATATGCTAGGGGTACAGGACGGAGCTGTATGGGAGCATGAATTTTTAGGAAATCAACTTGAAAATCGTATTCTTCATCATGCATTTCGCCAATTAACGGCCAAGCAGCAGTGTATGTTGCACTTGATTATTGTCGAACGCTGGACTCATAAAGAAATCGCTGCTTATTTTTCTATTTCTCAGCAAGCGGTTTCTAACCATTACCAACGTGCGCTAAGCAAGTTGAAAAAAATTATGAAGGTGAGTGATAGATATGTTTGATCCTCAGTGGCTTCAACTTGTTGGGAACGTAGGATTTCCCGCTGTCCTTTCTTTTTATTTATTACTGCGTGTAGAAAACAATATAAAGCGACTTGAAGAAAAAGTGGAAGAATTAACAACTGACTTAAGAAAGAAGTGAAGAAATGGAAACTCTATATGAGCTTGTAAATAAAGTGAAAGCTGGAGATGAAGAGGCGTCAAGGCGTTTATTAAAAAAGCTGGAACCAAAACTAAATAAAGCTGTCCAAAGCTTTTCGCTGCATGAGAGAGAAGACGTAAAGCAAGATTTAAAGATTAAAATTCTTTCCGCTGTTAAGACATTTGATTTTTCCAAAACGCCAGGACTTTGGGAATTTTTACGCCATAAATAAAAAAGAGCGCTCGTTGTATCGACGCTCTTTTTTTTATTTTTGCTGCAGTTCGACTACTTACCTTTCAGTGGAAAATACAAAAAATAGAAAATGGATAAATATTTAAAAAAAGGTAAAAGGTGATGTGTATAAATAGAGTTTAGTAGTATACTAACAAGTAGAATTTCTTGTATAAAAGGAAGATAATCACTCTTTATATAGAGAGGATTGTCGGCAACGAATAGAGTATAGAAGAGTTTTATTTAATGAATGAAGGAAAAAATAATGCTGTTCGATAAATCAAACAGCACTATTTATAAAAAAGCGGCAGTAAACAATATGTAAGCTAAGAAGCCTATTGTTTTTTGTTTTAGCTTGTGGAAAGAGGTGAAGAATAAAGTGAGTTAACTTCTCTTTAATATCACGTTAATTATTTCTTTCATGTTTGCTGCGAGTATAGTTCGAGAGCAAATCATTTATAGAGTAGAAGGAATAAAACGGTACAAAATGTATCGCTTAATTTATTACGGATGTTCTTACGGACTATTAGGCAGCATTTTAATGATATATACAATTAAAATAGATTCTACTATTATTCTTGACCTTCGCTTTTTAGCAGTGACAATTGTTTGTCTTTATGCAGGAATGGTACCGGCTATCATTGCGGCTTGTATTATAGGGGTAATGCGTTTGCTTTTGTTTGGAATTACGGCAAGCGGAATAATAGGCGCTGCTACAATTATCGTAATGGCTTTACTGTCTGGGTGGACGGTTCGCTTACCTTATCGTCCATTTATTCGTTTTCAATTAATGAATTCTATTAGCTTGCTTTGCGTATTTTTTTCATTGTCCTTTCTTTTTAAAGATATCAAGCACGCTGCTACAATTATCATCTATTTACTGCCTGCTTCTTTTATAGGTGGGTGTTTAGTGTATCTGGTAGGTAGATATATTTATGTATCTCGAGTAACGACAAGTCAGCATAAAAAGCTGTCTAAAATGTTTTCGGTTATGGTTCAAAATGCAAAGACAGGTACCATGATTGAAACGCCAGAGCGCGAAGTAGCCGTTATTAATCAAACTTTTTGTGACATGTTTGATATACCCGGGCCTCCTAATCAATACGTTGGATTGAAAAGTAATCAGCTGTTTTTATCTCACGCTCCTATGTTGAAAGATCCTGCTAGGTTTTTAAAAACGGTAGGAAGCACCGTCTATTCAAAAGAGTCAATAGTAGATGAAGAAATTACGTTTATTAACGGTAAATTTATGCGCGTGACTACATTCCAATCTATGAAGGTCATGTGTATATTGGCCACTATTGGGAATATCGAGATATTACAGAGAAAAAGAAGGCTGAGTGTGATCTTCGCAAAGCCAATAAAAAGCTTGAAATGCTGTCCATGAAAGATGGCTTAACGGGTCTGAACAACCGCCGATCACTTGATAAACAGCTGGAAATCGAGTGGGAATACGCACGGAAAGAAAAAGAGCCGCTTTCTTTTATTTGATATTGATTATTTTAAAGCGTATAACGATACCTATGGCCATATTCAAGGAGACGAATGCTTAAAAGAAGTAGCGAATATCGCCAAAATCGCTGTCTTTGACGAATCGGCTTTTGTCGCAAGATACGGAGGAGAAGAGTTTGGTATATTGCTTCCTCGAGCTAATCAATATGAAGCGATAAAAATGGCAGAAGCTATTAGACAGCAAGTGGAGCAGCGTGGAATTATCCATCAAGCTTCTGAAGTGTTTAAGTGTGTCACAATCAGCGTTGGAATAATGACAGTCGTTCCATTTGAAAACATACAGCCAATTTCAATTCTCCATCAAGCAGATCAGGCTTTATATGAAGCAAAGCGTAGGGGTCGAAATAGAATTTCAGTATATTCTCACCACAAAGAAGCTGACTCAAACGTTTGAGTCAGCTTTTAAAAGAGATATAAGCCTCTTATTTAGGAGGGGCTTTTTCTTTTTCGTCTTCTTCCATAATTCCTTTTGTAGCGTTTTTAAACTCTTTTAACGTTTTTCCGGCAGCTTTCCCTAATTCCGGCAGTTTCTTTGGACCAAAAAGCAATAGAGCGACAAATACAATTAAGGAAATTTCTCCAAAACCAAGATTCATTGTCATCGTCTCCTATTTTTTGAAAGTGTTTACAAGTTTAGTATAGCATGAAAAGAGAGGAAGTAGTACACCATTATCCAGTGATTTTAAGACCGATTACACCTGCTACAATACAAAAAATAAATAAAATTCGACGCATATCTTTTGCTTCATGAAAGAAAAGCATGCCAAGAAGTACGCTTCCGGCAGCTCCTACTCCCGTCCATATGCCGTAAGCTGTTCCAATAGGTATTTCCTTTAATGCTAAGGAGAGAAGATAAAAACTTCCTGCACCGAAAAGGATAAATCCAATCGAAGGAAACAGCCGCTTAAACCCATCTGAAAGTTTTAAAAAAATCACAAATCCCACTTCGCAAAAACCAGCAGCTATTAATGCAATCCAAGCCATGTTAAGATTCCTCTCTTTCTGTTTCTTCAGTAGAAATTAACTTTAAACCAACGATTCCAAAGATCATTAATCCTAAAAATAAAACCTTTCCAATATTTGCTCCTTCGTCTAAAACGGTCATTCCAAGTATCGCTGTGCCAGCAGCTCCTATACCAGTGAATACTGCATAAGCTGTTCCGACAGCAATTTTTTTTAAGGCATTTGAAAAGAAATAAAAGCTGATGACAATTGTGACGATCGTAATGATTGTTGGAGTTAATTCAGTAAATCCGTGTGAATATTTTAAGCCGATTGCCCATACAATCTCGAGCAAACCAGCGATAATAAGGTAAATCCAAGCCATTTTAATTCCTCCTTGCATAATAATAAGCCCTTTTTACAGGGCCTATTTAGCACGTATGCCTTCCCAAAATATCGTCCAAGCATCGTGGATTTTTTGGTTATAATACTCTGGTTCGTAATAAAAGCGCTGAATGAACAGTCCGTCGGTTAAACAATAAAAGCTATTGATATACAAATCAATGGGACGTTCAATTATTTCGCCTTCATCCATTCCCTGTGTAAAAATAGCATGCAGAATTTGATCAGACAATCGTTCGCTTCTTAAGAAAATAGCTTTTACTTCCGACTGCAAATGTTCAGGTGGAAACAAAATAAGCCGGCGATACATCTGTCCAAAAGAATCTTTTTCAATCATCGTGCAAAAATCTACCACAAAGCAGTGAAGCTGTTCTTTAGCAGACTTCGTTTTATGCTGTTCGTATATAACAGACAACTTTGTCAAAAATAAATTCATTAAATCATGCACGGTTAGTAAAAATAAGTCGTCTTTATTCTTAAAATGAGCGTACAGGGAAGGTTTTTTTATCCCTACTTTTGATGAGATATCAGCAAGCGATGTTTCTGTATAGCCTTTTTCTCCAAAGAGTTCCATCGCTGCAGCTCTAATTTTTTCTACAGTTGATAATTCACTCAAGAAAAGCTCCTCCTCTATCTAACTAACGGTCGTTAGGTAAAAGATATCAAATATAAAAAAAAGAAGCAAGGGAATCGCTTCTTTTTAATGTATTTTTACTAAATGACGCTGAGTTAAAAATAAAGAGAAGATAAAAATAAGCTCAAACGTATTTGTTACGGCTGTGCTTGGTATAGGAATTGGCACGGCACTTCCTACAAGCATCACGGCTACTCCAATCATCATACTGCTCCAGCGCGTCTTGCGAAATAAGGAAATTCCAACGAAAGGCAAAATAATCGCCACAATGAGAACCATAAGAGGGGGACCGGATGATCCCACTAATGTATAGCGAACAATGCCATATTCACGTATAACTTCCGTACGCTGACTAATCGTCTCGATTATTTCATAGCCGATTAAGGCAAACGTAGTTAGCAAAAAAAGAATGCCGGCAACAGGTTTTTTAGCCCATGTAATCGTCGAGTATTTCGCTACGCCATACGCAAAGAGCACCAGAGTAGGGGTAAATAAAGCGTGAAACCAAAAGCGAAGCATGCTGAGTGAACGTAAAGTATCGCCTTCACCGATAAATGAACCAATCCCAATCATTATATTATCGTAAATTAGTCCAGCTATTACTAAAGGAAGAAAAAGCATGTAAAACGGCGAAGTGTTTTTTCTTACTACATATATGCTAAAGAAAAACAGGACGATATAGCAAAAAGAAAATAGAAAATAAAGGATTGTATCAACCATTGTTTTCCTCCTTTTGATGATACTTCTTCTTTTTATGATAACATCATATGCCAAAAAAGTGAGAAATCATGCATTTTTCTAGGCAATCTTATCGGACGAAAGCTACCTTTATCGGCAGAAAGATTCAGAAAATATTGAAATAAAAATAGGAAAAGAGGCCATAGTCAAGAGATTTAGATTTACTGAATTGATTATTAAATAAAGGAAATCTATAAAACAACAACAAAAGAACTAGTCACATATAGAGTCTAAATACTTATATAATTAGAAAAAAATATTTAATGTCCTTTCTATCTAAGTAAGTTAAATGTAAGCGGAAAATGATAAGAAAATGTATTTTTTTTACTTTTATATCTATCTATAATCCTTACAAGTACGGTTGTTAGACAAATTAAATTGGTATATCCATAAAAAGGAATTAATGGGATAAAATATTTTTTATCCCATCTTTATATTACAAAACGTTTTCTAAAGTTAAGAAATTTTTAATTACGTAATATTTCCGTGTGTTAATTGTAAGAGTGATGTATAAAATATTCCTGTTGTTATGGTAAAAAAAGGTATCGATGGAATTTTTATAGGTAAATAAACTTTAGACCTATTCTGTAAATTTCAAATAAAACGATGAGTTTTTAATTCTGTAAATAGACAATCGGAATTGTAAGAATATATAACATTTGAGCTATTGACCACTAATGAGCGCAGATGATAGTTTTAGAGCTGTTGAAATTGGTACTCGAGTCCATTTTTCAAAGCAGGTGTTTTAGCAGCATGCTAGCGCTGTTAATTGATTAGCTCCCATACATATATAAAGGGAGTAAAACTATGAAATCGTATATCTATCATTATGAATCAAAAGCATTCATAACGTATCCAACAGGAGAAGTTTGGAAGGAGAAGAATGAAACATGATCTTAATTATCCTATGCTGCCTATTTTTAGTAGGGTATGGCGTTTGGGAGTATCGCAGACATTTACGCAAGCTGCATTCAATTCCTGTACGAGTGAATGTTAATGGTATTCGCGGAAAATCCACCGTTACACGATTGATTACAGGTATTGTAAAAGAAGCAGGTTACAAAACGGTAGGGAAAACGACAGGAACACAAGCGCGTATGATCTACTGGCATACAAGTGAAGAAGAACCAATTATTCGTCGTAAAGAAGGTCCGAACATTGGAGAACAGCGACGAGTGGTAAATGAAGTTGCCGATATTGGCGCGGAAGCTCTTATTTGTGAATGTATGGCGGTACAGCCTGATTATCAAATCACATTCCAAAATCAGCTGATTCAAGCCAAGGTAGGCGTTATTGTAAACGTACTAGAAGATCACATGGATGTAATGGGGCCAACTCTAGATGAAGTTGCTCAAGCGTTTACTGCTACTATTCCTTATGATGGTCACCTTGTCACAATTGAAGGTCCATATTTGGAATACTATAAAAAAATAGCCGAAGAGCGTAACACAAAGGTTATTGTAGCTGATAACGATAAAGTATCTGAAGCGTATTTACGTGAATTTGATTATATGGTTTTCCCTGATAATGCTTCCATCGGTTTAGCAGTAGCAGAAGCACTTGGTATCGATGCTGAAACAGCGATGAGAGGGATGTTAAATGCCCAGCCTGACCCAGGAGCTATGAGAATTACAACGTTTGGCGATGAAAAGAATCCAGCATTTTTAGTAAATGGATTTGCTGCCAACGACGCTTCTTCTACGCTTCGTATTTGGGAACGTGTAGATTCAATGAACTATAGCGAAAAGCTTCCTATTGTCATTATGAACTGCCGTCCGGACCGTGTAGATCGCACGGAGCAATTTGCTGAAGATGTAATGCCATACATTGAAGCGGACGTAATGATTGCAATTGGTCAGACGACCTCACCAATCGCTGCTGCATATCAAAGAGGCGAATTGCCAACAAAAGAATTCTGGGATATGGAAGGCGCTTCTACAGAAGAAATTTTAGAGCGCATGAAGCCTTATTTAAAAGATCGTATCGTATACGGTGTCGGAAATATCCACGGTTCAGCCGAGCCGCTTGTTGAAGCTATTATTGAAATGAAAAAGATGAGAAAAGCAGTTTAATCTAGGAGGCCATTTCATGTTCGGATCAGATTTATATATTGCCCTTGTGTTAGGGGTTACACTAAGCTTAATTTTTACAGAAAAAACGGGCGTATTGCCAGCCGGTCTTATCGTACCGGGGTATTTAGCTCTTGTATTTGATCAGCCAATTACCATTTTAATGATTTTCTTAATTAGTATTTTAACGTATGTTATCGTCGTGTACGGAATCTCAAAAGTAGTTATTTTATATGGACGTCGCAAATTTACAGCGATGTTAATTACGGGTATTGTGATTAAAGTTGCATTTGATTATTTCTTCCCGATCTTGCCGTTTGAAGTGTTTGAATTACGCGGAATTGGTATCATTGTACCGGGCTTAATTGCAAATACAATGCAAAAGCAAGGTCTTCCTTTAACAGTTGGAACAACGGTTTTATTAAGTGGTGTAACATTTGGAATTATGCAAGTTTATTATTTATTTTAATACACAAACAAACCGCAGCTGGTAAAGGAAGGTGAAAGCGTTGAAAGAGAAAAAATTAAACTTTCAAGAAAAAGTATTGATGTTTATAAAGAAAACAAAGCCTACAACGGGCAAGCAAGCTCTTATCTTAACGCCAATTTTAATCGTAATTTTAGCTCTTTCAGGATGGATGGAGCGTTCGGATGCTCTTGAAAACCCTGAGACGGCTAATCCAGAGGCCAATAATGATTTAACGATGACTATGGTCGGAGACATTATGATGGGTCGCCATGTAAGAGAAGTAACTGAACGCTACGGAGAAGATTTTGTATTCCGCAACGTGGAGCCGTTCTTTAAAAATTCGGATTACGTAAGCGGGAACTACGAAACGCCGATTTTAACAAATGACGTAGATTCATATAAAGCAATGGAAAAAGGTATTCATTTATATAGTAAGCCTGCTGATCTAGCGACTGTTAAAAATGCAGGTTTCGACGTATTAAACTTAGCGAACAACCATTCAATGGACTACAGTGCAAAAGGGTTAGAAGATACGATCTCTACTTTTGAAGCAAACAAATTAGATTTTGTTGGTGCTGGCCGTAACTCTGAAGAAGCAAAGCATATTTCGTATAAAGATGCTGACGGTATCCGCATTGCAACCGTAGGTTTTACGGATGTATATTCAGACGGAATGTCGGCTGGAAAAAACAACCCAGGTATTTTAAAAGCAGACCCGGATCTTATTTTCAGCACGATTCAGCAAGCGAAAGCAAATGCTGATTTAGTTGTAGTAAATGCCCACTGGGGTGAAGAATACGATGCACAGCCAAGTCCTCGTCAAGAAGGACTAGCAAAAGCGATGGTAGACGCTGGTGCGGACATTATCATTGGTCACCATCCGCACGTTCTACAGTCATACGACGTATATAAAGGTTCGGTTATTTTCTATAGCTTAGGAAACTTTATTTTTGACCAAGGGTGGTCAAGTACAAAGAATACAGCGATGGTTCAATATCATTTAAACAAGCAGGGCCAAGCTAAAATTGATGTTATTCCAATGGTTATTAAAGCAGGTACACCAACTCCAACAGATAACCCTTGGCGCATGAAGCGTATTTATAACGATTTAAACAAGTTTTCTTCAAACCCTGAACTGTTAGAAAAAGAACGAAACAAGTTTGAATTAAACTTAGATCATTCTCGCATTATAAAACATGCAGAGGAGCGCAAAAAGAACGAAGCGCAAGCTAACTAATAGCCCGTCATACACAGAGGAGGTAAAAGATGATAAATAAACGTAATACGATTATTGTTTCCATTGTCATCTTTTCACTCATAGTAGGTGTATGTGTTTATCAATTTATGTTTCCAAAACAAGAATATGCAGTAAGTACTTCAGATCCTCGCGCCACAAAAGTAGGTATGGAAATTCTTAAACATGGTGGTACAGCAGTTGATGCGGCTATTGCCATTTCCTACACGCTTGGTGTTGTGGAACCGTACGGATCAGGACTTGGGGGAGGCGGCGGAATGCTGATTGATCCAGCGGATGCCTCTCCAACATTTATTGACTACCGAGAAATTGCACCTAAGAATGATAAAGAAGATGAGATTGGTGTACCAGGGTTCGTCGCTGGTATGGATTATATTCAGCACCACTACGGATCTATGTCGATGAGCAAACTAATCGACCCGGCCATTAATTATGCCGAGAATGGGTACAAAGTGGACAAAGATTTGCACGATAGGCTGGTTTCATACAAAGGTAATGTGAATGAAGATGAAATTCCTAGCTTTTATCCAGATGAGGACGCCATTAACACAGGTGAAATTGTCAAACAGCATGAATTAGCGAACACGCTGCAAAAGATTAAGGAAGAAGGGCCAAATGCTTTTTATAGAGGGAAAATTGCAGACGATATTACAGAAGAAACAAAAGTAAGTCACAAAGACTTGCGGAAGTATGCGCCTGTTGAACGCAAACCTCTATCGACGAATTATAAAGGTCATCAAATTATTTCAGCACCTCCGCCTTTTGCTGGTGCTACGCTTATTCAAATGTTAAAAATGACGGATCAAGAAGATATTTGGAAGCTGAAGGAATCGCATCCTAGTCTTTATTATCATTTTCTTGGTCAAATTTCAAAAGTAGCTTATCAAGACCGCTTGAAAAAAATTGCCGATCCGGCTTTTATAAAAGAAACGCCAAATGATTGGATCGACGATCATTACGTGCATTTACTTCGTAATAAATTAAATAATACTGAAACAGATCATACCAAAGTAAGCGACGTCGAAGAACATGAAAGTACCACTCATTTTGTTGTTATGGACGGTGAAGGAACCGTTGTATCAACAACAAATACGCTGAGTAATTTCTTCGGCAGCGGTGAATATGTAGATGGATTCTTTTTAAATAATACGCTCAATACGTTTGGTGAAGGAATTAATAAGCGTCAACCTGGTAAGCGTCCAAGAACATTTACAGCCCCTACCATTATTCGTGAAGGTGATGAATGGGTAATGTCCATTGGCACACCGGGAGGAAATCGCATTCCTCAAGTGTTAACGCAAGTAATTGGGGATTATTTTGAAGACAAAGATTCCATTAAAAACGCAGTAGAAAACAAGCGTGTCATTTTTGATTCTCATAAGTTTTATTCAGAAGCTAAGCTTAAACAGTCAACTAAAGATGGTTTAAAAACGTACGGCTACGACTTAAAAAACAATGATAACGCGATGTTTTACGGAGGCGTTCAAGCTCTTGTGAAAGACTTAAAGAAAAATAAGATTCAAGGTGACGCTGATCCGCGCCGCCACGGTTTATGGGAAAAAAGTACAGACTAACTTAATTGGAGGAATAGAAAATGATCGCAAAACGAATCGTAGGGATTGTAGGACCAATTGCTATTGTAGCAGGAGTAGTAGCAGGACTTGGAGCTTTAAAACATCCGGCTACTCTTTCAACAGATGAACAGCAAAAAATTGAAAATAACGTAAAAATGATTGAACAAACAAAATCAGCTGCTACAGATGCAGTAAATGATGCTGCGGCAGCTGCTGGAAAATAAATCTTATGTAGTAACAAAAAGGCATCGTCCTAGACGATGTCTTTTTTGTGTTCAATGTAATGTATGGATAAAAATGAAAGCGCTTCACAAAATATACAGATGAGTAAAAATGGAGGGTAAGATGTGAATAAAAAATTACTGTTGTTTAATATTATTGCTTTTTTTTTATTAATTTGCGTTATAGCCGCTTTTTTTATGACTCAATCGAGTACAGACCTTAGTCCTGAAAAGCTTCTTAGAAAAAATAATGATCATTCTTATGGTGTGAGTTCCTCTAATTCTCTGGCAGCAAATGTAGGGATGGACGTATTAAAAGAAGGCGGGAATGCAGTAGATGCGGCCATTGCTATTTCGTATGCCCTCAACGTAGTCGAACCTTTTGGATCTGGAATTGGCGGAGGTGGAGGTATGCTGATTGCCAAAAAAGATCAGCCTGCTACCTTTATCGATTACCGGGAAACCGCTCCAACTTCTATGAGCGGTAAAAACGGCGTGCCGGGATTTGTCGCTGGTATGGAATATATTCAGCAGAAGTATGGTACAAAATCAATGAGTGATTTGATTCAGCCGGCTGTTGAATACGCTGAAAAAGGGTTTGAAGTAGACTCTCTTTTATCTTCTCGATTGTATTACTCTAGAGGAAGGATGGATGTAGACGATCTATCCGCTTTTTATCCGAAGGGAGAAGCAATCGAAGAAGGAGAAACGCTGTCGCAGCCCGTGTTAGCTAAAACGCTAATCAAGATTCAGCGAGAAGGTGCATCTGCATTTTATAAAGGAGATGTGGCACAAGATCTTGCTGATGCAACGCCTATTTCTAAAAAAGACTTATCTTCCTATCAAGTGACAGAAACCAAGCCTGTCGTTTCTGCTTACAATGGAACGGAAGTGATTTCAGCGCCTCCGCCTTTTTCCGGAATTACACTGATTCAAATGTTAAAAATGGCAGAGAAAGAAAATCTTGAAACAATGCCTGACAAAGAATATTACGAAACGATGAACAGAATTAAAAAAGCAGCTTACTCCGACCGGTTAAAACAAATCGGAGATCCAGACTTTCATAATCAAAACTCAAGTGAATTAGTTAGTGATGATTATATAACAAACTTGGTCAATCACCCGACACGTTCTTCAGGTGAAGGCGATGAAGAACACGAAAGTACAACACATTTTGTGGTTATTGATTCAGAAGGAACCGTCGTATCTACAACCAATACGTTGAGTAATTTCTTTGGTACAGGCGAACAAGTTGACGGCTTTTTTCTTAATAACAATGCTGATACCTTTGGAAGCAAAGAACCGAATAATCGCGAGCCAGGAAAAAGAGCAAGAACTTTTACAGCTCCAACTATTATAAGAGAAAAAGGCGAGTGGGCGATGGGAATAGGTTCTCCGGGCGGAACACGGATTCCTCAAATTTTAACTCAGGTACTTTCTAAAAACCTTGAAGGAAATGAACCGCTTCAAGAAGCTGTAAATGAACCGCGATTTATTTTTGACGATTCGACTATTTATGTAGAGCCCGATTTAAATACAAAAAATATTCCTTCTGCGTTTCGAATAGAAACAAAGGAAAGCGACGTCTTTTATGGAGGCATCCAAGCGTTAACCATTAATTTTCAAGATAAACAAATGGAAGGAGCGGGAGACCCTAGAAGGAATGGAGTTTGGAAAACAGGAGATTAATGAAAAGAAAGATCCCTTCTCATATGCTTAGGCATAGTGAGAAGGCGTTTGAAAATATCGAATGGAATGAAAATCTTTGTCGCTGGAATGAAAATGTACGTAAATGGGGGAACGATCTAAAGCAGGGTGAGCGTTGAAAAACGTGGCATCACCGTAGCGCAAAGCTTTTAGCAAGTAAGGCATTTCCTGTTTGAAAATAGCATATCGTATGGCTTGAACGGATTTTTCCGTTTGTTCATTTCCAATAAATACGTATACATACAGCGTATCAACACCGTCTTTGTGGAGCCATTCGGCAAAAAGCTCATTTCGCTGCTCATTTAATTGATCAACAGCAAACTTTTCGTCGATCCAAAGAAATAAATCGTCTGTTTGTTCAGAATGTGTGAGCGTATAGCGTCGCCCAATAAAAGGAAAGGTGGGCGTGCTTCCTTGCCGGTATGTGACGCTAAATTGCTGAGGATTAAAAGCAGACAAACGGCATCTTCCTTTCACGCTTTTAAGTAGTTTATGCATAAAAAAGAGAAATTTCACACATTCGTCAAGAATTTTAAGCTGTTTTTCTTACATGCATACTTATGAAAAAGTTGTTACACTGAAGAAAAGAAATAGTGGGTGATAAAAGATGGAGCCGCTGTATATTGTCTTATCGATTTTTTTAGCAGCGATGCTATCGTATGATATTGCTAAATTTGTTCGAGGGGACCGGCCGGATTGGAAAGAGGGTCTCGTGACGGGCCTTGTGTTCGTGGGCTTTTTAGCAGCCATGCAAATGGCTTTTCACATTGTATAGCGCAGAAAGAGGCTGAGACAAAAGTAGTTTAGTTGAAGGGAAGATCCGAATGATGAATTGAGATTCTTGCTTAAGAATCGACTTCGTTCGGATTTTTTTATCGGTATAGTGAACCTAGATTTCATGTATGCAGCTGCTTCTAGCTGTTGTTTGGAGGGTAAGGCGAATACTCCTGCGGGAAAAGCCGAAGAGGTGAGACCCCGCAGAAAGTGGAGTCCTGCACGGAAATCAACAGCGGTGGAACAAGCGATCCATACTAACTCATTTATCCCATTTATTCGTCTTTAGATTCCATTGATTTCGTTATGTCTCAATCTCTTTTTTAAAGATATGCCGGATAAGTTTAGTCCGGCAAGACTAAAAAGCTTGGATATAGAATAAGCTGTTGTATACTGCATTTTTGATAAAGGGGCTTTTTACTTGTATCGAAAAAAAACACTGCTTTTGAAGCGAAGTTTAGGATTAGCTGTGTTTCTTTCTGTTATTGCGCTAGGAATTTGGATGTTTCAATTTACATTCTTTTCTCCGAGTCATCAAGCCAAATCTGCCGTAAAAGAATTTTATACGCTAGAACAGGAAGGGAACTTTTCGGAATCATGGAACCTTTTTCATTCATCCATGAAAAAGAAGTGGACAAAAGGTGCATACATACAAGATCGAGCACACGTATTTCTCAATCATTTTGGGGTAGACACTTTTACGTATTCCATTGAAGATGTTGAAAAAAGAAAGAGCTGGAAGATGGAAAATGATCGTAAAGCGTTTCCTGTTGTTTACGAAATGACCGTTATCCAAACGTATAAAGGGAAATATGGAAACTTTGATTTGGTGCAGAAAGTGTATGCTGTTCGTGAAAAAGGAGAATGGAAAGTCGTGTGGGATTATAAACAGTAGGAGAGCCTGCTGTTTTTTTATCTTCATAAGAAATGAGCATACCTCAGCTGTTAATATGCCTCTTTTTTAACAGAAAAAACGTTATGTTTTTTTACGAGTGGGTAAAATGAAAGAAGGAGGCGAACACAGATGAAATTTAAAACGATTTTATTTGATGCATATGGAACACTGTTTGATGTACATACCGTTATTGAAACGTGTGATAAGCTGTATCCGGAACGAGGAGAAAGTATTAGCCATTTATGGCGTTTGAAGCAAATTGAATATGCAATGCAATATCAGCTGATGGGACGATACGTTGACTTTTATACATTAACAAATCAATCCCTGAAATATGCAGCAGAAGCAAATGATATTGATTTAACGGAACATGAAGAAAAAATGCTGATGAGTGCTTACATGAAGCTGAATGTCTACGATGAGGTCAAAGAGGTGCTCGCCTATTTAAAAGAAAAAGGATATCGTCTGGCTATTTTTACGAATGGTCCTAAGCACATGATTGATCCGCTTGTTTCTTATCACAACATGAATCATTTATTTGAAGACGTTATTTCCGTAGACGAAATCAAACAGTACAAGCCTACGATGGCAAGCTATCACTATGCAAAAAATAAAATGAACGCCAAAAGAGAAGAAGTATTATTTTTGTCATCGAATACATGGGATATTGCCGGTGCTAAAAACTACGGGTTCGCAACGGCTTGGGTCAACCGAAAAGGAAATGTAGCTGAACATAAAGAATTGCAGCCAAACGTAATCATTAAAAGCTTAAATCAGCTTATTAAATAAAAAAAGAACGAGCATTAAGCTCGTCCTTTTTATTTATTGCTAAATGTATCTTTTGTTTCGCCTACTGCTTTTTGAGCATTTCCTTTTGTTTTCTCAGCTTTTCCTTCACGCTGAAGGTCGCGGTTATTCGTTGCATTTCCCACTTGATCTTTTACTTCACCTTTAGCTTTGGATACATTTCCTTTAATTTTATCTCCTAAACCTTTACTCATTTTAATCTTCCTTTCTATTAGTAATTAAGTAGTGTTACTTGTCTGTTCCACCATTAGAAAGAAATTAAACATATTTTCTGATTTCAACTTAAACAGAAGCTAAGCATACGATATTCAGGAGTAATGTGTAGGCACTATCATTATTATTGTTCGGAGGTTTTAAGCTCCCAATCATCATAAATCTGAGATTCATAAGGCCATGATAATAAGCTTAAAGATTCCACTGCTTTTAGAACAAGAGGCGAAGCATTATCGATGTTGAGATCCTGCGGTGCAATCCACAATGCTTCCAAAGAATCCTGTCCTTCAAACTGTACGGGATGGGAAAGGAGCTCACCGCCGGCAATGTCTACGTAATAAAAAACGGCAATGTGATGCACGTGGGTAAATTCTTTCCACTTACAGGGATACTGAAAATCTGTTGTACCCGCTTGAGAAACAATGTTAATCTCAAAGCCTGTTTCTTCACTAAACTCTCTTTTCATCGCATTTGTTAAAGTTTCACCGTGTTCTAGCTGTCCGCCTGGCAAATCAAAACGATGAATATACGGACCTCTATTTTTTCGAATAACAAGCAGCTTGTTATTTCGCATACAAATTCCATATACGCCAAAGGCGCGATCATAGTTTGGTTCCATCTTTTTTTCACTACTTTCTATAACAGAATGGCTTGATAAAGCATAGCTGGATTTCTTTATCCTACCATACATTTTGTTATAGAACCTTTTTTAATGAGGTGCTTTTACAGTAAGCGTGCGGGAAACAGCACTTTCGTTATGCAAACGGTCAACAGAGGTTACAACATATGTGTATGTTTGATTTTTGAGTGCATTTTGATCTACAAACAATTGTTTTTCTCCTGTTTTCCGAACGGTTGTCAGCAAGTTTTCTGCGTTGTTAATGTCGCCTTTTTTATTGCCTTGAAAGCGATAAATGGCATAATAAGCGGAATCATTCTGCTGATGATCTCGAATTTCAAACGCTGCTTCTTTTGTATGAGGGCCCGCGTTTTTTAATTTTGGTGCTTTTGGGGCCGTATTATCAAGCCAAGGCATTGACGGAATAAGCGCAGGGTGTTTATAAATATCGTTTTGCAGCTTGTATTTTATTCCTAGCGGGTTTCGGTTCAAATCTTTCAGGCTAAAATGCATGCTCCCCTGTACTTCTGGAAACTGGTGATTCAGAGCAATTTGCCTTGGGTACTCATCGGGATCAGACCAAGCTTCCACCGCGTTGTTATTAATTTTGTAAGCAGCTTGTCCAATATAAAGGTGGACTGGCTTTCCGCGAACTTCATCTCTCCACCAGTTGAGCAGCGTATCGTAAGCAGCGGGTTCAAATCCGATATTCCAATAAATTTGCGGAGTGATGTAATCAATGTATCCATTTTGAATCCACGTACGCGTATCGGCATACAAATCATCGTAGTTTGTTTGTCCAGCAGTCGTCTTAGAGCCAGTTGGATCATTAGCAATGTTTCTCCATACGCCGAACGGACTGATACCAAACTTTACGTATGATTTTGTTTTTTTAATAGACGTGTTTAAATCTCGAACAAGCTGATTAACATTGTCACGTCGCCAGTCTTCAATGTTGGAAAACGTTTGAGCGCCATAGGTTTCATATGTTTTTTGATCTGGGAACGTTTGACCTGCAATTTTGTAAGGGTAAAAATAGTCGTCCATATGAACAGCATCAATATCATAGTTTCTTACGACTTCGAGCACTTCTTCAATAATAAAGTTTTTTACTTCTGGAATACCTGGGTTATAGTAGAGTTGTTTTCCGTAGGAGACGACCCAATCAGGATGTTGTTTGGCAGGATGATTATCGGCTAGTTTGTTTAAATCAGTATGATTCATGGTAATGCGGTAAGGGTTAAACCATGCGTGGAATTCTAAGTTGCGCTTATGTGCTTCGTCTACCATAAAGGCTAGAGGATCATAGCCGGGATCTTTTCCTTGTGTTCCGGTTAAATATTCTGACCACGGGCCATATTTTGACGGATAAAAGGAATCAGCAGTGGGTTTAATCTGAACAACTACAGCATTCATCCCCATCTTTTTTACTTCATCTAGCAAATAGGTAAACTCTTTTTTCTGCTGCTCAACCGGAAGACCAGGCTGAGAAGGCCAGTCAATGTTGTATACGCTTGCAATCCAAGCGGCTCGAAGCTCCCGCTTTTGATACGTAGTAGGTACGTCTGCTTTAGCAGGTAATGTGCTCGAACAAAACAGCAGCAAAAACAAGATGCCTCCAACCCATTTTTTAATATGCATGTTCGTTCCTCCTTTTTTTTTGGTTGAGATAAAATTTCTTTCATAATATAGCATGCGGTCGTTATATTCACAATAGATTTTAATAAAATATTCTGAAAAATAAAATAAAGTTTTAAAAATATCAGAAAAATATTGAAATTAAACTTCAGAAAAAATATAATAATGGTAATTTAAAGAATATTTTAGAAATACGTTGCTTAACGATGGAGGAATTCATGCGCCAATTTTCCGTACTTACTTTAATCGATGCACAAATGAATCATTACAGTCCTGCTGAAGGAAGAGTAGCTGATTACGTGCTAGAAAATCCCACGACCACGTTGAACTTAACGACCAAACAGCTAGCTAAGCAGTGTCAGTGCAGCGAAGCTACGATTATTCGCTTTTGTCAGCGTGTAGGCATTAATAGTTTTAAAGAATTAAAGATTGAATTAGCAAAAGATGCTCATAAGGTGAATACCGAACAGCTGCCGAATCTTCCAGTTAATTTTGAAGACGAGACCGATGCTGTGCTTGAAAAAGTCATAAGCAAAAGTATGAGCGCACTGATGAATACAAGTCGATTAGTGAGCACTTCTGCAATTGATGCAGCTGCGGAAGCTATTCATGGAGCGAAACGAGTGTTTTTATACGGAGCAGGAGGATCATCTGTAGTTGCACTAGATGCTCAGTATAAACTGCTTCGAATTGATATTTCGGCTCTGTTTTCATTAGATAGCCATGTTCAAATGGTGATGGCTACGAATATGACAAAAGATGATGTGCTGTTTGTGGTATCCACTTCCGGTCAAACAAAAGAAGTGATAGAGCTGATGCAAATAGCCAAAGACAAAGGAGCAGCGGTCATTTTGCTAACGCAGCACGGATCATCGCCAGCTTCTAGATTAGCTGATATTCTGCTGACTATTTCGGTAGAAGAACAGCATATTCGAATTGGAACGATGAGCGCTCGTATTGCTCAGTTAGCCATTGTAGATGCGATGTTTATACGGTTATGTATTCAAAAAGGCAATCAAGTGTTTGAACGCATAATCGATACACATAATGTAATTCAAAAAATAAAGAGGTAGGGGGAAACGAGAAAATGAAGGTATTGTTTGTATGTTCTGGAGGAATGTCAAGTGCGATTGTGGTAAAAGCATTAAAAACGGAAGCCCAAAAGCACGGAACGGATATGGAAGTGCTGGCAATTGGAACAAATGAAGTGGCAGAGGAAATTCAAAAGGGCTGGGACGTTGTAATGGTTGCACCGCAGATTCGTCACCGGTTTAACGCAGTGAAAGCGGAAGCGGATAAAGCTTCTGTTCCATGCGGGCCCATTCCGCCGCAGGCTTATACGCCGCTTGGAGGTCCGACGCTTTTTAAAACGGTTCAACAGCTCGTTAGCTAAGAAAAGCAGGTGTATTCCTGCTTTTTAAATAGATAAGGGGTTTAGCTTACACAAGGGGAGAATATAGAGGGGGAAAGGGTATATGAGCAAATTTGTGTCGTTTTTAGAGAACAATTTATCGGGACCCATGGCCAGGTTATCAGAACAGCGGCATCTTCAAGCCATTCGCGATGGTGTTATTTCCGCTTTGCCGTTTATCATTATCGGAAGTTTTTTCTTGATTCTAGCGTTTCCGCCTGTGCCTCAAGATAGCACAATTGCGAAATGGGCCGCTGATAACAGCGCCAACATTTTAATACCATATCGAGTAACGATGTTTATTATGTCTTTATATATAGCCTTTGGGATAGGATACAACTTGTCTAAAAGCTATAATCTCGATCCGCTGTCAGGAGCGCAAATTGCAGTAGCTGCACTACTTCTTACGCTGACTCCAAAGCTGATTGAAGAAGAAGGGTTTATGCTTCCAATGACAAACCTTGGAGGTCACGGTTTATTTGTAACGATGATTGTATCGATTTTATCGGTCGAAATTCTCAGGTTTTGTAAAGCAAAAAATGTCACCATAAAAATGCCGGAACAAGTGCCGCCTTCGGTATCGAGGTCTTTTGAAGCACTAATTCCGGTTGCGATTGTTGTGGTACTTATGACGATTATTACCATTGTTTTAGGTATCGATCTTCACCATTTAGTTGATAAACTAGTTGCTCCGCTTGTGGAAGCAGGAGATAGTTTAGCAGGAGTGTTAATACCGGTCTTCTTAATTACGTTTTTCTGGTCATTTGGAATCCACGGCGTCTCTGTTGTTGGGACAGTGGCACGGCCTGTATGGGAAGTGTATTTAGCAAAAAATGCTGAAGCGGTAGCAGACGGAGCTTCCACGCTTCCGTATATTGCACCTGAAACGTTCTTTCAGTGGTTTGTTTGGATCGGAGGATCTGGAGCGACGCTAGGCCTTGCTTTAGCGATGCTGTTTTTCTCAAAATCTAAATATTCGAAAGCGCTTTCTAGGACATCTTTTATTCCAGCGGTTTTTAATATTAACGAACCAATTATTTTCGGTCTGCCAATTGTCTTAAATCCTATTTTAATTATTCCATTTATCATTATCCCGATTATTACAACGATCATTTCATACGCAGCAACGGCGACAGATCTTATTACTCCAACCTATGTAATGGTTCCTTGGACGCTCCCGGCGCCAATCGGAGCTTATCTATCAACCGGAGGAGACTGGCGGGCGGTTGTGCTAGTCGTTATTAATATTGCTATTTCTGTTGTCATTTATCTTCCGTTCTTTAAAATGTACGACCGAAAGATGGTCGAAATGGAAAAAAGCGATGAAGCAACGGTTGCACCATCCGATAGTTCAGTTCAAATGTAAAGAAAGAGAAGCCAACTTGTTTGGCTTCTATCTCTTTAGTAGGAGTGAGGGTCAATGTTTGTTCGGTTTCGATATAAAACTGTGTTTTTATTTCTGTTAACCATGGTTCTTTGCAACGTTATTTTTACACCTCTGCTGCAGTATGCAGGTTTATCAGCGCAGCATAGTTTATTTGCCATTACAAGCCTATCAGCAGCGCTGCTTACAACATTTATTTCCATTCGGCTTTCAACCGCAGCTTTATCTAAAACCGCCGTTTGTATACGCTTTGTTTTGCTAGGAATAGGGTGCACAGCCGTTACATATTTAGCCGTTTTTTAACAAGGAGGGGCAAAAAATGAAAGTAGTGACAATAGGGGGAGGATCAAGCTACACACCGGAATTGGTCGAAGGGTTTATTAAACGATATGATGAGCTTCCAATTCGAGAGCTATGGCTTGTAGATGTTGAAGAAGGAAAAGAGAAACTTGAGATTGTAGGGGCACTTGCGAGAAGAATGGTCAAAAAAGCAAGTGTTGATATGGAAATTCATTTAACGCTTGATCGACAAAAAGCGTTGATAAATGCTGATTTTGTAACGACACAGCTTAGAGTAGGTCAGCTTGATGCGCGTATTCAAGATGAACGCATCCCTCTTAAGTACGGAATGATTGGTCAAGAGACAAACGGGGCGGGAGGATTATTTAAGGGCTTACGAACGATACCGGTTTTGTTGAAAATTGCCGAGGAAATACACGAAGTTTGTCCAAACGCCTGGCTTATTAATTTTACAAATCCTGCAGGTATGGTAACGGAGGCGCTGCTTCGCTACGGAAAGCATTCTAAAGTAGTAGGAGTCTGTAACCTGCCTGTACATATGACAAACTCCATCGCCAGCTTGCTTCAAATAGAAAAAGAAGATGTTCACATTGAATTTGCAGGGTTAAATCACTTGGTATATGGACTGCATGTGTATGCAAAAGGAAAGGAAGTAACGCAAGAAGTCATTCGGCGATTAAGTGATCCAAAGTCCCAAGTAACAATGAGAAACATAGCTCCTATTCCGTGGCAACCGGATTTTTTGGAAGCTCTTGGCGTGATTTTATGTCCTTATCACCGCTACTACTACAAAACAAAAGAAATATTAGCAGAAGAGCTTCTGGCCTTTCAGTCAGGTACCACGCGCGCTGAAGCGGTCAAAGCATTAGAAGCCGAGCTTTTTGAACTCTATAAAAATCCAAATCTAGAAATGAGGCCTCCGCAGCTGGAAAAACGAGGAGGCGCTTATTACAGCGATGCCGCATGCAATTTAATTTCATCCATTCATAACGATAAAGGCGATATTCAAACATTAAATGTAAAAAACAATGGCGCTATTTCCTCACTCCCAAACGAATCTGCGGTTGAAGTAAACTGTGTAGTAACAAAGCAAGGGCCAGTACCACTCGCTGTCGGTGAACTTCCGGTAGAAGTGAATGGACTTGTGCAGCAAATTAAATCGTTTGAACGAGTAGGGGCAGAAGCTGCGGTTACAGGATCTTATGAAAAAGCACTAGTTGCGCTGAGCATTAATCCGCTTGTTCCAAGTGACGAGCTGGCTAAGTCGGTCTTAGATGAACTGCTTCAAGCTCATCGCAAGTATTTACCCGCTTTTTTAAGGAAGTGAACGCGTAGTATGTATGCTGTTGGACTTATGTCAGGAACGTCACTCGACGGAATTGATGCAGCTCTTGTTCAAATTGAAGGAAGCGGCTATGAAAGTAAAGTTAAGCTTCTTTATTTCATTACCATGCCGTTTTCACCGCAGTTAAAAAAGGAAATTGAGCAGGCGCTTTCTTTTGAACATTCAAATGTACAGCTGATCTGCAGCTTAAATTTTAAACTTGGCTATGCATTTGCAGATGCAGTGAAAAGAGTGTGCCAAGAAGCCGGCTTTTCTCTTGAACAAATAGATGTTATTGGATCGCATGGGCAAACCATTTACCATCAGCCTTATGCTTCGGGAAGTACAGCGATGTCTACACTCCAAATTGGAGAGCCGGCTGTTATTGCCTATGAAACCAAAACGAAGGTAGTAGCAAACTTCAGAGTGATGGACATGGCAGCGGGCGGGCAGGGTGCTCCGTTAGTTCCTCACACGGAACGGATTTTGTACAGCCGCGCTGACCATACAAGGCTGCTTCAAAACATTGGAGGTATTGGAAATGTAACGTTGGTTCCGCCAAAACACTCTCCTATACCTGTAGTAGCTTTTGATACGGGGCCGGGAAATATGATGATAGATGAAGCGTGTCAGCAGCTTTTTAATGTTTCATTTGATGAAAATGGGCGTTTAGCAGCTGAAGGAAAGATTATTTCAGAGCTTTTAGAAGACTGTATGAATCATGATTACATGAAGCTTTCTCCTCCTAAATCGACGGGAAGAGAACTGTTCGGTACACAGTACACAAAGAGACTGCTAGAGAAATATAGCAAACATAAAAAAGAAGATCTGCTAGCTACAATTACTATGTTCACGGCATCATCCATTGTACATCACTATGAAACATTTATTTTTCCTGCCTATTCTATTGACGAAGTGATTATTGGAGGAGGCGGAAGTTATAACAATACGCTGATGAATATGATTAAAACACAGCTCGGGAAGCGCTGCAGCGTGTACACACAAGAAGAAATTGGAATGTCTTCAGAAGCAAAAGAAGCCGTAGCTTTTGCGGTGCTCGCAAATGAAACACTTTCAGGTTATCCAAGCAATGTACCAAGCGCAACCGGCGCCTTGTCTCCTGTAATATTAGGAAACATTACGCCTGCACCACTATAAAAAAGGGGATGGAAGAAATGACAGAAGCAGCAAATATGGAAAATGAAATTTTTGAACTTATTGCATACGGAGGAAATGCTAGGTCACTTGCATATGAAGCGTTAGAAGCAGCTGAAGACTATGATTTTAATAAAGCTGACGAACTTTTAAAGCAGTCTCAAGAAGAGCTCAGTCATGCTCATAAAACGCAAACTGCGCTTATTCAACGTGAATTGAACGGAAAAACAATTGAAAAGTCGCTGCTTTTAATTCACGCACAAGATCATTTAATGACGGCTATTTCAGAGCAAAAATTAATTGAGCATATGATTAAGCTTATTAAAAAATTTAAAAAAGAAGGCGAAAATCAATGAAAAAGCTAGGTATTGCGATTTACCCGGAACATTCGACTGTCGAAAAAGATAAAGCGTATATAGCACTTGCGCATCAATACGGATTTACCCGCATTTTTACATGCTTGCTTTCTGTTGAAGGCGATCAGAAAAAAGTAATGGCAAATTTTAAAGAAATCATTGAGTTTGCCAATGAGCTAGAGATGGAAGTAGTAGTGGATATCGCTCCTCGCGTATTTGGGGCGCTTGGCATTTCTTATGATGACTTATCTTTTTTTCACAAATTAGGGGCTTATGCTATTCGTCTTGATCTAGGGTATACGGGAAATGAAGAGTCCATTATGACCTTTAATCCATACGGCTTAAAAATTGAAATTAATATGAGCAATGCAACGAAGTATGTGGATAATATTTTAAGTTACCGACCGAATCGAAAGCAGCTGCTCGGGTCGCACAACTTCTATCCTCATCGATACGCGGGATTGTCGTATGATCACTTTGTAAAGTGTTCAGCATTGTTTAAAGAACATAACCTTGAAACAGCAGCCTTTATTAATTCACCAAGCGCTACTTTTGGACCGTGGCCTGTTACTGAAGGGCTTTGTACGCTTGAAATGCATCGCGCGCTTCCGATCGACGTGCAGGCTAAGCATCTTTTTAAAACGGAGTTAATTGATTGTGCAATTATTGCGAATGCTTATGCATCAGAAGAAGAAATGAAGGCGCTGCGTGATGTTGTTCAGCAAGAGCGCTTTACTTTTAATGTGACGCTGTATGATACGATTACTGAACTTGAGAAAAAAATTGTGCTGGAAGAGTTTCATTTTTACCGCGGAGACGTATCCGATTATTTAATTCGCTCTACGCAAAGCCGAGTAAAATATAAAAAAGAAGAATTCAAGCCTACGCATACTCCTTCCATTCGAAGAGGCGATATTTTAATAGAAAATGAACTCTACGGACAGTACAAAGGAGAGCTGCAAATTGCGCTGTTAGACATGGAAAACTCAGGTAAAACAAACGTAGTAGGACGCATTGCAGAAGAGGAAATATTCTTATTAAATGAACTGCAGCCATGGGACAAATTTGCTTTTTGTGAGCGGTGATGAAATGGACTATATTATTGGTATCGACGGTGGCGGAACAAAAACAGAAGGCGCTGCGTACAGCTTAGACGGTCAAGAGCTCGCTGCTTCAAAAAGCGGCTATGGAAATTTGCTTATTAATTACAATACGGCTATTACTCATATTGATGAATGTATTACGGCGTGCAAAACTGCGCTTGCTGGTCATACATGTAAAGGCATTTCACTAGGACTTGCTGGAAGTAAAGCATTATCTAAAGAAGAAATAAAAAGATATTTTTATGATCGTTATCAGGTAGAAGTAGGTTTATATGATGACGCCATGATTGCACATGAAGCACTACTACATGGAAAAGACGGGATTTTAACCATTGCAGGAACTGGAGCCGTCAGCATTGGGAAAAAAGACGGGGTGTACGAATACGGAGGAGGGTGGGGACACCTTCTTGGAGATGAAGGAAGCGGATATTGGATTGGTCTTCAAGCACTTATATTGCTGACGAAAGAGCATGATCAAAGCCGTCCTTACAGCAGCCTTAGTCAGACAATCTTGCAACATGTAAAAGCAGATACCATACACGATATAAAAAAGTTTGTCTATTCATCTCCTAAATCAGAAGTTGCTTCACTCACTCCGTTTGTTGTAAATCAAGCGAGAAATCATAAACAAGAAGCAAGTGACATTCTTCAACAAGCTGGAAAGAACCTCGCAAACATGACTCTTCATTTATATAAGAAACAGCAGTTTGAAGGGAGCTGCTTGCTGGCATGCAAAGGCAGCATTTTAACGGAAGTTCCAGAAGTATTTAATGTTTATAAGGAAGCGTGTGAAAAAGAAATAAAGCATATCCAGTGGACAACACAGCGAGTATCATCTGCTAAAGGAGCTTATCAGCTGTTCATGAACGAGTATAAATAGAGAAAAAATGATGGTGGAAAAGGCAGGGGATCACAGTGAACTTAAATCATATCTTAACAGAAAAACGCAATCCGCAAACCTTAAACATTGATGAATTGTCAAGCCTGGAAATTGTAAAAAAAATTAATGAAGAAGATCATCAAGTGCCTCATGCAATCAATAAGGTGCTGCCTGTTATTGCTTTGTTAGTAGATGAAATTGTCAGTGCTTTTAAACAAGGCGGACGTCTTATTTATATCGGAGCAGGTACAAGCGGACGTCTAGGTGTGTTAGATGCATCTGAATGCGTACCAACATTCGGTACACCTGCTGAACAAGTAATTGGTATCATAGCCGGGGGAGACAAAGCGCTTCGGCATGCGTTAGAAGGAGCAGAAGATAATAAAGAAAAAGCGATAGAAGATTTGAAAGCGATTAATTTATCAAATAAAGATATTCTTGTAGGTATAGCTGCAAGTGGAAGAACTCCTTATACATTATCAGCGCTTGGGTATGCAAACAGCCTGGGGGCAGTAACCGGCTGTGTTGTAAATTCTCCTCAATCAGCTATGGAACAAGAAGCAAAGTATGCAATAGTAGCAGAATCAGGGCCGGAAGTTGTAACAGGTTCAACAAGAATGAAAGCCGGAACTGCTCAAAAGCTTGTTCTTAATATGCTGACGACCGCTTCTATGATTCAAATTGGTAAAGTCTACAGCAATCTAATGGTAGACGTACAGCCGACTAATGATAAACTCGTACAGCGTGCTAAAAATATTATTGCGGAACTAACAGGCGTCTCACCAGAGGAGGCAGCGGAAAGTTTACAAACATACAAAACGCCAAAAGCCGCCATTCTTGCGCTTCTTACTTCTACAGAAGGTGATGATGTGCATCGGCTGCTTGATAAGCATGACGGACATTTAAAAAAAGCCATTGGAGAAGCAATGGAACAGCAGATTAAAGATTAAGCCGCCAGCAAATTAAATTATTTACGTCAAGATAAAAAACTCATGTTACGCTAGTAGCATGAGTTTTTTATGATATTGGAAGTGGAGGAGCAATGAATGAAAATTGGGTTAGCGCAAGTGAGATTTCCAAAGTCAGCCGCAGAGGGTGTAGAAACGGTAGAAAATTGTATGAAACACGCAGCAGAAGAAGGATGTAACCTTGTATGTTTTCCAGAATCAATTGTGCCGGGACTTAGAGGAGTAGGGTTTGAAGTTGAGACATACAATCACGAAATTCAACAAAATACGCTTTATAAAGTTAAGTTGCTTGCCAAACAGTTAAAGCTCAACGTAATTTTACCACTGGAATGGCGCGACGAACTTGGTATGCATTTAACTGCTTTTGTAATTGATGAAAATGGAAAAGAATTAGGGTATCAAACTAAAAATCAAATTGATCCGGCAGAAGATCAATTTGGTTATAAGCCTGGAAATGGCCGCCAGTTGTTTGAAATAAACGGCGTGAAATTCGGTATTGTTATTTGCCATGAGGGATGGCGCTATCCTGAAACTGTCCGATGGGCTGCTGTAAGAGGAGCCAGCATTGTGTTTCATCCACAGTTTACTGGTGAAGTACCAGATCCGAAGTTTTATGATTATGCAATGATTGCAAGAAGTACGGAGAATGGTATTTACTTTGCAAGCGTGAATTATGCCCTAGAGAACCAAAAAAGCACGACTTCTCTTCTTTCTCCAAAGGGTGAATGTTTGATAAAAGCGAAAGCTGAAAAGCAAGAACTACTAACGTATACGATAGAGCCCGGTAAGGCTAACCGGCTGTTAGCTCAGCGTCTGTTATCAAATTTACTATTGTAAAAAAGTTTATTTTCTCTAGTTAAATTAGCATGTGCGCTCTTATAACCCTTTGGTTATTTCTCCTTATGACGATATAAACGTCAATATGGTATTATCAAAAGTTAAAGGGGTATTAAAAGGTGTGTGGAAACAATGGATCGAAAAAAAGCCGCATCAGTAGCTGGAGCATTGGTCATTGCCGTAGGAATTTGGCTGTTTCAAAGCGGGAAATTTAAAAGTGAAGCGCAGGCAGATAAGTTTACGAGTACATTTTTGGTCGATCATGAACAAACAGACAATGGATTTGAATTATTTACTTCGGATACCAATCAATACATTATGTGGTTTCCGCTTCAGTATGTTATTCATAAATCTTCTTATAAAAGCAGTGAAGATGAAAGTGAAGTATGGACAGCATCAACGAAGGAAAATGATTCATACAATGCTGGGAAAATAACGGCTTTATTTTCTAAGAAAAAAAGCAAAGCAGCTCAAAATAAAATGGATGCGTTTCAGCCTGATTACATGTTAAAAGGTAAAAATGCAACGATTTATGTGAAAAAACAAACAAGAGATGGAAAGCATAGCATTTATCATGCTTATGTGAATGATGATTATTCAGACAAGTATATTTACTATACGTTTGAACTAAAAAGCAGCGAACAGACAAACAGTACAAAACAGCAGTATTGGGTAGAAAAAATTCTTCTAAATACACAGTTTCAAAAAAACTCAGCTGAATAGTCAGCTGAGTTTTTTCGTAAGGGTTCATAATACTTTTGCTTTTTTATGTAAACGGGTACAATATGAGTAAGGAGGCCTTTGTATGATTGAAAAACAAGCAGTTGGTGAAAAAGCAGCACAATTTGTTGAAGATGGAATGATTGTAGGGCTAGGGACAGGTTCAACAGCTTATTATACAATTGTAAAACTAGGTGAACGAGTAAAAAATGGATTAAACATCAAAGCGGTTCCTACTTCTCAAAAAACAGAAGAGCTGGCAAGGAAACTAGGTATTCCCATTGTTACCTTAGCGGATGTTGAATATATTGATATAGCAATTGACGGAGCGGATGAAGTGGATAGCGAACTTTCTTTAATTAAAGGAGGAGGAGGCGCACTGCTTCGAGAAAAAATGATTGCGTACGCAGCGAAGCGGTTTATCGTGATTGCGGATTCTAAGAAAATAGTGAAGACGCTAGGAGCTTTTCCTCTTCCTGTTGAAGTTATACGTTTTGGCTGGGAAATGACGGCGAAGCACATTCGCAGTGCAGGTTGTGTACCGCAGCTTAGGCTTTTAGAGGATCATACGCCGTTTATCACCGATAACGGAAATTACATTCTAGACTGCCATTTTTCAGAAATTGAAAATCCTGCTGAGTTGGAAAAACAGCTGATAAGGGTTCCAGGCGTAGTAGAAAGCGGTTTGTTTGTAGGAATGACGGAGGAAGTCATTACCGTACAAAATCAAGATATTCATATCATAAAAAAATAGAAGCTTTGGCGTCGGGCCTAGGCTTCTATTTTTTAATTGGAAAGAACGTTCCAATTTTTCTCTAATTGATATATGTATTGAGACGCGTTCAGTACATTTGGATGAACGAAAGTATCAATTGTTTTTTGCGGACAAGCAGATCCGTATAATGAAAAAATGACAAGCTTGCTATGCTCGATTGGTGATACAACGTGAGATAAACAGCGATAAGAAGGATTTATCAAGCTTTTTACCATCTCATGGATATCTTCTTTGTCGTAAAAATCGACTTCAATTTCCGTCTTTACTAAATAACGGCTTTCAATGGCGCTGCTTCTATAATAATTGTAGCGTGCTCCTATGAAGTAAGACGGATCTGATGTTGAAACGTCCAAATTCGTATATGTTTGATCCTGCTTGCTTTTATAAAAAATAGAATCATGAGTATGCTTCATGAATTCTTGATAAGTTGTTCCATCTTCCCACAGAGCTAAAATACAAGCATCTGTTTCATCTTCCACGTTCCAACCCCCTAATTGGCCAATGAAACCATTCACGTGTGCAAGAGCAGCCCAATGCTGTTGCGTATATGAAAAAGATGCTTTTTTATCAGTCGGTATGCTGCATTTCACAATTTTTGTCAACATTCTCCCATCACCTCAATTAATTACTTCGATAAATGAAGGAAAAATCCTTCTAAAAAGAGGAAAATCATAGACATATCCCCCCTTTAAAAGCCATACATTTCAAATAGGACAATGTTAGGGAAAGAAGGGGAAATGAATGAAAGTTTTTCGTGCAAAAGCCTGTCAATCTCCTATGAGAAAAGGCTGGTCAATTATGTTTCAGCATCCGTTTAAAAAAGATGAAAGAGGCAGATCGCACCCGTTTGTTAAACGGTTTATGTATACAGAGCAACACGATGAAATTGACATTCTGGTTGAAGAGATGAATGAACTGCTGAGAGTGCAGGATTTTTGGACAAGTACTGCAAAAGGAAGAGCAAAAGCAAGATATGATGAACGAGTAGTGAATGCTTTTTATAACGATATTGAAAAAAGGACGAGCGAACAAATTGACAGTGAGTATGAGTACATTCATGTAATCGGAGAACAAGGAAGCGGCAAAACATCCTTGATCCGCCAGCTTCTTGGTATAAAAAAGGAATGTGGCTTTCTAGGAATAGGCAGTAAAGGCGCTTATTCTGCTACGTATAAGGTGAAGGATTCCCAACATTATGAAGCTGCCGTCTCTTTTTTTACGCGAAGTGAAGTGCAAAGGAAATTGGAGAATATCCTACTAAGAAGCGCTGAAGTGTATGCTGAAGGAGGCACGGATTATGACTTGGTCTTTGAGTTATTACACGGAGATTCCTCTTTTAATCTGCGCGCTCTTTTGGGAGATATCCCATACAAAGCCCGTTATTTTAATGATGATGTTCCTTTAAGAATGAGCGACGAAAATAGTTCATTCAAACAATTTGTAGATGCAATTAAACGAGAAAGTGAAATAGTAAAAGACGCTGTTGATCAAGAAGGAAGAGATTTTGCAGAGGTATGGCACAAGCGGCTTGAATGTAGGAAGATCACCGAGCAAATGCTTCTTGCAATTGAATCCCGGTTGAAAGAATACAAGGAAGGAACATGGGAAATAGGAGAAGACGACTGGCCAATATCCTGCCGTCTCACAGCAAAAGAGCTGTCTTCCTTTGGGCCGCTAACAAATGAAGAAGAAGAAAATAACGGACATCTTATTTATCCATTGTTTCGTAGAATTGAAGTTTGCGGCCCTTTTTCTTTTAAAAAAGGGGTAGCGATTTGCGAGCATCCGTGTTTTGAATATACGAGCACCATCCACGATTCTTTAAAAAAAGCAGCTTCTATTCTATACGTACATCATGGGCTTAAAGAATTAGATATTCAATTTCTTCAACAGCTCATCGTACATGGTCACGGTGCTAAGGTAAACGTTTGTGTTACACACGGAGATTTGCTTACCTCTCCAAGCTGCAGTACGGATTATGCTAAAAAACATGGCATGGCTAAAATGATAGATTATGCGCTTAAAAGCGTTTCACCTCTTATGAAAAAGCAGCTTCACTACTATTTAACAGTAGGGAGTACTACTATTTTAGAATGTGTACACGAGGAATTCAAAGAGAGTCACCTTCTGTATAAAGACTTAAAGGCAGCTTTAGTATCAGAAACGAGAAAAAAGCAGCAAGAGCTGCATCCTATTTATTTAAACTTGACTGTCTCTCAGGCTTTTTATGAAGCGATGGAGTCGCTGAACATTCCTTATATGGATAGAGAAACGTGTTTGAACATTTCTTTAGGAGAGCATGAAGGACCGGTGCCAGTCATTGCGTCCGCCTTTATTTCATCTGTCTACGAGCATTTTCTAAGCCAGCCGTCTGGGTGGTCAAGTACCTATCATTCGGTCACCGACCGACAGCAGGTTATTCAAGAATTGGCAGGTGAGTTTGCAACCGTCGTTTATTCCTATTTCAACGAACAGTTGCTTGAAAAATCCCGTAATGGCTGGCTCGCTCTTTATAAACAAAAAGAAGACGATCAAGCCTACAAATATAGCAGACTGATAGAAAACGTAATTCCTGCCAAAAATGATATCTATCAGCAGCAAATTCTTATGAGAACGGTTTATCAGTTGATCAAATATGTTGTAGAAAAGAAAGACGGCGTAATGGTTCATTAAGGAGTCAAGGGAGGTCAATATAAAAAAAGGTTTATCAATAAAAAAACAGAGCCTGATTTCAGGCTCTATTAGCGTTTAGAAATAGCAGTTAAAGTATTAGGTCCGGCAATGCCGTCAGCTGCTAGCTTATTGTCTTTTTGAAAATTACGTAAAGCAGCTTCTGTATTGGCACCGAAGATACCGTCTGTACCTTTTGTATTATAGCCAAGTGCTGTTAACTTCTTTTGAAGAGCTTGAACATTGCTGCCTTTGCTTCCTTTTTTAAGCGTTTGTTTTGTGTTAATTGTTGTATCTGCTGGTGGATTTGTTGGCTTTGGATTTGTTGGATTTGTTGGGTTTGTCGGTGTCGTCGGGTTCGGGTTCGTTCCTGAACTTCCTAAAGCTTTATACGTTGATGGGCCAACAATGCCGTCAGCCGTTAAGCCGTGGTCTTTTTGGAACTTACGAACAGCTGAATCTGTATTGACACCGAACACACCGTCCGTACCTTTTGTATTATAGCCAAGTGAAGTTAGTTTCTGCTGAAGTTCTTTAACTGCATTTCCTTTGCTGCCTTTCTTTAAAACAGTTCCTGTAGAAGGAGCTGGAGTAGAACCTGAGTTTCCAGAAACGTTGTACCCGTTTGCTGCGGCAATGTCGTTAAATGATTTAGAAGAAGTTGTAATCACTACTGGTGTACCGACGGTCACTTTACTAAATAACCATTCTACTTCTTCATCGTACATACGAACGCACCCGCTGCTTACATATTTGCCGATGGAAGCAGGATTATTATTTCCGTGAATAGCATACGTCGTGCCGTATGTACCTCTAGCATTTAGGCCTAGCCAGCGATTGCCAAGGGGATTTCTAGGATCTCCACCAGGAATGTTCCCTTTGTAATAAGGGCGATTGACGATTTTATTTACTACTTTGAAATGGCCTTCTGGTGTAAGAGACTGTGTACGTCCTGTTCCTACTGAAAACGTTCGGACAAGTGAACCATTTTGATAATAAGCGAGTTTATTCGTCGCTTTGTTAATAACAATTAAATGAGATGGTGTTGAAGCAGCTTCTGTTTTTGGAACTCCTACAAACAAGCAGGCTAGAGCTAAAATAGCTGATATGAGTACGATTGTTGTTCTTGATATTCTATTTGCCATGTGCTGCGCCTCCTTAGGCTGCATTAATGAAAAACGTATGATGCTTTGGGCTGTGCTATAAATTCTTCACTAATAAAATAAAAGACGAATAGCTGCATTTTCTATACCTGTATGTATGCGCTTAATAAGGAAATCATTAAGTAGAAAGACTTTACTAGCGGGAATTTATAATAATAAGAATAACTAAGCTTTTCTTGATAATTTGTACAACTTTAGGAATATAAGTTTACTAATCTAGCGGATTCACATTTACATAAGCATCACATCCTTTCCAGTTCTTCATTTTTATGTAAAGAAATGAAAGCGTTATACAGATTGTTTTGTAATCATATTGTAACATAGTTGTATTTTTTGTACCATAAAAAGACATAAAATAGTATAAAAATACTTTATATGGGTTTTATGTACAAAAAATTCAAAAGTTCAGGAGAACGAAGCTATTATTAGATATACGAAACTGGAAAAGAAGTATGCGTAGTTTTATGGAAATAGATAAATATTCTTATTCGAATATAGGGAGGGAAAGAGTAAAAAAACTACTTGCAAAGAGACAAGCAGTTTTTAAACCGTTATTTTTGAGCATACATCACAACAAAATTAAAAAATTTATAGATGCAATCCACCGTGCTAAACCCGCTTGCTGTTAACCAACTTAACTGATCATGTAAAGTTGCCATTTTATCTAACTTCGTACGTTCATGAGCAGCCTCAATTTGCTCATGAGTTAATCCGCTTGCGGCAATTCTTTCGCTCCAGTCTTTTTTATATAACTCTTCAACAATAGAAGAATGGCCTAATACTTGATCGGCATTAATAAATATTCCTCCTGTATGCAGCAAATCATAAATTTGTCCATACAGCTTTTGTTTTTGTTCGTCTTCTAAATGATGAATAGCAAGTGAAGAAATCACAATGTCAAATGAGTGCTCAAATTTGTAGCTTGTTATATCTGATACGATAAATTCTATATGCTGTTCATTTTTAAAGCGTTCCTTTGCTTTTTCAAGCATTTGATCTGAGACGTCAATCAACGTAAAATGCGCATCTGGGTATTTTTCTTTAACAAAAGAAGAAAACAAGCCTGTACCTGCTCCGATATCAAGTATGCGAAGCGGCTTTTTTGAAAAGTGAAGAAGCGAAACGGGAATAGAATAAAAATCAAAAAAACAAGGAATGAGTTTGCGGCGCTGCTCATCATACTGAGAAGCATGAGCATTAAATTTTTCTTTAACGTTATTTTTCATTTTTACAGCTCCTTTATTTGGTAATATTGAGATACATATATCGTATAGAAGTTTAATAGAAAAGAAAATAAACAAAAATAAGCAGTATTGATTCCAGTTTGTTATGAATAGAAAGAGATGGAGAGAAGAGAATGGAGATCAAATGGTTAAAAACATTCATCATAGCGGCTTCTTATGAAAATTTCAGGCAAGCGTCTGAAGATTTATTTTTAACACAGCCTGCTGTATCAAAGCATATTCAGCGACTGCAGCAAGAATTAGGAGATGAGCTTTTTGAAAAAAAAGGTAAATATATCGCGCTGACTGAGGCAGGACGCTTTTTTTTGCCTCATGCTCAAAAAATGGTGAGAGCATATGAAGAAGGAGTAGGGAATTTTAAGTTATGGAAGCAAGGATATAACCGAAAACTGACTATATCCGCTGCTCCTCAAATAGCAGCATCTGTTTTGCCGAGTCTAATCAAACAATTTGTAGAGAGATATCCCCATATTGAAGTAACGGTTAATATCACAAATTCGTTTCAAGTGGGAAAAGACATCAGCGACAGAAAATCAGATATTGGATTAACAAGGATGCTTCCGGGTCAGGCAGACGTTTTTTATGAGTTAATTCATAAAGAAAAAGCAGTCTTAGTTGCCCCGTTTTCTGTAGGAGCACGTACGGAACAGGAGCTGTTATCTTCCTACCGGCTCCTTACGAATAATCATCCTGTTTATTGGGAAGATTTACTCCTTCAAATCAAGGCTTGTTATCCTCACATTCAGCTGCTTCCTGTGACGCAAGTAGAAATTACAAAGCGCTTTATTGAAGAAGGCCTAGGCGTATCTTATTTGCCATTTTCTATGGTGAAAAAGGAAGTTGAAAATCAAACGTTAAGCGTAATTTCACAGCAAAAAATTATCCGGCCTTCTTCACATACGTATATCGTAACAAAAGGCGAAACAGAAGAAACAAAGCAGTTTAAGCACTTTGTGGCTGAGACCTTAACAGAAACGAGCTGAAATGATACCATAAAAAGGAAGGGGAGATGACGATGTATATATTGATCATGCTAGTATCAGCAGCAGTCTTAGTAGATTTTATTTTAAGAAAAGTGCTTGATATACCTCGCAGCAAATTTTGGGGTAAATATGAGTATGAAAGTCTAGCTTTAGGACGATGGGATAAATATGTGACGATAGCTTTTGTTCTTTTTCTAGTACTCGATATGATCTTTATGTTTGTCGAGCCTTATATCGTGTCTTGCCTATTTTTAGTTGCGGCTATTTTGCTGAAAGGGATAGATGAATGGAAATATAAACAAGAAACCAAAGAGTACATAACAAGCTTTGTACAGATGGGATTCTTCCTTATGGCTTTTGTTCTATTAGCCAGCGGAATTGTATAGAAAAAAGAGCTTTACCTATGGCAAAGCTCTTTTTATATTATTTAAAAATATGATCAATGTCTTTAATTTCCGAAGAAGTGAGCTGAACATCTAATGTTTTTAAGTTATCAAGTACTTGATCAGCGCGTTTTGCCCCCGGAATTAATACATCAATTGAATCGCGCGTTAAGTACCAAGCCAGAACAAGATGAGCTACTTCTACGCCTTTTGCGTTAGAGATTTGACGAAGACGCTCTACTTTTTCTAGATTTTGCTGAAATGCTTCCCCGATAAAATGAGGCATATCTTCGCGCAAGTCATTAAACTTTGTATTTTTATCGTATTTCCCAGCAAGTAAACCAGCAGCTAGCGGGAAGTATGGAATAAATGAAATGCGGTTTGCAGCCGTATAAGGTAAAATATCGTTTTCTGCTTCTCGCTGAATTAAGTTATATTGCCCTTGTACCACGTCTACATAACCATCTTTATTTGCTTCTTTTAACTGATCTAATGTGAAGTTTGATACGCCGATAGAACGGATTTTTCCTTCATCTTTTAATTCTTTTAACGCACCGACCGCTTCGTCTTTAGGTGTGTTTTTATCTGGAAAGTGAATATAATATAAATCGATATAATCTGTTTGAAGGCGTTTTAAGCTATCTTCAACCGACTGTTTTAAAAACGCAGGAGAATTGTCTAGCAGTACCTCATCTCCAACAATTTTATGTGCTCCTTTTGTGGCGATAACCGCTTCTTCACGATTTCCGCGTTCTTTTAGCACTTCACCAATTAATTCTTCAGAACGTTTTGGACCATAAATGAACGCTGTATCAAGTAGGTTTATGCCATTATCTAGCGCCTTATGAACAAGGTCTTTGCCGACTTCCTCGTTTAGGTTAGGATATAAGTTATGTCCTCCCACAGCATTTGTTCCAAGTCCAATAGGATTAACATATAATTCGGATTTTCCAATCTGTACTTTTTCTGCCATGTCTAACGTCCATCTCCTTTTTTATATCTTCTTTTTTACTATAGCAAAATATACCATGAATCAAAAATAGTACGCTCATATGAAAAGCAGCTTTAAAAAAGTATGTGAACTAAAGTTTTATGTAAATAAGGATTATATTCTACAGGGCTCTATTCTCAATAACAGAAATAAAAAAAGAACCTCTTCTAAATAAGAGATTCTCTTTTAGTCATGGTAATATGATAACTTTTTGACAGCTGAAATGTTTCAGCAAGCTGCCTGCGTCCTTGCGCTCCTTGTTCGCGTACATACTCTAATTCGTTTGGTGTAAGAAGCTTCATACTAATCAGTTTAATAGATTCGTAAGGTAAAGAGAGGCTAGCTGAAACAGAAGGAGACTGAACTCCTAGCAATACACCAATTTCTCCATTTTCATTTACAAAATGAGATGGTACGTCCAAATCAGTAAATTCAATTGAAAGAATATCATGCTTCATGAATAGTTCTAGCATATTAGGGTGAGCGGCAGCATTTTGGCTCATTTGATAAAGAAGGTCAAATGCCCAGTGATCCTGGATATCAGATAAAGGTCCGCGCAGAGATTCATCATCGCATTCGATATAGAATTCTAATCCTTTTCCTTGCTTTCGGCTCTTTTCTTCGGGGGATTGAAACGGATCGGACAAGCCGTCGCTTGCGAGAATAACCGTATCTGTTTTTTGAACACGAATAAATGTTTGACGTCCAGATGGCCAGGCAGGCCCGCCAAAAAACATGGGATTTAACAAATGAGTTAATACGTCTCCGTCGACATGTCCAATTGTGTTCCAGTAGTCTTTTCTTTTTGAGATTGCTTCCTCAAGAACACGCTCTACTTCTTTTTCCTGCTTTTTTTGCTTCCACTTTAAAAATAATGACAAGTATCCCACACCTCTTTACGACTTCATAGTACCCAATATATACCTCATTAAGGGAACTCGTAAACTATTATTTAGTGCATGAAAGTAAATTATTCCTTTAAATTATAAAATTTCCAAAGTTTTCTTAGGAGATTATAGAATTTTGTCTTTAATAAATCAGTTGAAAAATCAAATAAGCCACATACACGGCCTGTGCGAAAAATAAAAAACCCCAAAAGCGTGCTGAAAGATGGGTAAGCTGCTTTAAACTCGTAGCGTCACCTGCATCGTGTGGATATTTGATGCTTAACACAAAAATAATAAAGGCAGAAAATAGAGATTCTACAAGCAACAGCGCACCAACAAACATCATGCTGTAGCGCATAAGCTGTGGATCTTGCAGATAATAGATGCCTCCGAGGATCAAACCGATAGAAAAAAGCCACACAATTCCGTATCCGTTACGTACCCAAAGCAGTAAATTAATAACAACAACACTTCCTAACCCGTAAAAAAGCCAGTCGTAGTGATGGTGAACCAGCAGGTAGAAAAACAAATAAGCCATTGCTGAGCTGAACGGGTAGCCGGCTAAGGCAATAATGACGCGCGGCAGCCATCCACGGGATCCCGCGTAGGTGGCAGTCACAGCTACACCTTCATTATTGGTATAAAGCTCAATGCGATTGACGCCTTTTCCGACAATGAGCCCCATTAACGCATGGCCATCTTCATGAAACATCGTATTTAAATTTGAAAAATAACGTCCAATATGCCGAAGCAGCTGATTAATGCTAGGAGCAAATGAACCTATAAATGGAATGCCTCTTGTTAGCACAAAAGCTAATAAAATAAATAAGAAAAGCGTAGTAGATTGTTCCATCGCGATAGTCCTTTTCGTAAAATGATATGTTTCTACTTTACTCGCAAACGTGCTAAAAGGGAAATGAAACGGCTAGTTTCTCTAGGAAAAGAGAAGCTGGGAGATTTACATAATATTAATGTTAACAGACCTGACACATTCATTGACCAGCTTATTCCAAATTTTATATTCTAAACAGATATAAGAAATGAGGAGATGGTTGAATGAAAGATACGTGGAACGCATTTGTAGACAGTGATCTTTACGTACCTCCAACAGGAACGGGAATGTTAAATAACTTGAGTTTTGCGTTAAAAGACGTATTTGATGTACAAGGACATAGATCAAGTGCAGGAAATCCAGATTGGCTCGCCACGCATCAGCCTGCAAGCGAACATGCAGACGTAGTAGCTGCTCTTTTAAAAGAAGGAGCTGCACTCAAGGGAGTTACGCACACTGACGAGCTTATGTACGGATTAAATGGAGAAAACGCGCATTACGGAACACCGGTAAACCCAAAAAGCGCAGATCGAATTCCGGGAGGTTCTTCGAGCGGATCAGCGGTTGCTGTGGCAGCGGGAATAACTGATTTTGCGATTGGAACAGACACGGGAGGATCGGTTCGAATTCCGTCAAGCTACTGCGGTATTTTTGGCTATCGTCCTTCTCACGGACGCATTTCTACAAACGGTCTCATTCCACTGGCTCCAAGCTTTGATACAGTCGGTGTAATGGCTAGAGACGGCCACACGCTGCAAAAAGTTGGAGCGGTTTTATTAGACTCAGCGTCGCGCGCTAGTGAATTTACACGACTGTATGTACCAACCGACGTGATGGAACTTGTGGATGAACAAAGCATGCGAGCTCTTGCGCCATCTATTAACCACGTAATGGAGTCTTTCTCTACTACAGAAGAGATAGCGATTGCCCCTCAGGGTTTTTCTACATATATGGAAACCTTCCGTTTGCTGCAAGGAAAAGAAATTTGGCAAATGCACGGAGAATGGATTCAAAAAGAAAATCCAACGTTTGGAGAAGACATCGGAAGCCGCTTTCAATGGGCCAGCACTCTTACATTATTAAATATGAATTATATAGAAGAAAAGCGTCGTGAACTTCGCTATTTTATGTACTCACAGCTTGGAGAAGAAGGAATATTAGTACTTCCTACAGCTCCAGGACCCGCGCCAGTAAAAGATGCAAAAGGTCCGGAGTTAGAAAACAGAAGATTGCGAACACTTCAAATGACGTGTATTGCCGGCCTAAGCGGTCTTCCCCAAGTTACGATACCTGCAGGAGAACTAGACGGTTTGCCAATCGGCTTATCTTTTATTGCGGGATACAACCAAGATGAAAAATTATTAAATTGGGTAAAAGAAAACAGCGATCGTATCATTCAAGCATCGGTAAGGAGCGTATCATGAAGTTAGTAAATATAATAGAGCAAGGGAAAGAACAAGCAGCCATTTTAGACAATGACAGCATTCTGCTTATAGAAGATATCAATACTAAATATTTAACAAACTGGTCTACAACAATTTGGGATCTTATTCAATATAAAGAACTTCGCCACCTTGAAACATGGTATGCCCATAATAAATTTGGTATGAACAGCTCTTTTCCCGTACTGCACTTGCAGGACAGAAAACAAGCTCCTGTCATTAGTCATCCGTCAAAATTATTAGGCATTGGATTTAATTATGCGGCTTCTGAAGAAAAACTAAAAGACTACGATCGTGCCATTGATCCAGTTAGTTTTTTAAAACCCGCAACCGCCATTATTGGACCAGATGACAGCATTCGTATTCCAAAGCAGTCCTACAAAACAACGGCTGAAGCGGAACTAGCGGTGGTGATCGGCGAAACGTGTAAGGATATAGAGCCAGATGAAGCGATGAACGTAATTGCTGGTTACACGTCAGCAATTGATGTAACCGCAGCCGATATTCATGCGGCAAATCATCGCTACTTAATGCGTGCGAAAAGCTTTGATACATTTTGCAGTATCGGCTCAGAATTTATCACAAAAGAAAGTATATCAAATGTGAAAGCACTTCAAGTGCGCACATTGCTAAATGGAAACGTGCAGCATGAAAATAGAGTATCTAATATGATTTACGACATTGCGTACTGCGTTTCGTTTTTCTCAAAAGTCATGACGCTGCATCCGGGCGATATCATCCTAACAGGAACGCCGGGACCGGCTGTTATTGAAGACGGGGACTGTATTGAATGTCATATTGAAGGGATGCTTCCATTAAAAAATAAAGTAAAAGATATGAAGAAAGTGCCTCAGCAAATATAAAAAGAAAACCCGCTGCTTACAAGCACGGGTTTCTAAATAGAAATAAACATCTTCACACTCAGTTCACAATTGTTAGATATACTAATTAAAAGATAGCAGTTGCGTTATCATATACTGAAAAATGAAATATTTACAAATGGAAAAGAAACGGGTACGATATCTGTAGCGACACTTAATAAAAAGGAGCTGACTGACAGTATGATTTTAGTCATCGGAGGAGCAGGCTATATCGGAAGCCACCTAGTAAAAGAATTAGTGAAAACAAATGAAGTTGTGGTACTTGATAATCTATCAACGGGTCATCGCTGGGCAATTGATGAGAAAGCGGTATTCGTAGAAGGAAATCTAGGTAATAAAAAAGATTTAGAAAGCGTATTCACAAATCGTAAAATTGATGCTGTCATGCATTTTGCTGCTAATAGTTTAGTAGGGGAGTCAGTAACAGATCCTCTTAAATATTATCAAAACAACGTAGCTGCGACATTAACCCTTTTACAAACGATGATGAAGCACAATGTGAAAAAGTTTATTTTTTCATCTACTGCTGCTACATACGGGATTCCTTCTGTAGATATCATCACAGAAGATACGGCAACAAACCCAATTAATCCGTACGGACGTTCAAAGTTAATGATTGAACAGATTCTAGCTGACTTTGCAAGTGCTTACGATATGGAATATGTTGTGCTTCGTTACTTCAACGCAGCGGGTGCTTACGAAACAGCGGAAATTGGCGAGTGTCATGATCCTGAAACGCACTTGATTCCAATCATTCTTCAGCACCTGCTTGGTGAACGTGAAAACATTTCTGTATTCGGCTCAGACTACGGTACTGCAGACGGAACGTGCATCCGTGACTACATTCACGTAACGGACCTAGCAAATGCTCATATCTCAGCGCTTCAAGCACTGTTAGACGGCACGAAGAAAACAGCAACGTACAATCTTGGAAACGGCCTTGGCTACTCTGTAAAAGAAGTGATTGAAACGTGTGAAAAAGTAACCGGTAAAAAAGCGAATGTCGTTATGGCAGACCGTCGCGCTGGAGATCCGGCACGCTTAGTTGCATCTTCTGATAAAATTCACGCAGAATTAGGCTGGAAAGCGCAAATTTCATTAGAAAAAATCATCGCATCAGCTTGGAACTGGCATCAAAACAGCGCAAAAGTAACAAATTAATAAAAAAGCCTCTTTTCTTTTTGAAAGAGGCTTTTTTATTACGATTAAACTGATTTATGTTCTAAATAATCATTTTGAAAAGCCAGCGGTTTAGCCCATGGAAAAGCCTTCTTCTTTTCGGACATTTTCCCCAAACAAGCACGACTTTTGTTCTTTTCCATATGATGTAGGTAAATATACCATTCACAATTATCCCCGTTTATAAAATAGTCCGCAAGGAGGTTATGATATGTATTACTGTGTAAGATGCTCCAAATTTCATGACGAACAGGAAAAAGAAAACATCTTTCAAAATGGTTTTTACATTGATCCCTATTTGCTTCAAAAAGTTCATTTAGGCATGTGCGTACACAAATCGCCGTCAATCAAACAAATGAGAGCCGTAGAACGATTCGAAACGAAAAAGATGTAGAATTCACATTCACAAATAAGAAGCTAGATCTAACCAGGTCTAGTTTTTTCAGTGGGTAACAGCTTTCTTCAGCTATCTTTCATGTAATATTAAGAGAAATTTAAGACAAGCCCGCTATACTAGATATTAGACGTATACATAAGGTATGGTACGTTAAGAAATTGAAACAGCAGTCCGTTTTATAAACTAGAAAGGATGGCGTCAAATGATTTCTGAAAAACGATCTCTTTTGTTGAAAGAACAAGCAAAGCTTCTCGCATTAAAAGAATATAAAGGCATTGTCAAATCCATATCGCTGAGTAAAATACTCACTCTTCCTATTTATATAGTAGACATCCTTACGTTAAACGGAGAAGAGCATAAAGTAAAAATTAACGCCCAAACCGGCAGTATTTTGAAAGAAAAAACGATTCCTTTAACCAAAAGCCGTGCAAAAGCATACGCATTAAGACAGCATAAAGGTATTATCGAATCGATTGTTCTCACTAACAAGCAATATGAAATTGTGATTCTTGGACTTGATGGAAAAAACCACAGCGTTAAGATTGACGCTGAGATTGATGTGCTAGCACAAGAAGAGCAAACCGTTCAGTAAACGTCCTATATTATGTAATCAACCTCACTTTGTTGAAAGTGGGGTTTTCTTTATTTGAAGAAATCATTAATAAAGGTAACAATGATAAAAAAAGAAGTGATTATTTCTTTAATAGAAAGGGTAAGTAACAGTAAAAAATAACCAATTCCTAATTATGGTTCTTTGATTCGTTCTGCTTATGACTCTCCCATTATAAGTATGATAGTATCGAAAATGTATAAAACTTAGGTTATAAGATAACTAAAAGGGTGTGCGCCAATGAAAAAACGTACGAAGACCATTATTGCAGTTATTGCAGGAGCTGCTATTTTAATAGGAGGAATATGGATGATAAACGAAAGCCGATACCCAAACGTCCCTGCTTTTGATGATCACTTTACGCGTGAATTCTTAAACAAAGATAAAAAAGTGGATGATGGGTTTTATGAGTTTAAGTCGAAGACAGGGCAGTATACGATGTGGTTTCCGGAGGAGTATCAGTTGATTCATGAAAATAAAGAAGATTATTCTATCAACGGAAAGGATTATGAGCGATGGGTAGCTTCTTCGGAAAGTTTCTTTAATAATAAAAGCGAGATTTCATATATTAACGTGGAACTGGCAGATAAAGTGAAAAAAAATGAGGACATAAATGTAGAGAGTTTGTTTAAAAAAAACTTACACGTTAATATGCCAAAAAAGATAGAAACAGCTAATGCCAGTATATATTACGATTCAGCATATACATATTTTAAAGGAACTGAGGAAAAAGTTGTAAAGAACAATATTAAGTATGTTCCAAATACATATGTAGCATATATAGCAAATAAAGATACGGATAGAGTAATCGAGCTCTACTACAAATATACAGGAGAAAATTTAACAGAAAAACAAGGGGAGAAACAAGAAAAATTAATTGTGAAAATACTACAAAGCGTAAATTTTCATGAGGAGAAATGATTATGAGTGAAAAGGCATTGCTAAATAATAACCTACGAAATAGAATAACTCAGCTTGAGTACAGTGGATTATATGGATGAAAGTGAATTAACATAAGAGATACTGCTATTCCTCAGACAGTGGTCTCAGGGATTTTTATATGTTCAACAATTACAAATAGATGAGTAAGTAGTATGCAACATACATAGCAACAGATTTAAATAAAACTATTCAAATTATATTAAATGTGGTTTCTTTCAAGCAATGAAGGGAGTGTGTAACGATGAAAAAACGTACCAAGACCATTATTGCAGGAGCAGCTATTTTAATAGGAGCCATATGGATGATAAATGAAAGCCGCTACCCCAACGTTCCAGCTTTTGATAATCACTTTACGCGTAGTTTCTTGAATAAAGATAAAAAAGCGGATGATGGATTTTATGAGTTCAAATCAAAGACAAATCAGTATAAGATGTGGTTTCCGGAAGAGTATTAAGTTTTACATAAAAATAGAGAGGATTATGCTATAAATAATGATTCTTACGAGAGCTGGTGGGCTGTTTACAATGAAGAAGTTGAAGGTAAAACACAAGCGAATCTTTATCAATATGAGCAATTTGTCTATGATTACAAGCAAACGATAAGAGGTTATTGCGCTAAGTTAAGTATATGGTAAACGTAGATTTTATGTATATAGGTGCTTCTAGCGGTTGATTGGAGGGCAAGGCGAAGACTCCTGCGGGAAAAGCGGAACAGGTGAGACCCCGCAGGAGCGTAAGCGACGAGGAGGCTCAGCGGCCGCCCGCGGAAAGCGAAACCGTGCACGGAAATCAACCGCGGTGTCACAAGCAATCTATACTAGTCCCTTTATCTAATTTGCTCATCTTTAGATGGGGTTGAGTTACTTATGTCTCAATCTCTTTTTTGAAACATCCTTTACAGCCTATCTATCAAAAGTATAAAAGTCTCTAAAACACTTCTTTGTTGCTATCATAAGCCCTTAGCAAGTCTCAAAATACCTAAATTACCTAATGGAATATATTCCTTTTAATGGACAATTAGCTGTTTTTAGGATATATTTTTATAAGTTTATGTTATGGAAGAAATAGTATATTGAAAACGAAAGGTGATTAAACGAAAGAATGGATGCTCATGTTTTAAAGGAACTGACGTATGAAGACTTTCAGTTTGTATATCAGCCTATTTATGCGCTGGATTCGTGGGAGACGCTGGGTTTTGAGGCTTTGCTGCGCACAGCTTTCGCAAAAGGGCAGATTGAAGAGTTGTTTTCACTGGCAAGACGCCATAATTGTTTATATAAGCTTGATACGATGGCAATTGAAGGAGCGATCAAACACTTTCCGTTTGATGTGTTGAAATCAGAGGATGTATTTATCAATGTGTTTCCATCTACTCTTCTCCATCCGCATTTTCAACTGTTTTTAACGTATCTGTTGAACACCTATAAAAACGCGAAGCATCGCATTGTATGGGAGTTAAATGAAACGCTTCATGAAAAGATTTTATGGGAATCGCCTGCTCTTTTTGCCCGAGTAATGAGTTTGAAAGAGGCAGGATTCAAAATTGCGATTGATGATTTTGGAGCAGGAGCCGCAGCGATGAGACAAGTGAGCATGTACGAACCTCACTATATGAAGCTGGACCGAAGCTATGCTGAAGGGCTAGCCGACTGCAAGCAAAAGAAAGATCTGATTGATTTGCTTGTTAACTATTATCCGCATACGAATCTCATTTTAGAAGGCGTTGAACGAGATAAAGATTTAGCCGCAGCGATTTCGTTAAACCTACATGCTGCTCAGGGCTATTTGCTGGGCATGCCGCAGTCGATCTCTTCCTACTTAACTTATAATAAGTACCGCGGTTTATTCAGACGAGAAAGGCTGCTGAACTCTTAAACCATACACTTCACTAAATAGATAATTTATCGTAATATAGGAGTGGGTAATTAGAGCTATACGCAACATAGATGTCTTGAATTTTTATAAAATTATGTGATTTTGTGCGATTGTTAAAATATTTTAAGTGATAAAGAAGACGTGTTGGTTAGGGATAATGAGTGAATTACATGTCAAAACAAGACGTTTAGTGAAATTCCAAAGGCAGATGGAGGATATTTAGTATGTATAGTGAAGGGGTATTCCAATTTTATTTTATGAATATGCCGCAGCCTGTTATTTTAATTCAGCAAGAAAAACATCAGCTATATTATAAAGAATGTAACAAAGCAGCTCAGCAATTCTTTGACAAGATGGAAAAAAAGATAATCAATAAAGAAGAAAATCTGCTTTTTTACACACTTTGTGAAAAAGCTATTGCCACGAAAGAACCGATTCAATATCAATACATACAGCTTTTTCAGCCCGACCGGCATGCATATGAAGTAACATTTACCCCTCTTTTTAATCAAGCGACAACCCCTTCACATGTCCTTGTCATGGCTCAAGAAATTCATTATAAAAAAACACAGGAAGAGAGCACGCGTTTACTCGATGCGTTTCTAGAAAACACGGTAGACGCCATTCTAATTGCTGACTGTGATGAGAAGATCTTAACAGTCAATGGAGCATTCGAAAAGCTATTTCAGTGGAGAAAAGAAGAAGTTATAGGAAAAAGCCGTCAAGAGATGAACATCGTGTCAAAGAAAGAAGAAAAAGAAAACCTTAAATTAATCGAAGAATTAAAAAATGGTAAGACGCTGCCTCCTTATGAAACAGTCAGGTACACAAAAAACGGCGAAAGCGTGTGTGTATCTGTCAGCTATTCACCGATTTATGACTATCAAAATCAACTGGTCGCCTATTCGGTGATTTACCGAGATATCACAGCTATTAAAAGATTAGAATTGGAACTCATAAAAAGTAAACAGTGGTACAAATCGCTATTTACAAACCACCACCACGCGGTTTGTATGCTGAATTTGGACGGTACGATTTTAAATATTAACAGTGCATTCTTAGAAACGCTGCAGCTTTCTGCAAGTGATGTGCTCCATCAAAATTACCGAGATATTGCTAAACGGCTGGGAGCCTGTAATTACAAGTCCTGGAATGTATATAAAGCAATCAGCTACAGCACAGAGCTAACATTTCGTAGAAGTCAACATTCCGCACAGCACGTGTACATTACAACTATTCCTGTTAAAGTAAATAATCAAACGGTTGGCGCCTATGCAATCTTACACGATATTACGCCTCAAAAAGAAGCAGAAGAACAGCTGGCTTATACAATGAAAGAACTTGAAAATATAAAATATGCGCTTGATGAATCAGCTAGCGTTATGATTATAAATGCAAGTGGAACTATTACCTATGTAAATGATATGTATGTACAGTATTCAGGTTATGAAAAAGAAGATTTATTGGGGAAGTATTATCGAGATGCAGGGCTTCATCATGACCATTCTGAGCTGCTTGAAACAATAAAAAGCGGAAAAGTATGGCGAGGGCAGCTTGAAATGGGGACGAAGCATCATCAGTCATACTGGGTATCGAAAACAATTGTGCCGTTAAAAGATATAGACGGAAATATTACTCATTATGTGTCCATTCATAATGATATTACTGAGCAAAAAGCGTTAGAAAATAAACTTCATTTTGAAGCCACTCACGATAGTTTAACAGGTCTTCCCAACCGGGCGATGTTATTAAAAGAGTTAAACAAAGTAATTGAAAAAGGGCAGCGAAAAAGCGATGAGTTTTTTGCGCTTTTGTTTCTCGACTGTGATAATTTTAAGCAGATTAACGATGAATATGGCCATCATATAGGCGACGAATTTCTAAAAGCATACACGAAGAGATTAAAAAGCTGTGTACGGAAAGGCGATCGCATTTATCGTTTGGGCGGAGACGAGTTTATCATTATTTTAAACGTAACAAATGGACGGGAAATTGAACAAATTGCTAGGCGGATTCATGTATCTCTTCAGCAAAACTGGAATGTACGGGGCTATTGTTTGCGCACAACAACTACCATCGGCGTGTCTATTTATCCAGAGGACGGGGAATCGGCTGCTTTATTATTAAAAAATGCAGATGATGCGTTATACAAAGGGAAAAGAGAAGGGAAAAATAATTATATCCTCTATCAAACGTAAAAAAAGCCTCACTGGAGGCTTTTTTATTTTATCCATGTTTTTGCCCACTTACTGACGGGCCCTAAGATCATACCAAGCTCTGATCCTTTTTTGGTTAAGATATATTCAATGCGAACGGGACGTTCAGGAATAACGTGCCGGATCACAATTCCTTCTTCTTCCAGTTCTTTCATTCGTTCGGTTAACATTCGTTTACTTAAAGAAGGAATGCTGCTGTGAATTTCACTAAAGCGTTTAGGTCCGCTCATAAGGACATAAATGATCAATCCATTCCATCTTTTTCCGATTATATCGAATGTTTTCCACACTTTTGGACATAACTCATCAAAATCATTCATTGATGTCACCTACTTTATTGTATATAGGATATTAAAAGTAACCACTGTAATGTTATTATATACTAACATTTGGATAATGAAAAGGCTATCTTTTTTTATTTTCAAAACTTTCAGTAGCTTGGAAACGCTGTATTGTAAAGTATTTAAAAAAAGTCACAAAATCGACATATTATTGTTGACGTATCAAGAAAAAAGGTCTAAGATTGGTTACATAAAGTTACCTAGTTAAACAAAAGGTACTTTAAATTTACAATTACATCAAGAGTTTGAGAAAGAAGGTTAGTATCAAATGGATATCCTTTTGGCTATTCTTCCTGCGATTTTCTGGGGAAGTATTGTCCTGTTCAACGTTAAATTGGGCGGAGGTCCTTACAGTCAAACGCTTGGGACTACAATTGGTGCGCTGATCTTTTCAGCCGTTATTTACTTCGTAGTTCATCCCGTATTGACGCCGCTTATTTTTATTGTCGGAATCGTTTCAGGATTATTTTGGGCAGTTGGGCAAAGTAATCAGTTGAAAACGATTGATTATATTGGTGTTTCAAAAACCATGCCAATTTCAACTGGTATGCAGCTTGTGACGACATCGCTGTTTGGTGTTATCGTATTTCACGAGTGGTCAACAACAACAACCGTTATTTTAGGTGTGTTAGCTCTTATCTTTATTGTTATTGGTATTGTGTTAACATCACTAGAAAGCGAAAAAAATGCAGAGCAATCTGGACAATTCAAAAAAGGGATTATTACCCTTATTATTTCAACAATTGGATACTTAGTGTATGTAGTTGTCGCTCGTTTATTTAATGTAGACGGATGGTCGGCGCTATTCCCACAAGCTATTGGTATGTTAATTGGGGGACTTATACTTACTTATAAACACAAACCGTTTAATAAATACGCAATTCGCAACATTATTCCAGGGCTGATTTGGGCAGCTGGTAATATGTTCTTATTTATCTCTCAACCTAAAGTAGGGGTTGCAACAAGCTTCTCATTATCACAAATGGGAATTGTTATTTCAACGCTTGGCGGTATCTTCTTATTAGGAGAAAAGAAAACGAAGCGTCAGCTTATTTCGATTACGATTGGTATTGTGCTCATCATTTTAGGTGGCGTATTCCTCGGAATGGCTAAAAGTTAACGTTTACGTAAAAGTTAATGATAGTATGTATGAATAAATGAAAACACTAGGAGGATTTTATTATGTATACAGATTTAAAAGATAAAGTAGTTGTAATTACAGGTGGATCAACAGGTTTAGGACGCGCAATGGCTGTTCGTTTCGGTCAAGAAGAAGCAAAAGTTGTTATTAACTATTACAACAATGAAGAAGAAGCTTTAGATGCGAAAAAAGAAGTAGAAGAAGCAGGCGGACAAGCAATCATCGTTCAAGGCGACGTAACAAAAGAGGAAGACGTTGTAAATCTTGTTCAAACAGCTATTAAAGAATTTGGTACATTAGACGTAATGATTAACAACGCTGGTGTTGAAAACCCAGTTCCTTCTCATGAGCTATCTCTAGATAACTGGAACAAAGTTATTGATACAAACTTAACAGGTGCATTCTTAGGAAGCCGTGAAGCAATTAAATATTTCGTTGAAAACGACATTAAAGGAAATGTTATCAACATGTCTAGCGTTCACGAAATGATTCCTTGGCCATTATTTGTTCACTACGCAGCAAGTAAAGGCGGTATGAAACTAATGACGGAAACATTGGCTCTTGAATATGCGCCAAAAGGTATCCGCGTAAATAACATTGGACCAGGTGCGATGAACACACCAATTAACGCAGAGAAATTTGCAGATCCAGAACAACGTGCAGACGTAGAAAGCATGATTCCAATGGGTTACATCGGTAAACCAGAAGAAGTAGCAGCAGTTGCAGCATTCTTAGCATCATCACAAGCAAGCTATGTAACAGGTATTACATTATTTGCTGATGGTGGTATGACGAAATACCCTTCTTTCCAAGCAGGAAGAGGCTAATATAGTTTAGAATCGATGTAGAAAAAGAGACATGGCAAAATCGGCCATGTCTCTTTTTCTATACCTAAGCGAATGCCACCCCCCTTGCGGGGTTGGTGGCATTCGCCTAGGTAAAACCTTTTAAGAACTTTTTAAAACCTTTTTGGGAAGAGTCAAGGGAGCTTTTTGTGCTTCCCTTATAAGTTTATGGTATTAGCCAGCCATATTTTTGTTAGAAGAGGGCTGGTTTTTGTCTTTTAGTTTGCTGAAGATAAAGGCCAGCACTGAGCCTGAGATGTTGTGCCAGACGCTGAAGATGGCGCTTGGGACAGCGGCTAGTGGCGAAAAGTGAGTGGAAGCGATAGTGACGCCGAGCCCTGAGTTTTGCATGCCAACTTCCATTGCCACTGCTTTTTGTTTGGCTAGATCCATTCCGCATAAGCGGGCAAAGAAGAAGCCGATTGTGAAACCAAGAATGTTGTGAAGAACAACTACGGCAAAAATGATACCGCCTGTTTTAGCAAGCTGTGCTTGGCTTCCTGCCACAACGGCGGATACAATCAAGACAATCGCGACTACTGAAACAAGGGGAAGGGCTTTGGAACTTGCTTCTGCAGCTTTTCCAAAAAACTTTTTGATCGTAAATCCAAGAGCAAGCGGAATGATGACAACTTGTATAATGGAAATAATAAGAGACATGATATCAATATCGACCCACTTGCTTGCAAATAATAAAATGAGAAGCGGTGTAACAATCGGTGCTAAAATGGTTGAAACAGAAGCGATAGCAACTGCGAGCGCAACGTTTCCTCGAGCCAAAAAGACCATTACGTTTGATGATGTGCCGCTTGGACAACAGCCTACTAAAATAACGCCCACTGCTATTTCTTTTGGTAAATCTAAGCCAATCGCCAAACCGAATGCGAGAAGCGGCATAATGATAAAATGTCCCACCACGCCTAGTGCTACTTCTTTCGGTCTTCGAAATACTTCGCTGAAATCAGACGCTGACAGCGTTAATCCCATTCCAAACATGACAATTCCTAAGAGCGGAACGATGTACTTTCCAATCCATACAAAGTGCTCTGGGAATGAGTAAGCAATAACGGAAATTAAAATAACCCAAAGCGTAAATGTTTTTCCTGCAAATGTACTGATTTTCTCTATTGTTTTCATCTGTACGATACCTCCTGCGAACTATAAGAAGAAATTATACTATTTATTCAGAAAAATGAAAACAGTATTTTTGTAAAATAGTACAGAATATTTTATCTTTTGGAGATTATTTCAGTTTAAATGCAAGCATTCCTTCATTGAATGGACAGAATATGTGGTAATATAAAGAAGTTAGTTTTAGAAAGTCGGAGGAGTTTAGTCATGAAATTTATCTATATTTTGTCTGTCCTTCCGTTCGTAGGCATATTAGGATTTCTTCCTTTTGTTAATCGAGTGACTCCGTTTGTTCTCGGTATGCCGTTCAATATGTTTTGGATGGTGATATGGGTGGTGCTTACGTCCATTATTTTAGGGGTTATGTACAAGCTTGATCCCAGAAATCGGGAAGGGGAAGAAGAATGAATAGTGCACTTATTATTATTTTACTATTTTTAGTGGCAGCTATTTTTCTTGGCATACGATCAACCAAAGGCAAAGATATGAACTTGGAGCAGTGGACGGTAGGCGGACGCGGTTTCGGGGCTATTTTAGTGTTTGTGCTGATGGCCGGAGAAATCTATACAACGTTTTCGTTTCTAGGCGGAAGCGGATGGGCTTATGGCAAAGGAGCTCCTGCACTTTATGTCTTAATTTATATTAGCTTATCATATGTCTTATCATACTGGCTTCTTCCTGTTATTTGGAAGTATGCAAGAGATCATAAGCTCGTTTCGCAGCCTGATTTTTTTGTAAGCAAATATAAAAGCCCTTACCTTGGTGTGCTTGTAGCTGCTGTAGGAGTGATTGCCGTCATTCCTGTTATTGTTGTGCAGTTAAAAGGATTGGGGATTATTGTATCACAAGCATCCTACGGCGCCATTTCGATGCCGGCAGCCATTTGGATGGGAGCTATCAGTTTAACGCTGTATGTTATGATATCCGGTATCCACGGTTCTGCATGGACGGCCGTTATTAAAGACATTATGATGCTTGCTGTGATTGGATTTTTAGGCATTTATTTGCCTTTTCATTATTACGGAGGATACGGTCCGATGTTTGAAGCGGTGAATACAGCGAAGCCAGGGTTTTTAAAGTTTCCTGAGCAAGGATTAAGCGTCTCATGGTTTATTTCGACCGTTATTTTACTAGTACTTGGTTTTTATATGTGGCCGCAGGTGTTTAGTTCAAGTTATACAGCGAAAAATGCAAAGGTATTTCGTAAAAATGCAATCATTAGTCCTCTTTATACGCTGATGCTGCTCTTTGTATTTTTTGTTGGATTTGCAGCTATTTTAAAAGTTCCTGGTTTAAGCGGAGGAGACGTGGATCTTGCGCTATTACGGATCTCAATCCAAACCTTTGATCCTTGGTTTATTGGAATTATAGGAGGGGCCGGTTTGCTGACAGCGCTTGTGCCGGGGTCGATGCTGTTAATGAGTGCGTCAACGCTGCTGGCTAAAAACATATACAAACCGTTTGCGCCTCAAGCAAGCGAAGCGCGTATTGCTCTTTTAGCGAAAAGCTTTGTACCAATCGTGGCTCTCATTTCCGTTTACTTTACGCTAAACGGAGGAACGACGCTGTCAACGATTATTTTAATGGGCTATAGTCTGATGACACAGCTGTTTCCATCACTGCTTTTCAGTTTGAGGAAAAATAATTTTGTAACGAAACAAGGAGCAGCGTGGGGGATTGTTGCTGGAATTATTGTAGTGGCCTATATTACAATCAGCGGATCTACTATTGGTACATTATTTCCGTCACTGCCTCAGCAAATGAAGGATATCAATGTCGGATTTATTGCGCTGCTTGTCAACTTTATAGTAATGTGGGGAGTCAGTATGCTCACGAAGAAAAATAGCGTTTCTGCATAAGAAGCGCTGTTTTTTTGATCAAACAGTAAAGAGCCAAAGGAATAGGATCATCCTTTGGCTCTTTAAGTGGCTTTTAACCGATAATTTGTAAAATTTCCTACATCAACTGATTTACGCTAAAGCGGGAACTCGGTCGTTATAGTAAATAACTTCCGATAGGATCTTACACCCTTTAATCTCCTGAAATGTCTTTTTCGCCTCTACCTCTGATTCAAATTCAAACATAGTCGGACTTTGGTTTTTCGAGTAAACGGTAATGATCCACATTGTAAAATAAGCTCCCCCTATAAAATAATAGTTTTCCTTTTTAGTGTAGCTATCAGGTGATGTGATAATAATGAATAGTTGTGATACAGCCTCACATTTTAAAAGGTACTTCTACTATACAACAAAAATTACAAAATAAAACAAGAAAATCTAAAAAACTACAGAGAATAATGAAAGAGAATAAATAACCGTTTATATATGGGCTATATTTATAAATGGAAGTAGGAATGTAAAAAAATATAGGGAAGAGCGATTGTCTTTTAGATTGCTAAACTATATACTTATGTTCAAAAAGTGCAGGAAGTGAACGATGAAAGTTGATACGGTAGTAAAAAAAGATGTTTTACTCATTCTGGTGATGATAGTCGTTGTGCCGCTAGCAGGAGAGCTTAAATATTATCCTTTTCATGATACGTATAGAGTTAGCTTTGCTGTGCCCATTTTTTTCTTTTCACTGCTGCTTTTAAGAAAGGTATCTCCTGTAATACCAGGTATTTTAGTTGCTAGTGCTATAGTGGGCTTTCGAATGTACCTTGACTGGTATAACTACGAATCATTTGATTTTCTGCATTCTTTGCAGATCCGGTGCTCAGCAGGGATTTATTATCTTGTTTATGCAATTGCTTTTTCTTGGTTTAAGATTAACGATTTTCATTCAAAGCCGTGGATTATTGGCATATGGAGCATCATCATCGAAACGGTTTCAGGCGGAATGGAATTGTTTTTTATGTATGTAATGGTTCATCATCATATTGTGTTCCCGGAGTTCATGCAAATTTTTATTGTAGGCGTCTTTCGAAGTTTCTTTGTTCTATGCCTGTTTAGTATGATCAAACTTTACGAAGGGCAGCTTAGAGAACGACAAATCTCTCAAAAAAATGATCAGCTGCTTGTTGTGCTTTCAAATTTATATGAGGAATCCATCCATTTAAAAAAAACGCTGCAGGACGCTGAGCGGATTACGAAAAAGTCGTATGATTTATATGAAGAACTACACGAAGCGGATATCCACCAGCTTACTTCGCTGCACGATTTTAGCCAAAAAGCATTACAAATTGCAGGAGAAGTACATGATATTAAAAAAGACAACCAGCGGATATCAGCAGGACTGTCCAAGGTCATTACAAAAGAAGAATTTTCTGAGTATATGGAAATCGAAAGTCTGCTTCAAATCGTCATGCGCAGCAATGAAAAA